>JBBDXL010000077.1:0-3170 GCA_040902335.1 Burkholderiales bacterium
GGCAGCGGTTGTAGAGCACGTGGACCTTCCGGTCCTTGCCGCGCACCATGAGCATGGGCTGGCGGCCGATCTGCACCGTGGTGTAGTCGCCCGCCTTCGGCACCTGGGACTCGTGGCCGCAGTAAACCCAGTAGCGCTCGTGGATGCGCTGCATCTCCAGCTCGAAGATCTGCGGGTCGGTGTAGACCTCCTTGCGCACGCGGTCGGGCTCTACGCACTGCGCCAGGTCGGGGATGCGTTCCTGCAGCATGGGGCCTCCTCCAAGCGAAACGTGGGGAATTCTAGCGCGGCCTCCCGGTTAAGATGGGGGGACAGACCTCGTGGGGGAAACATGAACACCGCCTTCTGGTCCGCCACCCGGCTCGCGCAGGCGCTGCGCGCGAAGAAGCTCGGCGCCGTCGAGCTGTTCGACCTCTACGCGGCGCGTGTGCGCCAGCACAACCGCGCGCTGAACGCGATCTGCGTCATGGACCTCGACGCCGGCCGCAAAGCCGCGCGCGCCGCCGACCGCGCCAAGGGGAGGAAAGGCCCGCTGCACGGCGTGCCGATGACGGTGAAGGAGTCCTTCAACGTCGCCGGCTGGCCCACCACCTGGGGCCAGCCCGAGTACAAGGACAACGTGGCGAAGACGGACGCGCTCGCCGTGGAGCGCCTGAAGCGCGCCGGCGCCATCGTCTTCGGCAAGACCAACGTGCCCGTGCTGCTCGCCGACTGGCAGAGCTTCAACCCGATCTACGGCACGACCAACAACCCCTGGGACCTGCTGCGCACGCCGGGGGGCTCCTCGGGCGGCGCGGCGGCGGCGCTCGCCGCGGGACTCACCGGGCTGGAGCTCGGCGGGGACATCGGCGGCTCCATCCGCGGACCCGCGCATTACTGCGGCGTGTACGGCCACAAGCCGAGCTGGGTCATCTGCTCGCCGAGGGGGCATTCCCTTCCGGGCGCGGTACATCCCGGCGACATAACGGTGATCGGGCCCCTGGCGCGCAGCGCCGACGACCTGAGGCTGGCGCTGGACCTCATCGCCGGCCCCGACGACGTGGACGGCGCGGGCTGGATCCTTGAACTGAAAAAGCCCAAGCTTGCCTCCTTGCGCGGGCTGCGCATCGCGGTGATGCCGTCGCATTCGACGGCGGAAGTCGATGTCTCGGTGTCGGACGCGATCGAGCGCCTGGCACACGCGCTGGCGAAAAAGGGCGCCAAGGTCTCCGACAAGGCGCGGCCCGATTTCAACCCGGACGAGGCGCACAAGGTGTACCTCGCGCTGCTGCGCGCGGCGACCTCGAACCGGCAGCTGCCGCACCACGTCGAGCTGTGGGAGCGGCTGTCGAAAGAACGCTCCGCCACGGACATGAGCTACGAGGCGCAGGCTGGGCGCGCCAACGTCATGCGCCACAGGGAGTGGCTCGGCTGGTCCAACCGCCGCCACCAGATGCGGCTCGCCTGGGCCGAATTCTTCAAGGCGTGGGACGTGCTCCTGTGCCCGCCGGCGGCGACCCCCGCATTTCCCCAGAACCAGCGCGGCGAGCGCTGGGAGCGCATGATCGACGTGAACGGCAAGCCCCAGCCCTCGACCACGCAGATGTTCTGGGCGGGCTACTCGGGCATGTGCTACCTGCCTTCGAGCGTGGCGCCGATCGAGCTCGCCGGCGGCAAGCTGCCGGTCGGCGTGCAGATCGTCGGCCCGCAGTACGGCGACTACCGCACGATCGCGGTGGCGCGGCTCATCGAGCGCGAGTACTTCGGCTTCGCCCCGCCGCCGGGGTACGAGTAAGGTGGGCCTTTGGCCCGCCCTACAGCGCGTCGTAGTACTGCTGCATCCTGCGCCGGCCCGCCGCATCCGGCATCGCACCTGAGCCCGCGGCCGCGTTGTCGCGCATGTGCGCGGGCTTCGAGGTCGCGGGAATCGCGCAGGTCACCGCGGGATGCGCGACGATCCACTTGAGGAAATACTGCGCCCAGCTCTCGATGCCGAGCTCCGCGGCCCACGCCGGCAAGGGCTTCCCCCGCGTGCGCCGGAACATGCCGCCGGTGGCGAAGGGGCGGTTCACCATGACGGCGACGCCGAGCTCCTGCGCGAGCGGCAGGATCCCGCGCTCCGACTCCGGCTCGTCGAGTGAATAGTTGATCTGCACGAAGTCGTACTGCCGCGTCTTCAGCCAGCGCTCGATGGCGGCGTGGCCGGAGGACGCGTAGTGCGTGATGCCGATGTAGCGCACGCGCTTCTGCGCCTTCCACTCGAGCAGCGATTTCGTGTGCGCCTCGACGTCGACCAGGTTGTGCACCTGCATCAGGTCCAGCGGTGCGGCGCGCATGCGCTCGATGGAGCGCTGCATCTGGCGTACGCCGCCCTCGCGCCCCTGCGTCCACACCTTGGTGGCCATGAACAGCGGCTCGCAGATGCCGAGCTGCGCGCACAGCCCGCCCACCACGGATTCGCTCGAGCCGTACATGGGCGAGGAGTCCACCACGCGCCCGCCCGCCTCGAACAGGGCCTGCAGCACTTCCTTGAGCGGCGCCTGCGCCGCCGCGTTGCCGCCGACATCGAAGGTCTGCCAGGTACCGAGGCCGATGACGGGCAGCGCTTCGCCGCTGGAGGGAATGGCTCGTGTATGCATGCGTTCAGTCCCGTGCGCCGCCCGCGTCAGCGCGAGGCCGACGAGGGCGCCGAGGAGTGCGCGTCGTCGCGCGTCCATGCGTTATAGTAGCCGAGGCCCGCAACCGCTTGGGAGACGCGCAATGAGCATCGGAGGCTGGATCTTTCTCGCGGTCGTCGTCGCGCTGGCGGCGTGGGTGATCGCGATCTACAACGGGCTGGTGACCTTGCGCAACCGCTTCAAGAACGCGTTCGCGCAGATCGACGTGCAGCTCAAGCGCCGCTACGACCTGATCCCGAACCTCGTCGAGGCGGCCAAGGGCTACCTCGCGCACGAGCGCCAGACGCTCGAGGCGGTGATCGCGGCGCGCGGCGCGGCGGTGAACGCGGCGCAGCGCGCGGCCGCCGCACCCGGGGATCCCGCGGCGATGACCGGGCTGGCGCAGGCCGAAGGGGTGCTGGGCGGCGCGCTTGGGCGCCTGCTCGCGGTGTTCGAGGCCTACCCGGACCTGAAGGCCAACCAGAACATCCTGCAGGTGCAGGAGGAGCTCACCAGCACCGAGAACAAGGTCGC
>JBBDXL010000077.1:3270-5001 GCA_040902335.1 Burkholderiales bacterium
GCGGCGGTGACCGCGGTGATCGCGGGCGTCTGGCTCTATTCGCGCGCCGCCGAGCGGCCCGCTCCCGTAGCGCTCGCCGCCGTGCCCCCGGAGCTGCTCTGGGGCGGCGCGCTCGGCACGCTGGCGCTGATCCTCGCCGTGTCCGCGGTGCAGAGCGCGCGTCTGGGCGGCGGCGGCGAAGCGGTGGCGCGGATGGCCGGCGCGCGGCCGGTGTCCCCGGAAACCCGCGACCCCCTCGAGCGGCGCCTGCTCAACGTGGTGGAGGAAATGGCGATCGCCGCCGGCGTGCGCGTGCCCAGGGCCTACGTCATGGCGGGCGAGCCCGGCATCAACGCCTTCGCGGCTGGCACCGACACGTCGAACGCGGTGGTGGCGGTGACGCGCGGCACGCTGGAGACGCTCAACCGCGACGAGCTGCAGGGCGTGGTGGGGCACGAGTTCAGCCACATCCTGCACGGCGACATGCGGCTCAACATCCGCATGATCGGCGTGCTCGCCGGCATCGTCTTCATCGGCTCGATCGGCAGGTTCGCGATGCACGCCATGGGCCGCGGCGGCGGACGCCGGCAGGGGGCGGCGGCGGTGTTCGCGGCGGGCCTCGCGCTCTTCATCATCGGCTACACGGGCCTGTTCTTCGCGCGCCTCATCAAGGCCTCCATCGCGCGCCAGCGCGAGTTCCTGGCGGATGCCTCGAGCGTGCAGTACACGAGGAATCCCGAGGGCATCGCCGGCGCGCTCGACCAGATCCGCGCCTCGGCGCGCGGCGCGCTGATCGAGGGCCGCAGCGCCGAGGAGCTTTCGCACATGTATTTCGGCGAGAGCGTGAAGCTGTGGCTCTCGGGCATCTTCGCCACGCACCCGCCGCTCGAGGCGCGCATCCGGCGCGTGCAGCCCGGATTCGTGCCGTCGCAGTACCGCTCGCGGCGCGCGCCGGCGGCGCCGCAAGCCGCCGCCGAGGACGCGCGTCGGCGCAAGGCGGCCGAAGGCGTGCTGGCGACCGCGGTGCTCGGCTCGCAGGCCTGGGGCCGCACGCCGCAGGCGAGCGTGGAACTGGTCGGCGCACTCGATGCGCAGAAGGTGGATCGTGCGCAGCGCCTGCTCGACAAGCTGCCCGAGGCGCAGCGCGAGTCGCTGCACCACCCGCAGAAGGCGAAGGCGGCGGTGCTGGATCTGCTGCGGCCGCGCGTCGCGGGCCCACGCCCCGACGTCGCCCTGCACCTGCCGCTCGTCGACCTGGCGCTGCCGGCGCTGAAGGCGCTGGGCGAGTCCGAAAGAAAGGAGTTTCTCGCCGCGGTGGAAGGCGTGATCCGCGCCGACCAGCGTGTCTCGCTGCACGAGTTCGTGCTGCTCGCGCTGCTCAGGCACCAGCTCGCGCCGGGCGCGCCGGTGAAAGGCGGCAAGCGCATCGAGGCGTTGCGCGACGAGTCGCTCGCATTGCTCTCGCTCATCGCGCACGCGGGCCATGCCGACACGGCGGCTGCTTTCAATGCGGGCATCGCGCAGCTCGGCCTGCGCGACGCGGCGCTCCTGCCGCGGGAGCGCATCACCCCCGAAGCGGCCGGGGACGCGCTCGACCGGCTGCGCGGCCTCGCGCCGCTCGCCAAGGCGCTGCTGGTGCAGGCCCTGTTCGCCGTCGCCACCGCGGACGACACCATCCGCCTCGGCGAAGCGGAGCTTCTGCGCCTGACGGGCGCGGTGCTCGACTGCCCGCTGCCGCCGCTTCTCGACTAG
>JBBDXL010000078.1:0-4920 GCA_040902335.1 Burkholderiales bacterium
GCTCACCAAGCAGGCGCTGCCGATGATCCGCTACCGCACGCGCGACATCACGCGCCTCACGAGCGCGCCCTGCGCCTGTGGCCGCACGCACCTTCGGCTGCAGCGCATCACCGGGCGCAACGACGACATGCTCATCATCCGCGGCGTCAACGTCTACCCGTCGCAGATCGAGGCGGTGCTCGTGGGCCTGCCGGGTCTCGCGCCGCACTACCAGCTGGTGGTGGAGCGCCGCGGCAGCCTCGACGAGCTGACGGTGGAGGTCGAGGCCGCCGGCGACGACGCGCTCGCCTACCCCGAGATCGAGGCGCGCGTGAAGCACCACATCAAGTCGCTGATCGGCGTCACCGCCGCCGTGGTGGCGAAGCGGCCGGGCGAGGTGCCGCGCTCGCAGGGCAAGGCGGTGCGCGTGCGGGATCTCAGGCCGAAGACGCCCTGATGTTCGCCAACGTCGCGCGCAGCCGCCTGCTGCCGATGCAGCTGCCGTTCCGCTACTTCGGCGCCGCGGCCGCGTTCCAGGTCGCCGCCTGGGCGCTGCTGCTCGCGCAAGCGCGGGAGCTGGATGCGTTCGCCGGCGGGCTGGGGCCGGTCTTCGCCGCGCTGCACCTCGTCACCCTCGGCGTGCTGGCGATGGCGGCGATCGGCGCCACGCTGCAGCTCCTGCCGGTGGCCACGCGCCAGCCGGTGCGCGCGCTGTGGGCGGTGAAGCTCGCGTGGTGGCTGCTGGTGGCGGGCGCCGCGCTGTTCGCCTTCGCGGCCGCGACTTATCGCGTGCAGTGGATGGGGCCCGGCGCGATGGCGGTGACCGCCGCGCTCGGCATCTACGGCGTGCTCCTGTTCGCGAACCTGCGCGGCGCGCGCGGCATGCGCGTGGTGGTGATGCACGGCTGGGCGGCGCTCGCCTGCCTCGCCGCGCTCGCCGCCACCGGGCTCGCGCTCGCCGCGCGCTACGAGCACGGGCTCGCGCTCGATCACCTCGCGTTTCGCAATGCGCACCTCGTGCTCGCGGCCTACGGCTTCATGGGGCTGCTCGCCCTCGGCCTGTCGAACTTCCTGCTGCCGATGCTCGCGGTGGCCCCGCCGCCGCCCGCGCGGCATTCGTACGCCGTGCTCGCGCTCGCCGTGGCGGGCATCGCGCTCGCGGTCGCGGGCTGGATGAAGACGGCCTCGCTCGTGGGCCTGGCAGCCGCGATCGGCCACGTCTGGCTGATGGAGCGATCGCTCAGCGCGCGCCTGCGCGCGCCGCTCGGTACGGCGTTCGTCCTCGTGCGCGTGGCGTGGGCCTGCCTGCTCGCGAGCCTCGCGCTCGCGGTACTGATCGCCTTCGACGCCGCGCCCGAGCGCGCGCCGGTCCTCTTCGGGCTGCTCCTCGTGCCCGGGTGGCTGCTGACTTTCCTCCTCGGCGTCATGCAGAGGATCATGCCTTTCCTCGCCTCGGTGCACGCGCTGAGCGGCGGCAGGCCGCTCGCCTCGTCGCTCACGCCGCATCGGCTCCTCGCGGCGCACGCGCTGCTCCACCTCGGCGCGCTCGTGCTGCTGGTCGCCGGCTTCGCCGTGCCCGGCGCCGCCGCCGGCCTCGGCGCGGCGCTGGCGTACGCCGCGTTCTTCGTTTACGTTCTCGTGAAGGCCCGACACCATGGCATTCGACCGCGCCATCAGCCGGCAGCTGCATGAAGAGCACGCCGCTACGCTCGCCCTGTGGGGCCGCGTAGAGCAGAGCCTCGCCGGCGGCGCGCAGGACGCGGCGCTGATGCGCGAGGCCGCCGCCGCGCTCGCGGGAGAGATCGCGCGCCACTTCGAGTTCGAGGAGACGCAGCTCTTCCCGCGGCTCGCCGCGGCGGGCGAAGGCGACATCGCGGAGCTGCTCATCGAGGAGCACGCCGCGATCCGCGAGGCCGGCGCGCGCTTCATGGCGCTCGCCGGCGAAGTCCCGCCGCCGGCCGAGCTGCGGCCGCTCGCCTTCGAGCTCGCCGAGCGGCTGGTCAGCCACGTGCAGAAGGAGGAGATGGCGCTGCTGCCCGCGCTGGAGGACCTGCTCGACGAGCAGGCCGACCGCGAGCTGCAGCTCGCCTACGCATCATGACGCGCAAATCGAGCGCCCTGCAGATACGCCGCCTCGCGCCCGGCGACATGGACGCCGTGGTGGCGCTCGACGCGCCGCTCGCCGGGCGCACGCGGCGCGCCTACTTCGAGCGCCGCCTCGCCATCGCCCTGCGCCAGCCCGAGCTGCACCTGCAGTTCGCCGCGGTCTCGGGCAAGGAGTTCCTCGGCCACGCGCTCGCGCGCGTGCTCGAGGGCGAGTTCGGCCATGCGCAGCCGGCGCTGCGGCTCGAGGTGATCAGCGTGGCGCCCAAGGCGCAGCGCCGCGGCATCGGCCGCGCGCTGCACGCCGCGCTCGAGGACGAGGCGCGCAAGCGCGCGATCGGCGAGCTGCGCACCGTGGCCGCCTGGCGCGACCACGACCTGCTGCGCTTTCTCGGCGGCATGGGCTACGAGTTGGCGCCGAGCCAGGTGCTCGAGTGCGCGGTGCACGGCAGCGCGCTCCTCGCGCGGCCGGAGCAGGCGCGCGACAGCGTAGACGTGCGCACGCTTTCGGCAAAGGACCTGGAGGACGTGGTGCGCGTAGACCGCCACGTCACGGGGCGCGAGCGCGGCGCCTTCGTGAAGCACGCGCTCGACGAGGCGCTGCGCGAATCGGGCGTGCGCATCTCGCTCGCCGCGCGCCTCGACGGCGTCGTCTGCGGCTACGTCATGGCGCGCGCCGATTTGGGCGACTACGGCCGCACCGAGCCGGTGGCGGTGCTGGACACGATCGGGGTGTCGCCCGAGTACGCGCAGCGCGGGGTGGGGCGCGCGCTGCTCGAGCAGCTGTTCCTCAACCTGCAGGGGCTGCGCATCGAGCGCGTGGAGACCCTGGTCGAGGCGCGCGCGCTGGAGCTGCTCGGCTTCTTCTACGGCGCGGGCTTCGCGCCGGCGCAGCGCCTCGCGTTCGTCAAGCGCGCGACCGCGTGAGCCTTGTGAACAGGGCCGCGTTCGGGCAGTCCGCGGGCGCGGCTTGGCCGGCGGCGACGCGCTGCCGGCATTCGGCGCCGTAGCTGCAGAGGGCGCAGCGGCGCGCCGCGTAGGCGAGCGCCTCCACGCCGAGCTCGCCGCCCGCCTCGCGCGCGGTGAAGCCCTCGTGCCTTAGCATGCCGTACAGGGGCAGAGGCGTCTTGTTGCGCATCACGTGCCGCCAGGCGTTCGCCAGCCCGTAGCCTACGAGGACGATCAGGGCGAGGAAGGTGACCGAGAGCAGGACTGTCATGGAGTCTCCTTTGTTATCAGACACGCTACGCCGCCGCCGGCGGCGGGCCTTGATCTAGCGCAAAAAAGGACGTCCCCTGAGCTGGTCGATCCCGTTACGCGCCGTGCTTGCCGCGTTGGCTATCCACACCCTTTGGGGCGGGAACCCGGTGGCGGTGAAGCTCGGGCTGGAGGCGTTCCCGCCTTTGTGGAGCGGGTTTTTGCGGTTTGCGCTGGGGTGCCTGTGCGTGTTCGCGTGGGCGCGGTATGTGCGGATTTCGATCCTGCCGGAGCGTGGGGAGTGGCCGGCGCTTTTGGCCCTGGGTGGGCTGTTTACTGTGCAGATCGCGCTCATGAACCACGGGTTCGGCGCCACGACGGCTGCCAATGGGGCCGTACTCATTTCCACCAATCCGCTCTTCGGGGTGCTGTTCGCGCATTTTCTGGTGCCGGGGGATCGGGTCGGACTGTGGCGTGCGGTCGGGGTGGCCGTCGCCTTCGGCGGGGTGGCGCTCGTGATCACCCGCGGCGCCGGGCTGGCGGGGGCTGGGGTTGGAGACTGGATCGTGCTCTCGAGCGCGTGCCTGCTCGGGTTGCGGCTCGCGCTTTCCGGCCGGCTGCTGCGGCGCGTGCACGAAGTGCGCCTGACGTTCTGGCAGATGCTGGTGTCGCTGCCGCTGTTTCTGGGCGGGGGGTTGGCGTGGGAGGAGATCCGGTGGGAGAACATTGGGGCTGCGCCGGTTGCGGGGATCCTGTACCAGGGGATCGTCGTCGCCGGGCTCGCGTTCACGGTGAATTATTATTTGATGCGCCGGTATTCGCCGAGCGTGATGATCAGCTTCAACTTCGTTTCGCCGGTCGCGGGTGTGCTGCTGGGGGCGGCGATTCTTGGGGAGCGGCTGTCGGCGGGGTTGCTGGGTGGGATGGCGCTGGTCGCGTTGGGGTTGGTGCTGATCGCGCGGCGCTAGTCCTGCGGTAAGCTGCGCGCGTGAGCCACCACCGCTACCTGCTGCTGCTCGGGGTGCTGTTCGCCCTCGTGTTCGCCGCGCTCGCCATCGCGCCCTGGCACCGCGCCGACTGGGCGCTCGAGAACGCTCTGGTGGTGGTCTTCGTGGTGGTCGTCGCCCTCACCTACAAGCGCTTCACGCTCTCGCGCGTCTCGTACACGCTGATCTTCGTCTTCCTCTGCCTGCACGAGGTCGGCTCGCACTATACGTACAGCGAGGTGCCCTACGACGAGTGGTTCAAGGCGCTCACCGGCACGACGCTCAACAGCCTCGTGGGCTGGGAGCGCAACAACTTCGACCGCGTCATCCACTTCGCCTACGGGCTGCTTCTCGCCTATCCCGTGCGCGAGGTGTTCTGGCGCGTGGCCTCGGCGCGCGGCTTCTGGAGCTACTTCCTGCCGCTCGACCTCACCATGTCCACCTCGATGATCTACGAGCTGGTCGAGTGGGCGGCCGCCGAGGCGTTCGGCGGCGAGCTGGGCCAGGCCTACCTCGGCACCCAGGGCGACGTCTGGGACGCGCACAAGGACATGGCGCTCGCGAGCCTCGGCGCGCTGATCGCGATGCTGATCACGTTCGGCATCAACCGCGCGCTGCAGCGCGACTTCGCGCAGGAATGGGCCGAGAGCCTGCG
>JBBDXL010000079.1:0-4903 GCA_040902335.1 Burkholderiales bacterium
GCGAGGGCCGCAGCGCCGAGATCCTGGGGACCATGGAAAAAGAGCTGCGCCAGATCCGCTCGACGGCCTATCGGCGGGTCCAGGAGGTCCGCGGGAAAGCCGATGCCGAGGCGACGCGCGTTTACGGGACGGCATTCAACCGCGATCCCGAGTTCTACGCCTTCTCGCGAACCCTCGAGGCGTACAAGGAGGGGCAGAACAAGAACTCGGTGGTAATCCTCACGACCGACAGCGACTACTATCGTTACCTCAAGCAGTCCCGGGAGCCGGCCGCAGCCCGACCGGCCCGCTGAACCTGTTGGCGCGCTTTTCGGAGCAGGTAAAAGCCCGCGACGGCCGCCAGGGCCAGCGCCGCGCCGAAGACTTGCGCCGCCGGAATGCCCCAGGCGAAGGTCGCCGGGTTTCCGCGGAAGAATTCGACGCCGATCCCATCTCGTAGATTTCCACTCATCGCATTTGTCCCGGCTGGTTCCGCGATTTGCACAAGCTAGAGCTTGCCACGGCGGGAAGGTCAAGCGCGCCCCGCGCGGGCATTGACCTTCCGGTACTGGGAAGGTCTAGCGTCGTTGCTTCACGTGGTCGCCGCAGCGCATGTGCGCCCGGAACCGCGGTGGCTTGACCAGGATCAAGCCCCGCACGAGGGAACGCGCTATGGTGATTAATCAAGATCCGATGTCCGCGACGGAGGCGCACATGAAACGCACAGCGATTTGGGCAGTGGTCGCTGCGCTGCTGGCACTGGGCGCGGCGGGCTGTGGCGAGCGAGAGCAGACCACGCAATACCGGGACGGCAAATATCGCGGCAAGAGCGACATGCGGCCATGGGACAACGCGCCCGCCGCGACCAGCCCGGGAACCTGGAGCAAGGGCGATCGCGAAACCTGGGAAAACGAGATGCGCTCGCGCACCGTCACTTCCCAGAACGAGCATCGCCGCATCGGCCACTAGAGACCATGGAGGCGTCCCCTCCCGCTGCGCGGCCCGCCGCGGAGGCGACGAGCGAGACGGCGAGGCCGCGCGCGTTTCTCTGGCCGCTCGTCATCTTCATCTTGCTCGCCGCGATGCTCGGCATCGGGCTCACGCTCGATCCGCGCGAGCTGCCCTCGCCGCTCATCGACCGGCCGGTGCCGCAGTTCCGGCTGCCCGCGGTGCAGGGCAGGGCGCTCGGCCTGGCGAGCGAGGATTTGCGCGGCGAGGTCTCGGTGGTGAACGTGTTCGCGTCGTGGTGCACGGCGTGCCGCGACGAGCATCCGCTGTGGATGGAGATCGCCCGGCAGCGCGCGATTCCCATCCACGGCCTCAACTACAAGGATCAGCCCGCGGACGCGGCGAAGTGGCTTGATCAACTCGGCGATCCTTATACGCGCACCGGCGCCGACATCGACGGCCGCGTGGGTATCGATTGGGGGGTCTACGGCGTGCCCGAGACCTTCGTCGTGGACAAGCGCGGCATCATCCGCCACAAGATCATCGGCGCGGTGACGCGCGAGAAAGTGGACCGGCAGCTGCTGCCGCTCGTGCGGCGGCTGCAGGCGGAGTGATCGAGAAAGAACTTGAGCGTCGTAACGATGAAGAGGAGACGACGATGACACATCCGGCCCGCCTCGCGCTACTGGTCGTTGCGGCTTTCGCGCTGCCGGATTCCGGGGCCGCGCTGGGGAGTCAACACGACGTGCACGAGCGCATGATGAACGAGCACTCGGCGGCAGCGAAAGAGCCGGAGCTCAAGACCCAGGATGACCTCGCGAAGGAGGTGAGGGCGCTGCGCGAGCGCGTGGCCGCCCTTGAGGCCTTGAAGCCCGGCTTTACGAACTTCATGCCGAACTTCGCCGAGCGCTTCCACGTCATGCACCGCGCCGGCGACGCCGGCGACTGGGCCGTGGCGGCGCACGAGGTCGCGGAGATGCGGCGCCTGACGCGCACCTCGAGGTATATCGATGCGAAGCTCGGCGCTCTGATGCAGGCTTTCATGGACGGAAACCTTCGCAAGCTGACGGCGGCAATCGAGCACGGCAACGCGGAGTTGTTTCAGGCGGCGTTAAAGGACACCGTGGCCGCCTGTAACGCTTGCCACGCCGCCGCCGGGAGCACGCTCGCGGTGAGTCTGGACGTGGATGAGAGCCTGAACATGCGCCATCCCCACGCCTTCCGGAAGTCCACTGTTCCCAGGCAGCATCATCACTGACGCCGATGTGTCACCTCCTGCTGCTCTTGCCCGTACTCGCGCTGCCCGTCCTGTGGATCTGGCCGCCGGCGATCGCGTTGCCGGTCTATGGGGTCGCCGCAGCCGTTTCGCTCGGGGTCTACGCGCTTGCCTATTGGGCGTGGAAGGCGCCGCTCGCGCACGGGCCGCAAACGCTCCTCGGGGCGGCGGGACACGTCGTGAGCGTCGGCGAGAGGCACGTGACGCTGCGGGTGAGAGGGGAGCTGTGGCTGGCGAATGTCGAGGGGGCGGCGCTCGCGCTGGGCGAGGAGGCGACGGTAACCGGAGTCGAAGGCTTGAGACTTACTGCACGCAAGCGCGCCCCGATTTCCTCCGTCGGCGAACTCTGACGCCTCGGGCCGGTCGAATCCACGTTCGATTGACCGGCTGCCGGGAGCATTGCTAGTCTGCTTGTCGCATGCGAAGAGCCCTTGTCGTTGTTGTTGCCCTTGCGCTGGCTGCCACCCTGCCTGCGGTGGCGCGGCTGTCGGCCAATGCCACGCCGGGCGCCGCGCTGGCAGCCCCGAGCGCAATGGATTGCTGCGAGGGCGCCCCGGCCGTAGCCAAGTGCGCGGTCGCCGGTTGCGCGGGCGCGGCGCTTCCGGTCGCGTCGCCGGACGGGGGCCTTGCGGCCCGCATTTCGGATTCCCCCATGATATTGGTCGCGCGGTTTGTTGCGCGACCCGCCCGAGCGCCCGACACTTTGCCGCCCAAGCCCGTCGTCTGATCGCCCGGCGCCCCAGGCGCCGCATCCCGGCCCGGTTTCGGGTCATGACGACGGAGGTATCTTGAAAGCTGTTCCATTGCACCTGCTGCAGACGCGGTGCGAGCCAATAAGGAGAGGAACCTCCGTGCTTGCATCAGCGCTGATGTCTTTGACAGTGGGCTGCACCGACACGTCGTCGCAATGGGACGACCCGCGCGCGCATCCGGGTGATGCGGCGCGGGTGGCCCTCGGCGAGCGCGTCTATGCGCAGCAGTGCGCGGCGTGCCATGGGGCAAGGCTCGAAGGCCAGCCGAATTGGCGCAGCCGATTGCCCAGCGGCCGCCTGCCCGCGCCGCCGCACGACGAGACCGGCCATACCTGGCATCACCCGGATCAGATGCTTTTCGCGATCACGAAGAACGGCCTCGTGCCGCCCTATGCGCCGGCCGGGTACGAGTCGGACATGCCGGCATTCGCCGGCAAGCTGGCCGACGAGGACATCTGGGCAGTGCTCGCCTTCATCAAATCGCGCTGGACCTCGCGCGAAGTGCGCGAGGCGCGCGCGCAGATGTCGGCAAGCGCCGGGGCGAGATGAACGGCGCGACGCGGGCTGTCTGGCTGGCGGCGGCGCTCGCTGCCGCGCCGGCGCTGGGCGAGGGCGACAGCGTGCGCGGGGCGCGAGCGTTCGGCCTGTGCGCGGCCTGCCACGCGATGGAACCGGGACGCCACATGAGCGGCCCGAGCCTCGCCGGCGCGCTGGGCCGCAAGGCCGCGGCCGCGCCAGGGTTTGCGAGGTACTCCGCGGCGCTCAGAAACTCCGGGCTCGTGTGGAACGAGTCCACGCTCGATGCCTGGCTCGCGAACCCCGCCAAGGTGGTGCCGGGCAATTACATGCAGTTCGGCGGCGTCGCCGAGGCGGGCGTACGCGCGGACCTGATCGCGTTCCTGCGCGCCGCCGACGAGGGCAAGGCGCCGGGGGCGCGACGCGCGCCGGCGCCGCCCGACCTGAAGCGGGCATCGAGCTCGGCCGTCGTCGCGCGGCTGCGGCACTGCGGCGACACGTACTTCGTGACCAACGGCGACGACAAGACGATTCCGTACTGGGAATTCAACCTGCGCTTCAAGACCGATTCGAGCGCGACCGGGCCCGCGCCGGGCAAGCCGGTGCTCGTCAGCCAGGGCATGCAGGGCGATCGGGCGCAGGTCGTGTTCGCCCGCTTCGAGGAGATCTCCTCGTTCATCCGCGAGGATTGCGCCGGATCATGAGATCCCTCGCCGCATTCCTGCTGCTGGCGAGCTTCGCGCTCGCGGCACTGGCCGACGAGGCGGCCGTGCGCCGCCTGATTCAATCGAGGATCGGCGATGCAGCGCGCATCGAGGCGATCGCGCGCGTCCCGGAAAGCAGCCTCTACGAAGTGACGGTCAGCGGCCCGGGCGGGCCGCAGCTCTTCTACGTGGACGAGCGCGCGCGGCTGATCGTCGTAGGCCAGGTGCTCGACGGGCGTACCGGCCTCAATCTCACCGAGGAGCGACTGCGCAAGCTCAATTCGATCGACTGGGGCATACTGCCCTTCGCCGACGCCATCACGACCAAGCGCGGCAGCGGCCGGCGCAAGATCGCGGTGTTCTCCGATCCGAACTGCCCGTACTGCAAGCGCTTCGAAAAAGACCTCGCCAAGCTCGACGACATCACGGTGCACATCTTCCTGTACCCGGTCATACGGCCGGAGTCGGTGCCGCTCACGAAGTCGGTCTGGTGCTCGCGCGACCGCGCCAGGGCGTGGAACGATCTCATGTTGCGCGACATCCCGCCGACGGTGGCCCCCGACTGCGACACGCCGGTCGAGAAGCTCGTCACCCTCGGCCGGAAACTCGGCGCGAATTCGACGCCCACCTGGTTCGTCGAAACGGGCGAACGCTACAGCGGGGCGATCCCGCTCGAAGACACGCGGCGTATCCTCGATGCCGCATCGCCCGTGAAAGGAGCGAAATGA
>JBBDXL010000080.1:0-4820 GCA_040902335.1 Burkholderiales bacterium
CGACGAGGAGATCTGCCAGGCGCTGGTCGGCATGTGGGCGAGGATCGGCCTGAAGACGAAGCTGAACGCGCAGCCGATGGCCACCTTCATCCAGAAGATCCAGAAGTTCGACCACGACGCCTACATGCTGGGCTGGGGCGTGGCGACCTTCGATGGCCTGTACACGCTGCAGTCGCTCATGCGCACCAAGACCACCGGGGCGGACGGCAGCTTCAACCTCGGCCGCATCAGCGATGCCAAGCTCGATGCGCTGATCGACGCGATGAAGACCGAGACCGACGTGAAGAAGCGCGACGCCATGCTGCGCGAGGCGCTGGTAATGACGCGCGACAGCTACTACTACGTGCCGCTGCACCACCAGCTGCGCCCCTGGGCGATGAAGCGGAACGTCAGCACCGTGCACAAGGCGGACGACCGCCCGGAATCGCGCTTCGCGCGCATCGACTGACGGCCGCGAGTCCCTGGCGATGGCCGCAGTTGCCGGCTGGCTGCGGCGCACCTGGGACCACGACCTGGCGTGGAGCTTCCGCCGCTCGCCGGTCACCATCCTCGCCGCGTTCCTCACGCTGGTGTGCGTCGGCAGCGCGCTGTTCGCGCCCTGGCTCGCGCCGCATAACCCCTTCGACAGCGCGACGCTCAACCTGTCCGACGGCTTCACCCCGCCGTCCTGGACCGCGAAGGGAAGCGCGAAATACCTGCTCGGCACCGACGACCAGGGGCGCGACATGCTCTCGACGATCATGTACGGGGCACGCATCTCGCTCGGCGTCGGGCTCGCGGCCGTGCTGTTCTCGGCCGTGCTCGGCGTCTCGCTCGGCCTGCTGTCGGGCTACCTCGGCGGGCGGCTGGACGCGTTCATCATGCGCGTGGCCGACATCCAGCTTTCCTTTCCGGCGATTCTCATCGCGCTGCTGATCGACGGCATGACGCGCATCGCGCTGCCGCGCGACATGCACGACCAGCTCGCGGTTTACGTGCTGGTGCTGGCGATCGGCGTCTCCGGCTGGGTGCAGTACGCGCGCACCGTGCGCGGCTCGACGCTGGTGGAGAAGAACAAGGAGTACGTGCAGGCGGCGCGCGTCATCGGCCGGCACCCGCTCGCCATCTTGCTGCACCATGTGCTGCCCAACGTCATGGGCCCGGTGCTGGTGATCGGCACGATTCACATCGCCACCGCCATCATCACCGAGGCCACCCTCTCCTTCCTCGGCGTCGGCGTGCCGCCGACGCAGCCCTCGCTCGGCACGCTGATCCGGGTCGGCAACGACTTCCTGTTTTCCGGCGAATGGTGGATTACCGTGTTTCCCGGTGCCGCGCTGATCGTGCTGGTGCTGTCGGTCAACCTGCTCGGCGACTGGCTGCGCGACGCGCTCAACCCGAAGCTGCGGTGAGTTCGACGCCGCTCCTTGAAGTGAAGGACCTGCGCGTAGAGTTCCCGACGCGCCGCGGCACGCTGGTGGCGGTGGACGGCGTGTCGTTCGCCATCGCCCCGGGCGAGGTGCTGGGCGTGGTGGGCGAGTCCGGCGCCGGCAAGTCGCTCACCGGCATGGCGATCATCGGCTTGCTGGAGCCCCCGGGGCGCATCGCCGCCGGAGAGATCCGGCTCGAAGGCGGGCGCATCGACAACCTGCCCGCCGACCGGATGCGCAGGATCCGCGGCCGGCGCATCGGCGCCATCTTCCAGGACCCGCTCACCTCGCTCAATCCGCTCTACACGGTCGGCGACCAGCTGGTCGAGACGATCCTCACCCACCTCGAGGTGAGCCGCAACGACGCGCGCATCCGCGCGCTGAACCTCCTGGCCGAGGTCGGCATCCCGGCGCCCGCGGCGCGCGTCGACCACTACCCGCACCAGTTCTCCGGCGGCATGCGCCAGCGCGTGGTGATCGCGCTCGCGCTGTGCGCCGAGCCGCGCCTGATCGTCGCCGACGAGCCCACCACGGCGCTCGATGTGTCGATCCAGGCGCAGATCATCTCGCTGCTCAAGCGCCTGGCGCGCGAGCATGGCACGGCGGTGATGCTGATCACCCACGACATGGGCGTGATCGCCGAGACCGCGGACCGCGTCGCGGTGATGTACGCCGGGCGCCTCGCCGAGCTCGGCCCGGTGCGCGAGGTCATCCACCAGCCGCGCCACCCCTACACCGCCGGGCTGATGGGCTCGATCCCGAAGCTCGGTGCCGTAAAGCGCCACGCCCGCCTGGTGCAGATCGACGGCGCCATGCCGCGGCTGAACGCCATCCCGCCGGGCTGCGCCTACAACCCGCGCTGCCCGAAGCGCTTCGCGCGCTGCGTCGCCGAGCGTCCCGAGCCGCTGCCGGTCGGCAACGCGCTCGTCTCCTGCTGGTTGTACGCGAATGGACCTCGATAACCGCCCTCTGGTGCGGTTGATCGAGGTCGGGAGAGATTTCGACGTTTCGCGGCCCTGGCTCAACCGCGTCATCGAGGGCGCGCCGCGCCAGCTGCTGCGCGCAGTGGACGGCGTGTCCTTCGAGGTGAGCAAGGGCGAGACGCTCGCCCTGGTGGGCGAATCGGGCTGCGGCAAGTCCACCGTGGCGCGCCTCATCGTCGGCCTGCACGCGCTGTCGCGCGGCAGTGTCGAGTTCGACGGCACGGACCTCGCTGCACCGGGCATCGACGCGGCCGCCCTGCGCCGGCGCATGCAGATGATCTTCCAGGACCCCTACGCCAGCCTCAATCCGCGCTGGCGCGTGCGCGACATCGTCGCCGAGCCGATCCGCGTGCTCGGCCTCGCCGCCACGGCGCAGGCCGAGCGCGCGCGCGTCGCCGAGCTGCTGCGCCAGGTGGGCCTTGCGCCCGAGGACGGCGAGAAATACCCGCACGAGTTCTCGGGCGGGCAGCGCCAGCGCATCTCGATTGCGCGCGCGCTGTCCGGCAACCCCGAGTTCCTGGCGTGCGACGAGCCCACCTCGGCGCTCGACGTCTCGGTGCAGGCGCAGATCCTCAACCTGATGAGCGAGCTGCAGGAGCGGCTTGGCCTGACCTACCTCTTCATCTCCCACAACCTCGCGGTGGTGTCGCACATCGCCGACCGCGTCGGCGTGATGTACCTCGGGCGCCTGGTCGAGCTGGCCGGGGCCGACCGGCTGTTCGCCGCGCCGCGTCACCCGTATACACGCATGCTGATGGACGCGATCCCCGACCTGGAGATGAGCGGCAAGGCGCGCACGCCGGTGGCGGGCGAGGTGCCCAACCCGATGGCGCCGCCGGCAGGTTGCGCGTTCCATCCACGCTGCCCGCACGCCAACGCTCGCTGTCGCAGCGAGCGTCCCTCGTTGACCCGCATCGAGGGTGGGACGGTCGCCTGCCACGCCGTCGCCGAAGGCAGGATCAGCGCTTGAGCAGGTCGCGCAGCTTGTCCTCGATCCTGGTCTTCACTTCCTCCTTCACCTTCGCCTTGGCGGCCTCGCTGGCGATCGAGCGGTAGTCGATCTCGTACTTCGGCGCATCGAACGGCCCCGTGAGCTTCACCGGTATGGTCAGTCCGGACAGGTGGTCCAGATCCGCGCCGCCCTGGCCCTTCGAGGTGGCCACCACCGACGCCTTGGCGACGTAGTTCAGTTGCGAATTGCCGATGTCGATGTCGCCCGCGCCGCCGACGCGCACCAGCGGTGCGCGCACGTCGAGGTCGTCGTTGTGCGCGACACCGTTCTTGATCGCGAAGCTCGCGTTCATGGCCGAGAAGTCGGTGCGCTGCGCCGTGTCGGCCGCTGCCTGCTGGGCCGACTTGGAGCCGAAC
The DNA here is from genome assembly GCA_040902335.1 of Burkholderiales bacterium. Lineage (GTDB taxonomy): Bacteria > Pseudomonadota > Gammaproteobacteria > Burkholderiales > SG8-39 > JAABQT01. The sequence continues at coordinate 3,761 of JBBDXL010000080.1, forward strand.
GCCGCGCGCGTCTTGCGCAGCACTTCGGTGAGGTTGATGCCCTTCACCGCGCCGTCCTTCAGCTCGACCCGCGCGGTGCCGGCAAGCGCCTTCTTCAGCGCGTTCACCGTCGGCCCGGCCGCCGTGAGGTCGAGCGTCACATTGGCGCGGCCTTCCAGCGCATCGCGCTCCATGAGGTCCTTCACCAGCGGACCGATGGCGACGCCTTGCAGCGTCTCCTTCAGCGCGATCCGGTTCCCCGCCGCGGCGAGCGTCAATGCCCCTTGCAACGTGCCCTCGTAGAGCTTCGCCGAATGCGGCGCCACCTCGGCCCGCCCGCCCGCCGCGCGGACCTTCGCTTTCAATTCGGCAAGCCTGAGGCCCATCAACCGCAGCGAGCCCACCGAGAGCTGGCCGTCCGCACGCAGCCCCTCGAGCGCGCCGAGATCCACCGGCACGTCGACCGCCACTTTCGGGCCCGGCGACGGCGACGGCTTCGCGTCCGGCTGCGCGACGAGGTAGCGATCCACGTCGATCGTGTCCACGTCGGCGTCGAAGCGGTAGTGCGGCGCCGCGAACCCGGTCATGCCGAGCTTTGCCTTGATCGTGGTGTCGTCGAACTTCGCCACCAGGTCCGTCTCCACCGCCTCCTTCGCCATTTGCGCGCGCACATCTCCGGTAACCGCCAGTGCGATGCGACTGAATTCCGCCGCCGACCCGGTCACCTTCAGATCCATGCCGGTAAGCGCATACTCCTCGCGCGCCAGGCCGAGGAGATAGGTTCCGGCAAGTCCCACCTTCAGGTCGATCATCGGCTTCTTGCCCCGGATGTGCGCGGCGAGCGAGAGCTTGCCCGGCACATCCTCGGCGATGCGCCCGGTGCGCAGCAGCACGTCGTCCAACTCCAGCCGCTGGCCGCTGGCCTCGTCGAGGTAGACGAAGGAACTGTCCTCGAGCTGGATGCCGGCAACGTCGAACTTCACCTTGCCCGCCGGCGCGGCGCCCGCGGGCGCAGGCCTGGGCGCGCCGCCCGCGGCGCCCAGCAGGTCCTCGAAATCGAACTTCCCGCCCTTGGCGCGGA
>JBBDXL010000081.1:0-31424 GCA_040902335.1 Burkholderiales bacterium
TTCGTCCTCGGCCGGGCGCTCAACCGCGCCGCGCGCCGCGGCGACGTGCTCTGGAAGCACGAACGGAAGCCGAAATGAGTCCCGTGCGCGGCCCCAAGGTGAAGGCCCTGGTGTTCGACGTGTTCGGCACGGTGGTCGACTGGCGCGGCTCGCTGATCCGCGAGGGGCGCCTGCTCGGCCGCCGGAAGAAGCTCGATGTCGACTGGGCCGCCTTCGCCGACGCCTGGCGCGCCGGCTACCGCCCGGCGATGGCGCGGGTGCGCTCGGGCGAGCTGCCGTGGACGAAAATTGACGACCTGCACCGCATGATCCTCGACGATTTGCTGGCAAAGTTCGGCATCCGCGGCCTCACGGAACAGGAGATCGTCCATTTGAATCACGCCTGGCACCGCCTCAAGCCCTGGCCCGACGCCAAAGCGGGGCTTGGCAAGCTCAAGCGCCGGCACGTCATCGCCACGCTGTCCAACGGCAACGTCGCCCTGCTCGTCGACATGGCCAAGCACGCCGGCCTGCCGTGGGATTGCATCCTCTCGGCCGAGGTGGTGCGCCACTACAAGCCCGACCCCGAGACCTACCTCGGCGCCGCGGACCTGCTCGGCGTGCGCCCGGGCGAGCTGATGATGGTGGCGGCGCACAAGGACGACCTGCACGCCGCGCGCGCTTGCGGGCTGCAGACCGCGTTCGTCGCGCGAGCGCGCGAGTACGGGCCCGCCGCGAAGCCGGACGTGTCGCGAGATCCGGCCTTCGACGTGCACGCGCGCGATTTCAACGACCTCGCCCGGCAGCTCGCGCGCTGATGCCCGCGAAGACGAGAACCGCCGCGCCGCGCCACCGCCTGCTCATCGTCGACGACGAGGAGTCGGTGCGGCTGCTGCTGGCGCGCCTCGCCTCGAGGAGCCTGAAAGCCGAGGTGCAGCTCGCCGGCACCTGCGAGCAGGCGCTGCGCCTCGCGCGCAACTACGCCTACGACGCGATCCTGCTCGACCTGATGATGCCGGGCATCGGCGGCTTCGAGGTGCTGAAGGAGATCCGCGCCGGCTCGGCCAACATGGCGACGCCGATCCTCATCATCTCGGCGCTGGAGGACCTGGCGACCAACGAGCGCTGCCTCGCCGCGGGCGCGAGCGGCTTCCTGGTGAAGCCGGTGGAGCAGCGCGCGCTGGAGATCGCGGTGAAATCGCTGCTCGCGGGGCGCGGCAGGCCGAAAACGACCTAGGAGGGCGCATGGCGGACATGAAGATCGGCAACGTCGAGGCGCTGGGCAAACCGCTCGGCCAGTACTCGCACATGACGCGGGTGAAGCACGCGGCTGAAACGCTGTACATCGCGGGCATGCTTGCGCCGGGCGACGATTTCGACGCGCAGTGCACGGGCGTGTTCAGGCAGATCGAGGCCGCGCTAAAATCGGCGGGCGCGGGCTGGGGTAACGTCGCGCAGTTCACCACCTACCTGGTGCACTCGCAGGACATCCCCAGGTTCATGGCCTGGCGGCTGCGCGAGTTCCCGAAGCTGTTTGCCGACGGCAAGTACCCGCCCAACACGCTCCTCGTCATCGACCGGCTGGTCGGCGAGCAGTTCCTCGTCGAGGTGCAGACCATCGCCGTGCTGTAGGGTGGGCCATGGGCCCACCTTACGTCTCCTCGACGAACACCTCTTCGCGCTTCTTGCGGATGTTGGGCAGCGCGATGACCGCGAGGAGCACCGCTGCCGCGAGCAGGAAGCCGAAAGAGATCGGCTTCTCGGCCGGATTGAAGAACACGGTGGCATCGCCGCGCGACAGCAGCATCGCCCGGCGCGATGCCCTGGATCATGAGCGCGCCGATCATCAGCGCCATCACTGCATTGCCGGGAATGCCGAGGGTGAGCATGGGAATGAAGGAAGTCTGCGCGCCCGCGTTGTTCGCCGACTCGGGGCCTGCGACGCCCTCGATCGCCCCCTTGCCGAACTGCTCCGGGTGCTTCGACACCTTCTTTTCCACCGTATAGGCGGCGAACGACGACAGCAGCGCGCCGCCCCCGGGCAGGATGCCCAGGCAGGACCCGAGCGCGGTGCCGCGCAGGATCGGCGCCCAGGAGCGCTTCATGTCTTCCTTGGTCGGAAACAGGTTCTTCACCTTGCCGACGAACACCTCGCGCTTGCCCTGCTGCTCGAGGTTGGCCACGATCTCGGTGACGCCGAACATGCCCATGGCGACGATGACGAAGCCGATGCCGTCGGCGAGCTCCGGGATGTCGAAGGTGTAGCGCAGCACGCCGGAATTGACGTCGGTGCCGATCAGCCCGAGCAGCAGACCCAGCACCACCATGGCAATCGCCTTGAGCAGCGACCCGTGCGGGCTCCTGATTCTCACTGCGACCTTCCTCCTCCCGAGGCGATCCGGGCGAGTGTAGCATGCGCGATATGCGCCTCTTTCGCGCATTCGTCGTCGCGTGCGCCGCCTGCGCGGGCGCGTGCGGCGACGCGCCGAGGCTCTCGCCGCTCGCGCCCGACGCGGTGGTGCTCGCGTTCGGCGACAGCATCACCTACGGCACGGGCGCGAGCGAAGCCGAGAGCTATCCCGCGCAGCTCGAGCGCCTCATCGGCCGCCAGGTCGTGCGCGCCGGCGTGCCCGGCGAAGCGAGCGCGCAGGCGCTCGCGCGATTGCCGCACGCGCTTGAGGAGCACCGGCCGAACCTGCTCGTGCTGTGCATCGGCGGCAACGACTTCCTCAGAAATCTCGGCAAAGCGCAGGCCGCCGCCAACGTGCAGACCATGGTGGCGGTGGCGAAGCAGCGCGGCGTCGACGTGCTGCTCATCGGCACGCCGGAGAAAGGGCTCACCGTGACGCCGCCCGCCTTCTATGCGGAGATCGCGGAGCAGCACCGCATTCCCTACGAGGGCCGCGTGATCGGGGAGATCCTGCGCAATTCCGAGCTCAAGTCCGACACCCTCCACCCCAACGCGCGCGGCTACCGGCTGATCGCCGAGCGCGTCGCGGAGCTGCTCAGGAAGTCGGGCGCGCTCTGAAGGCGACGTCGCAGTAGCAGGTATCGGCGCCGCACAGGCGCAATTCCCCGAGCCGCGCCACGTCCTCGGGCCGGTCCACGTCCCACACCTCGGGCAGCTCGCGCCAGCGCCAGCCGAGCGCGGCGAGGCGCGCGCGCGTCTGCGCCATGACGCGCGGCCCGCCCCAGTCGATGCCTTCGAACAGGCGCGGCGAGACGCGCCTGAGCGCGACGAACGCGTAGCCGCCGTCCTCGGCGGGCGCGAACACCGCGTCGGCCCCGCCCGCCAGCCAGCGTGCCGCGCGGCGCAGGTGCGAGGGACGCAGCGCGGGGGCGTCCGCGCCCATGAGGATGACGCGCGGCGCGCGGCGCAGGCTGCGCTCGAACGCGTGGTGCATGCGCGCGCCGAGATCGGCGCCGCGCTGCCGGCGCGTGCTCCACAGCTCCACTTTGCCCAGGCGCGCCGCGCGCGCCGTGGCAAGCGCATGCGCCACGAGCCGCGCGTGCAGGCGCGCGGCGCCGTGCGCGCCGAGCAGCGGGATGAGGCGCGTTTTCACGCGCCCGGGCCGCGCCGCGCGCGCGAAGACGAGCACCCTAGTGCGGGTATCGGCGCGCCAGCTCACCCGGATCGGCCCCCCGCCAGTACGCGAACCGCAGGCGCCACATGAGCAGCACCGTGCGCGCGACGCCGTCGCGCTCCCAGCGCCGCGCCGAGCTGACGACGCGCTGGCGCAGGCAGGCGGGCGGCGAGACGCGCTTCATGGTCTTGCTGAGGGCGACGTCCTCCATCAGCGCGATGTCCGGGAATCCCGGAAAGTCGGCGCGGCGCACGAAGATCGCCTGGTCGCCGGTGGCGATGCCGGTGAGGCGCGAGCGCCAGTTCATGAAGAACGACACCACGCCGAGCGCCGCGCGCGGCGAATCCAGGCGCACGTCGAAGCGCCCCCAGGCGCGGCGCGTCAGCGCAACAAGCACCGCGCGATCGGCGCCCTCGGGCAGCAGCGTGTCGACGTGCAGGAAGACAAGCGCATCGCCGCCAGCGGCCGCGGCGCCCGCGTTCATCTGCGCCGCGCGCCCGCGCGGCGCCGCGATCACCCGGTCGGCGAGCGGCGCGGCGAGGCGCGGCGTGCCGTCGGTGCTGCCGCCGTCCACCACCACCACCTCGTGGCCGCGCGCGCGCAGCGGCGCAGCCGCGCCGAGGCAGCGCTCGATGCCAGCCGCCTCGTTCAGCGCCGGGACGACGAGCGTAAGTCGTTCAATGACCAATCGTAGTCGAGGAAGGTGATCGACACGGGCGCAGAACGATCAGCCGCGCATCCACGCGTGGAACCTCTCCACGTAGCCGAGCAGCTTCTGCGGCGCGTGCGCGCGCTTCCACACCCCCGCGGCGAACTTGTTGGCCTCGGCCAGCGTGGGATAGATGTGGATCGTGCCGAGGATCTTGTTCAGCCCGATGCCATGGCGCATGGCGGCGATGAACTCGGCGATCAGGTCGCCGGCGTGCTCGCCCGCGATGGTGACGCCGAGGATGCGGTCCTTGCCCGGCACCGTCAGCACCTTCACCACCCCGTGCGCCTCCTCGTCGGCGATGGCGCGATCCAGGTCATCCAGGCCGTAGACCGTGAGCTCGTAGGGAACGTTCCGTTCCTTGGCCTCGGTTTCGTTCAGGCCGACGCGCGCCACCTCGGGGTCGGTGAAGGTGGCCCAGGGGATCACCGAGTAGTCGGCGCGGAACTTCTTCACGCCGCCGAAAAGCGCGTTCACCGCCGCGTACCAGGCCTGGTGCGCACCGGTGTGCGTGAACTGGTAGGGCCCGGCGACATCGCCCGCGGCGTAGATGTTCGGGTACTTGGTCTGCAGGAACTCGTTGGTCTCGACCGTGCGCGCTTTCGTCACCGGAATGCCGAGCTCTTCCAGTCCGTAGCCCGCGGTGTTCGCCACGCGTCCCACCGCCACCAGCAGCGCGTCGAACTCGATCGCCAGGTCCTTGCCCTGGTGCTCGCAGATCAGCACCTTGCGCCCGTCCTCTACGCGGAACGCTTTTGCCCTGTGGCCGGTGCGCACGTCCACGCCCTCGGCGCGGAAGCGCTCTTCCACCATCGCGGCGATCTCGGGATCCTCGCGGATGAGGAGCCGCGGCAGCATCTCCACCTGCGTCACCTGCGCGCCGAGGCGCTGGAACGCCTGCGCCAGCTCGCTGCCGATCGGCCCGCCGCCGAGCACCACCAGGCGCGCGGGGAGCTCGCGCAGCTCCCACACCGTGTCGCTCGTGTAGTAGCCGGTCTTCTCGATCCCCGGGATCGGCGGCACGAACGGCCGCGCGCCGGCGGCGATGACGATGGAGCGCGTGGTCAGCACCTGCATCGAGCCGTCATTGCATTTGATTTCCACGATCCAAGGGGAAGCGATCTTTGCTTCCCCTTGGACGCATTCCACCCCCAACGATTCGAAGCGTTCAGCAGAATCGTGCGGTTCTATCGTCCGAATCACCCGCTGCACCCGCTCCATCACGTCGGCGAAATCGAACTCGGCGTTGGCGTTCTTCAGCCCGTAGTCCTTGGCGCGGCGGATGGTCGAGAGCACGCGTGCGGTCTTGATCAACGCCTTGGAGGGCACGCAGCCGGTGTTCAGGCAGTCCCCGCCCATCTTGTGCTTTTCCACCAGCGTCACCTTGGCCTTCACGGCCGCGGCGATGAGCGCCGAGACCAGGCCCGAGGAGCCGGCGCCGATCACCACCATGTTGCGGTCGAACCGCGGCGGCTTCTGCTCGGCCCAGGGCGCGTACACGCGGCGCGCCTTGATCGCCTCGAGCACCTTCTTCGCCGCCAGCGGGAACAGGCCCAGCACGGTGAAGGCCACGACCAGCCCCGGCGACAGCCGGAACTCGGCGAGCTGCGTGCCGGCGTACACGTACACGATCGTGCCGGCGAGCATCCCGAGCTGGCTCACCCAGTAGAAGGTCCGGGCGCGGATCGGCGTCAGTCCCATCACCAGGTTGATGACGAAGAACGGGAAGGCGGGCACCAGGCGCAGCGCGAACAGGTAGAACGCGCCCTCGCGCGCCATCCCGTCGTTGATGGGCTTGAGTTTGTCGCCGAAGCGCCCCTGCACCCAGTCGCGCAGGAGGAACCTCGAGGCGAGGAAGGCGAGCGTCGCGCCGAGGGACGAGGCGAAGGACACGATCAGCGTGCCCCACAGCAGGCCGAACACGGCGCCGCCGAAGAGCGTCAGCACCGCCGCGCCCGGCAGCGACAGCCCGGTGACGGCGACGTAGACGAGGAAGTAGGCGAGCGCGGTCTGCCAGGGATGCGAGAGGAAGGTGCGCTGCGCGGCGTCCTGGTGCGCCCGCAGCTGCTCGAGCGTCAGGTAGCGGTGAGCGCCGAAGGCGAAGAACGCGCCCACCAGCACCACGATCACGGCAAGGACGATGAGGCGGGTGCGGTTCACGCGGGATAGGTCGCGCCGGGACCCGCGCGGCTTACATCAACCCGGGGGCGTGCTGTCCCTGCTCGTCGAGCAATGCCATGAGCCGGTCGCTGGTGGCGCGCAGGCGCTGCGACAGCATCAGCACCAGCTCCATGAGGATCTTGGCGCCGAGCATCGGCTGCTCGACGATGATGCGCGCCAGGCTCTCGCGGTCGAGGACCGCCACCAGCACCTCGTCCACGGCGACGCAGGTGGCGAAACGCGGCTCGCCGTCGATCATCGACATCTCGCCCAGCGCGTGGCCGGGCTCGACCACCGCGATCAGCTGGGGCGTGTTGTAGCGGTCGCGCTTGCGCACCTCGACGCGGCCCTGGATCAGGATGAGCATGAAATCGCCGCCGTCGCCTTCGCGGATGACCTCGATCCTGTCGGCCGCGCGGTACACCTCCATGAAGTGCGCCAGCAGGCTCACTTCCGCCGGGGTGAAATTTTCCAGCAGCGGGCACTTCGGGATCAGCAGGTAGATCTGGCCGGCGAAGCGCGCTGCGTCGCCGAGATTCTCGAGGTGGGCCAGTTGTTGCGAGCGTTCAGGCATGGGCGGCGCGGCGCGGCGGTTCATTCTAACGGATCAGCCACGCCACCGTGGCGACCCAGCCCAGCGCCGCCGCAGCGAGCATCGGATCGCGCAGCAGCTCCTGCGCCGGGTCGCCGCCGCCGCCGCGGTAGTGCAGACGAAAGAGATAGCGGAAGGTGCCGAGCAGGACCCAGGGCAGCGACCAGATCAGGTGCTCCGTGCCGTGCAGCGCCACCGTGCTCTCGGCCACCGTGTACAGGGCATAGGTGATCACCATGCCGAGCGCGCAGGCGAACACCGCGCGGTCGAGGAAGGCGAGGCTGTAGTCCTCGAGCACCGCGCGGTGCTGGCCGGCGTCGTCGGCCAGCCGGTCGAGCTCCGCGCGGCGCTTGGCGAAGCCGAGAAACAGCGTCAGCAGGAAGCCGCAGGCCAGCAGCCAGCGCGAGGGCTCGATACCGATGCCCCAGGTGCCCGCGAGCAGGCGCAGCATAAAGCCCGCGGCGATGATGAACACGTCGAGCACCGGCATGTGCTTGAGGCCCAGGCTATAGGCCGCGTTCAGCCCGACGTAGGCGGCGATGAGCGCCGCCACCCGCGCGCCGGTCCACAGCGCGATGCCGAGCGCGAGTACGGCGAGCGCGGCGGCGATGGCATGCGCCGCCGCGGGCGCGATCGCGCCGCGCGCGACGGGGCGGCCGTTTTTTTCAGGGTGCTCGCGGTCGCGCGGCGCATCGAGCGCGTCGTTGAAGGCGTAAACGGCGCTGGAAGCAAGGCAGAACGCGGTGGTGGCAAGCAGCGCCGCGGCGACCAGCGTCGCGTCGCCCCAGCCGTGGCTGAACAGCAGCCCCGCCAGGACGAAGCCGTTCTTCGTCCAGTGGTGCGGCCGCAGGAGCTGCAGGAGGCTGCGCGTGGTCATTCGAAGCCGTAGCGCTCGAAAAAATAGCAGCCGCCGACCGGCAGCCAGGACGGGATGCGATACCAGCGCTCGCGCACGACCGTCAGCACGCGCTCGCGGTACGCCGCGTAGTCGAAGCCGCGGCCGAGCACCGCGTAGTGCATCGTGCCGCCTGCCGCCACTTCGCGCGCCTCCACCTCGCGGAAGTACGGCCGGTAGAGCTCCAGGTTGGGCGGCGCACGCCGGAACACGAGCAGGTCGCGCCCGTCGTAGCGCCGCCAGTCGGTGAGGATGTCGTCTTGGCGCGCGTGCGAGGAGCCCGCGCCGAGCACCGGCACGCGCCGACGCGTGTGGTAGGCGAGCTGCGCGGCGACCGAATAGCCCTCGGTGACGAGCCGGTAGCGCGCGAGGAGCGGCCCCAGCGGTTCGAGCACCGCCTGCGGGTCGGCAAGCAGCACGAGGCGCTGGTACGGGCGCGTGTCTTTCCAGGTCTCGAGCGGGGGCACCGCGAGCGCGACGATCGCGGCCACGTGCACGAGCGCGAGCGCGACGAACCAGCGCAGCGTGACGACGAGCGCGCGGCGCTCGAGCGCGAGCGCGAGCGTCAGCACGATCGCCGGCACGAAGGCGAGCAGCCAGTGCAGGCCGATGCGCTTCACGGGCGAAAGGAGCGCGAACAGCGCGAGGGGCACGACCCAGGCCGCGACCTGAACGCCGACCTCCGGCCGCGGCAGCGCCGCGCGCAGCCGCGCGCGGCCTTTCCAGGCGTACCAGAGAAGCGGTGCCGCCAGGTAGGCGAGCGAGGCGAGATACATCGCGGGCGACCCCCACGAGAGCCCCGCGTCGTCGTGGCGGTTGATGGCGTTGAACATCACGTTGCACCAGCAGGCCTGCCAGTTCCAGTACAGGTTCAGTAATCCGGCGGGCAGCGCGCCGAGGAAGGCGAGGCCGAAAGCGCCAGGGCGGCGCGCGGCCAGCGCCCAGACGAGATAGGCCAGACCGAGCAGCACCGCGAAGTACTTGGACAGGAAGGCCAGGCCGAGGAGCAGGCCGGCGAGGAGGAAGCGCTGGCGCGCGAAGGCGAGGAGCGAGGCCACCGCGAAGAACGCGAGCGGCGTGTCCGTGGTGATGAGCACGTTCCACACGTTCATCGGCACGAGCAGGATCGCGAGGCCAGCCAGGTCGGCGCTGTCCGCGTCGCGCGCGAACCAGGCCGTGAGCGCATGGCGCACGAGGAGCGCGAGCGCCGCCGGCAGCAGGATCGAGGGCAGGCGCACGAACCACTCCGCCTGCGAGACGGCGACGAGCGGCGCGAGCAGCCACCCGATCATCGGCGGGTGGTCGTAGTAGCCGAGGTCGGGGTACCGCCCCCAGAGGGCGAAGTAGGCCTCGTCGGCGGTGAGCGGTAGCGCCGCGCCGAGCCAGAAGCGGAACACGAGCGTCGCGGCGAGCGCGCTCCAGAACCATTGCCGCGGCGTCACGGAAGCCACGGCGCCGATTCTAGCGAGTCCCCTAGCGCTTGCTCTTCGCGTGCTTCCTGCGCTCCTTGACCGCGCCGGCGAGCGTCTCCAGCACCTCGAGCGAGTCCTTCCAGCCCAGGCACGCGTCGGTGACGCTCTGGCCGTACTGCAGCGGCTTGTCCGGGGTGAGCTCCTGTCGACCTTCCACCAGGTGCGACTCGACCATGGTGCCGACGATGCGCCGCTCGCCCGCCGCGATCTGCGCGGCGATGTCGCGCGTCACCTCCAGCTGGCGCTTGAACTGCTTGGCGGCGTTGGCGTGCGAGCAGTCGACCATCAGGCGCTCGGGCAGCTTCGCCCTGGCGAGCTCGGCGCAGGCCGCGGCGACGCTCGCCGCGTCGTAGTTGGGCGATTTGCCGCCACGCAGGATGATGTGGCAGTCGTCGTTGCCGCGCGTCTGCACGATCGCCACCTGCCCGGTCTTGTGCACCGAGAGGAAGTGGTGCTTCTGTCCCGCGGCGAGGATCGCGTCCACGGCGATCTTCACGTTGCCGTCGGTGCCGTTCTTGAAGCCGACCGGGGCCGAGAGACCCGAGGCCAGCTCGCGGTGCACCTGCGACTCGGTGGTGCGCGCGCCGATCGCCCCCCAGCTGACCAGATCGCCCATGTACTGCGGCGAGATCACGTCGAGGAACTCGCAGCCCGCGGGCACGCCCGCCTGGTTGATGCGCACCAGCAGATCGCGCGCGATCCTCAGGCCCTCGTTGATGCGGAAGCTCCCGTTCAGGTAGGGGTCGTTGATGAGCCCTTTCCAGCCCACCGTGGTGCGCGGCTTCTCGAAGTACACGCGCATCAGCAGCTCGAGCTCGCCCTCGTGCAGGCGCCGCTCGGCGGCGAGCCGCCCGGCGTATTCCAGCGCCGCCTTGGGGTCGTGGATCGAGCACGGCCCCATCACTACGAGCAGCCGGTCGGACCTGCCGTGGAGGATGTCGCGCACCTTGCGCCGCGTGTCGGTGATCAGCGCCTCGACCGGGGTGCCCTGGATCGGGAAGAAGCGGATCAGATGCTCCGGCGGCGGCAGCGGAACGATGTTCTCGATACGCTCGTCGTCGGTGAGCGAGGTCTTGTCCGCGGGGACGGTGCCGAGGAAGGAGTCGAGGGGCGTGGTCATGGTCGGGCTCTCGGAAATAAAAAAACCGCCAGGCATCTCTGCTCTGGCGGTTTCTCGGGTTCGCGGGTTGCGCGGCTAGCCGATCTCCTCCGCCAGAGGGCGCGGAAAGAAGAAAAAGTAGCCGGTGAACCAGCGGGTCATGGGCCGGGATTGAAGCATGGGTGACGAAAATTGTCCACTTGGGGCACAAACTGGCAGTCCGGCCCCTCGACTGCCAGACGCCTGGCGCGGGACTTGCTACGCTATGGAGAGAACAAAAGGAGGCTCACATGAATGTTAGTGTGGCTATTCCGATCGCGGGCTTCAAGGACGTCTACGACGTCCCCGCTGTAGAGAAGGCGCTGCACGAGCTGCCCGCCAGCGCCAACGAGGCGCTGCGTGTGCTCTACGACAAGATGCTGCGCATGGGCGGGCAGCGCTTCACCGTCAAGCCCTCGGCGATGCCGCCGATGGACGAGCTGTTCGAGGAGCTGCCCAATTTCGGCAGGGTGCTCGAGGACATCCGCAAGCAGCTTGCGCTGTGCATGGATTCCGAGGACGCGGTCGAGCTGCCGCCCATGCTGCTCCTCGGCGCGCCGGGCATCGGCAAGACGCACTTCGCGCGGCGCATCTCGCGGCTGCTCGGCACCGGCTTCGGCTTCGTGCCGATGAGCTCGCTCACCGCGGGCTGGATCCTCGGCGGCGCCTCCTCGCAGTGGAAGAACGCCAAGCCGGGCAAGGTGTTCGAGACCTTTCTCAACGGCGAGTACGCCAACCCGGTGATGGTGGTCGACGAGCTCGACAAGGCGAGCGCCGAAGGCCAGTACGACCCGCTCGGCGCGCTCTACGGGCTGCTCGAGCTCGACACCGCCATGCGCTTCGTCGACGAGTTCGCCGAAATCCCGATCGACGCCTCGGGCGCGGTGTGGTTCGCCACGGCCAACGACGCGGCGCGCATCCCGGAGCCGATCCTCAACCGCATGCACGTCTACGAGATCGAAGCGCCCGACGCCGAGGGCGCGGCACGCATCGCGCTTGCCATCTACCGCGAGATCCGCGGCGCGCACGACTGGGGCAAGCGCTTTCCGCAGGCGCCTTCGGCGGCGGTGGTGGACAAGCTCGCCGCGCTCTCGCCGCGCGAGATGCGCCGCGCGGTGCTCGCCGCCTTCGGCAACGCCAAGATCGCCGGCCGCGCCGAGCTCAGGCCCGAGGACGTGCACGATGCGCGCAGCCTGAAGCGGCGCATCGGCTTCTAGATCCGCTGCTCGACCCAGGCTTTCACCGACTGCAGCGCCGCGGCGAGCTTCGCCGGCTCGGTGCCTCCAGCCTGAGCCATGTCGGGCCGCCCGCCGCCCTTGCCGCCCACCTGCTGGGCGACGAAGTTGACGAGCTCGCCCGCCTTCACCTTGCCGGTGAGATCCGCAGTCACGCCGGCGATCAGCGACACCTTGCCGTCGGCGACCGCGCCGAGCACGATGGCCGCGCTCTTCAGCTGGTCCTTCAACCTGTCCACGGCCTCGCGCAGCGTCTTCGCGTCCGCGCCATCGAGCGTCGCCGCCACCACCTTGGCGCCTTTCACGTCCTGGGCCTGGCCGGCGAGGTCCGTGCCCTGCCCCGAGGCGAGCCTCGATTTCAGCTTCGCCAGCTCGCGCTCCAGCGTCTTCACGTTGTCGAGCACCTGCGTGATCTTCGCCTCGATGTCGTCCACCGGCGCCTTGAGCGCGGCGGCCGCCTGGCGCAGCTTCGCTTCCTGCGCCTGCACCCAGGCGAGCGCGCCTTCGCCGGTTTTCGCTTCCACCCGGCGCACGCCCGCGGCCACCGCCGACTGCTCGACGATCTTGAAAAGGCCGATGTCGCCGGTGCGCGCCACGTGCGTGCCGCCGCAGAACTCGCGCGAAGAGCCGATGTCGAGCACGCGCACCTCGTCGCCGTACTTCTCGCCGAACAGCATCACCGCGCCCGAGCGCTTCGCCTCGTCGATCGGCATGATCTGCGCGCGTGTCGGCGTGTTCGCCAGAATCTCGGCGTTGACCTGGGCCTCGATGCGCCGGATCTCCGCCTCGCCCATCGGCTTGTCGTGGGCGAAGTCGAAGCGCGTCTTGTCGGCGTCCACCAGCGAGCCCTTCTGCTGCACGTGCGGCCCCAGCACCTCGCGCAGCGCCTTGTGCATGAGGTGCGTCACCGAGTGGTTGCGCATGGTGCGCGCGCGAAGCCGCGTGTCGACGCGCGCTTCCACCGTGTCGCCCGTCTTCAGCGTGCCGGTCTTCAGGACACCCTGGTGCCCGAACACTTCGGCCTGGATCTTCTGCGTGTCCGCCACTTCGAAAGTGCCCGAGGCCGCGACCAGCTCGCCGCGGTCGCCGACCTGGCCGCCCGACTCGGCGTAGAACGGCGTCTGGTCGAGCACCACCGTGCCCTCCTCGCCGCTCGCCAGCGCCTCGACCTGCGCGCCTTCGCGGTAGAGCGCGACGACCCTGGCCGAAACGCTCAGCGTGTCGTAGCCGCGGAACGCGGTCTTGCCGCCCGCGTACTCCAGCCCCGCCGCAGCGGAAAACTTGCTCGCCGCGCGCGCGCGCTCGCGTTGCGCCTGCATTGCGGCTTCGAACCCCGCCATGTCGAGCATCACGCCGCGCTCGCGGCAGATGTCCGCGGTCAGGTCGACCGGGAAGCCGAAGGTGTCGTAGAGGCGGAACGCGGTCTCGCCGTCGAGCAGCTTCTCGCCCGAGGCGAGCGCGGATTCGAGCACGCCCATGCCGTTCTCCAGCGTCTCGGCGAATCGCTCCTCCTCCTGCTTCAGCACGGCGGTGACGCGCGCCTTGTCCTTTCGCAGTTCGGGATAGGCCGCGCCCATCGCGCGATCGAGGTCCTCGACGATGCGGTGGAAGAACGGCTGCTTCTGGCCGAGCTTGTAGCCGTGGCGGATCGCGCGCCGGACGATGCGCCGCAGCACGTAGCCGCGGCCCTCGTTGCCCGGAATCACGCCGTCGACGATGAGGAAGGCGCAGGCGCGGATGTGGTCGGCGATGACGTTGAGCGAGGGATTCTTCAGCTGCTTCTGCCCCGTTTCGCGCGCCGCCGCCTTGATCAGGTCCTGGAACAGGTCGATCTCGTAGTTCGAGTGCTTGCCCTGCAGCACCGCGGCGATGCGCTCGAGGCCCATGCCGGTGTCGACCGAAGGCTTGGGCAGCGGGTGCATGACGCCCTGGTCATCGCGGTTGAACTGCATGAAGACCAGGTTCCAGATCTCGATGTAGCGGTCGCCGTCGGCCTCCGGCGAGCCCGGCGCTCCGCCCTCGATCCCGGGGCCGTGGTCGTAGAAGATCTCGCTGCACGGGCCGCAGGGGCCGGTGTCGGCCATCTGCCAGAAGTTGTCCGACTGGTACTTCTGGCCGCCCGGCTTGTCGCTGATCCGGATGCAGCGCTCCTTCGGCACGCCGATCATCCGGGTCCAGAGGTCGTAGGCCTCGTCGTCGGTCTCGTACACCGTGGTCCAGAGCTTCTCCGGCGCGAGCCCGTAGACCTTCGTCAGCAGCTCCCAGGCAAATTTGATTGCGTCCTGCTTGAAGTAGTCGCCGAAGCTGAAGTTGCCCAGCATCTCGAAGAAGGTGTGGTGGCGCGCGGTGTAGCCGACGTTCTCCAGGTCGTTGTGCTTGCCGCCGGCGCGCACGCAGCGCTGCGAAGTGGTGGCGCGCGTGTAGGGGCGCTTGTCCTTGCCGAGGAACACGTCCTTGAACTGCACCATGCCCGAGTTGACGAACAGCAGCGTCGGGTCGCCCGCCGGCACGAGCGAGCTGGAGGCGACGATGGTGTGCCCCTTCGACTTGAAATACTCGAGGAAGCCCGCGCGGATCTCGTTCGACTTCATAGGCCCGCTATTCTAAAGGAGCGGCTACGGCGCCCGGGCGCCGTAGCATCCCCATGCGCCTAGGCGGCGAGCCGCCCGTACTTCACCAGCCGCGCGCGAATGCCCGTCTGCGTGCGCTGGTGCGCCGCCGCCAACTCGCCGAGCGCGTGCCCGGCGTCGAACGACGCGAGGAGCTTGCGGTCCTCGTCCTCGGTCCACGGCTCGCCGGTCTTCGCCGGCAGCTGGGATTTGCGCCGCTCGAACTGCGCGGCGCGCTCCAGCGCCTCCGCGGCCGCGAACAGCGCGCGCACCGTCTGCGGCCGCTGGTAGGCGCCCTCGGCCGGGAACACTTCGCCGCTCTCCGGATCGACGCCGTTGGCGAGCGATTTCACGATCGCCAGTGCCTGTGCCTGATCCATGCCCATCACCCCCTTTCCGCGCGAATCGCGCTAGGGGTTTAACGCATCGTCGTCGTCAGCGGATGACAGGACCTTGCGGATTGTCTCGTGCGAGAAGCCGCGCGACTGGAGAAAGCGCATGCGCCGCGCGCGCTCCTCGCGCGTCGACGCCAGGGCGCGGTACTTGCGCGCGAGAATGGCGCGCGCGCGCTCGAGCTCTTCGCCCGACCCCATGCGCTCGACGATCTCCGCGGCGATGCCCTTCGCCTTCAGGTCGGCGCGGATTCTCGCCGCGCCGTACTTGCGCGAGAGCTGGTGCGCGCGCAGCTCGGCGTAGCGCTCGTTGGAGAGCTGCTTCCTCGCCTCGAGGGCGTCGAGCAGCTGCTCGAGCGCTGCGGGCGATTCGGCGCGCGGGGCGAGCTTGCGCTGGAGCTCGGCGCGCGAGTGCTCGCGCCGTGCGAGGTGCCTGAGCGCCCGGGCCTTCAGCTCCCCGGGCGTATCAGGCGGGTGCACTACTTCTCCGCGCGCTTGCGCGTGGGCAGGTGCTCGACCTTGTTGTCCTCGGGCGCCTCGGGGGCGTCCATCGCGGGCATCGCCACGCCCGCGTTCTCGCGGATCTTCAGCTCGATCTCGCGCGCGAGCTCCGGGTTCTCCGTGAGGAAATCGCGCGAATTGTCCTTGCCCTGGCCGAGGCGGTCGTTCTTGTAGATGTACCAGGCGCCCGACTTCTCGAGAACGCCGTGCGCCACGCCCAACTCCAGCAGCTCGCCTTCGCGCGAGATGCCGCTGCCGTAGAGGATGTCGAACTCGGCCTGGCGGAAAGGCGGCGCCACCTTGTTCTTCACCACCTTGACGCGCGTTTCCGAGCCGATCACCTCGTCGCCCTTCTTGATCGAGCCGATGCGGCGGATGTCCATGCGCACCGAGGCGTAGAACTTGAGCGCGTTGCCGCCGGTGGTGGTCTCGGGGTTGCCGAACATGACGCCGATCTTCATGCGGATCTGGTTGATGAAGATGACGAGCGTGTTGGTGCGCTTGATGTTGCCGGTGAGCTTGCGCAGCGCCTGGCTCATCAGCCGCGCCTGCAGGCCCATCTGCGGCTCGCCCATCTCGCCCTCGATCTCGGCCTTGGGCGTGAGCGCCGCCACCGAGTCGATGACGATCACGTCGACCGCGCCGGAGCGCACCAGCATGTCGGCGATCTCGAGCGCCTGCTCGCCGGTGTCGGGCTGCGAGATCAGCAGCTCGTCGATGTTGACGCCGAGCTTCTTCGCGTACTGGGGATCGAGCGCGTTCTCGGCGTCGATGAAGGCGGCGGTGCCGCCCATCTTCTGCATCTCGGCGATCACCTGCAGCGTGAGGGTGGTCTTGCCCGAGGACTCGGGGCCGTAGATCTCGCACACCCGGCCGCGAGGCAGGCCGCCCACGCCGAGCGCCAGGTCCAGGCCCAGGGACCCGGTGGAGACCACCTGCACGTCCTTGATGGCCTCGGAGTCCATGCGCATGATGGAGCCCTTGCCGTACTGCTTCTCGATCTGCGACAGCGCCGCCGCTAATGCCTTAGACTTGTTTTCATCCATTGCCTGTACCTCTTATTCTGGTTGTCGGCATCTGCGGCAGGCGCTCGTTGGACGGCGACGCTGGGCCGGCACCGGATACTGTATAAACGTCCAGCTATTGTGGGCGGTTGACAATTTCCTGTCAAACCCCGAAAAAAACCTTTAGGAGACAAAAAGATGGCGAAAGTAGCTTTCCTCGGTCTTGGCGTGATGGGCTATCCGATGGCGGGGCACCTCGCGAAAAAAGGTGGCTACGAGGTCACCGTCTACAACCGCTCGGCCGCCAAGGCGCAAGCCTGGGCGAAGGAGTACGGCGGCAAGTCCGCCCCCACCCCCAAGGAAGCGGCCCAGGGCTGCGATTTCGTCATGATGTGCGTAGGCAACGACGACGACGTGCGCGCGGTCGCCTACGGCGAGAACGGGGCGCTGGCGGGGCTGAAAAAGGGCGCGGTCCTGGTGGACCACACCACGGCCTCGGCGGTGGTGGCGCGTGAGCTGCACGCCAAATGCAAGGAAAAGGGCGTCGGGTTCGTAGACGCCCCCGTATCGGGCGGCCAGGCGGGCGCGGTGAACGGGCAGCTGGGCATCATGTGCGGCGGCGAGCAGGCCGATTTCGACAAGGCGAAGCCGGTGATCGACGTCTACGCCAAGATGGCCTCGCTCATCGGCGCGCCGGGTGCCGGCCAGCTCACCAAGATGGTGAACCAAGTCGCCATCGTCGGACTGCTGCAGGGCCTGTCGGAGGCGCTCAACTTCGGCAAGAACGCGGGTCTCGACATGGAGAAGGTGGTTGCCGTCATCGCCAAGGGCGCGGCGCAGTCCTGGCAGCTCGAGAACCGCTGGAAGACGATGGTCGAGGGCAAGTTCGAGGGCTTCGGCTTCGCCAGCGACTGGATGCGCAAGGATCTCAACATCGCGCTGGCGGAAGCGAAGAAGAACGGCTCCTACATGCCCGGGACCGCGCTGATCGAGCAGTACTTCGGCCGCATCAGCGCCGCCGGCCGCGGCCGCTGGGACAACACAGCGCTGATGAGCCTGCTGGCGAAGGGCTAGTCGGTCATAATTCAGATATTTGCCTAATATATTAGGCGCTAGTAGACTTAGCGCCTAATATTATGGGCAAACTCAAGATCCTCCCCGGAGAGGCCACCGACCGCATCAAGGAGCTCGGCCGCAGGATACGACTGGCCAGGGCCCGGCGCGGCCTGTCCATCGCCGAGGTTGCGGCCAAGGCCGGCATCAACCGCAACACCCTCAACGCGCTGGAGCTCGGCAAGCCCGGCGTCGCGCTCGGCGCGTACGTGACGGTGCTCTGGGCGCTCGGCCTGGACAGGACGCTCGACGCCGTCGCCCACCCCGACGCGGACACCCACGGCAGGACGCTGGAAGCTTCGCGCCGGCCCGCGCGCATCCGCAAATCGCAGAAGTCGAAGAACGAATATGACTTCTGAGCGCCAGGCCTACGTCTACGTCCAGTTGCCCGGCACGCTCGATACCGTGCCGGCGGCCCTGTTGAAAGTGGGGAAGCTGGGCGACGGGACGTTGGTCGGCCGTTTTCGCTACGGCGACCGGTATCTGGAGCGCAAGGACGCGATCGCGTTCGATCCCTTCCGGCTCCCGCTCGGGAGCACCGTCCATGAACTCACCAAGCTCAAGGGAGTTCCCGGCGCCGTGCGCGACGCCGGCCCCGATGCCTGGGGGCGGCGCGTAATTGAGCACAAGCTGGAGCGCAGTGCCGGCGACCTGGAAGAAATCGATTACCTCCTGAACGGCCCCCAGGACGGCGCCGGCTATCTGAGCTTCGGCCTGAAGCTGGAGCCCCCGGCGCCAAGACGCGGCTACAACCAGACGCATCAACTGGCGGACTTGGTCACGGCCGCAGAGGCCATCAAAGAGGGAAAGCGAGTGCCCGCTCACATCCTCGAGCAGCTCGAGCCCGGCACCTCGATGGGCGGAGCGCGGCCCAAGGCGACCCTCGAGGACGGCAACCGCCTGTGGATCGGCAAGTTTCCCGAACAGGCCGACCGCTGCAACTTGCAGCGGGTGGAATTCGCGACGCTCGAGCTCGCGCGCCGCTGCGGCATTACCGCCTGCAACGCCCGGCTCGAGTCGATCGGCGGGCGCGACGTGCTCCTGGTGGAGCGCTTTGACCGTGAGCGCACCGAGGGCGGCTATCTGCGTTACGGCGCCGTCAGCGGGCTCACCCTGCTCGACGCCGACGACAGCTATCTGGACCGGGAACGCTGGTCCTATCCCCTGCTTGCGGATGAGCTGCGCCGCTGGTCGGAAAAGTCCGACGAGGATCGCATTGAATTATTCCGGCGCCTCGTCTTCAACGCCGCGGTCACGAACAACGACGATCATCCGCGCAACCATGCGGTGCGGCGTACCGCGCGCGGCTGGCGGCTCGCACCGGCGTACGACCTCGTGCCCGCGCCGCTGGTCAGCCTGGAGCGGCGGGATCTCGCGATGACGATCGGGACCTACGGCCGGACGGCGAGCGTCTATAACCTGCTATCGCAATGCGAGCGGTTCGGGTTGACCGCTGCGGCGGCTGCAAAGGAAATCGAGAAAATGGTCGCGACGGTACAGACCTGGCGGGACCATTTCCGCGCCTGCGGCGTATCAGCGAAGGACATCGGGTACATCGCGCCGGCGTATCTACCCGATGGCTTCTTTCTTGAAAGACCCGTCGAAGCGCTATGAAAGGCTATGCCGGTGTGCTTACGCCACCGCGGAGAGCCGCACCGGAATCCGTCTCGGTCCGAAGGGCTTGCCGAACTTGCGGTACCGCCCCGGCAGCTGCGCACCGCACGAGAGGCAAGCCCCGCTCTCCGACAGCCGGTACAGATTGATGCGGTACCAGTCGCGCACGATCACGGGCTCGTCGCACGACGGGCAGGACGTGGTGCCGCCGCCTTCGTCGTGCACGTTGCCGGTGTAGACGTAGCGCAAGCCCTCGCGAAGCGCAATCTCCCGCGCCCGCGTCAGCGTCGCCGCCGGCGTCGCCGGCACATCCGTCATCTTCCAGTCCGGATGAAACGCCGTGAAATGCAGCGGCACGTCTGGCCCCAGGTGCTCGAAGATCCACTTCGACTCGGCCTCGAGCTCGGCATCCGAATCGTTCTTGCCCGGAATGAGGAGCGTGGTGATCTCGGTCCAGACGTCGGTCTCTTTCACGAGATACACCAGCGTCTCCAGCACCGGCGCGAGACGCGCCCCGCACAGCTTGAAGTAGAAATCCTCGGTGAACGCCTTCAGGTCGACGTTCGCCGCGTCCATCTTCGCATAGAACTCGCGCCGCGCCTCCGCATGAATGTAGCCCGCGGTGACCGCGACGTTCTTCACCCCTTTCTCGCGGCAGGCATCGGCGATGTCCATCGCGTACTCGGCGAAGATCACCGGGTCGTTGTAGGTGTACGCCACGGACGCGCAGCCGAGTTCCGCCGCGGCACGTGCGATCGCCTCGGGCGCCGCCGCATCCTGCAATCGATCCATCTCGCGCGACTTCGAGATGTCCCAGTTCTGGCAGAACTTGCAGGCGAGGTTGCAGCCGGCGGTACCGAACGAGAGCACCGACGTGCCCGGGTAGAACTGGTTGAGCGGTTTCTTCTCGATCGGGTCTACGCAGAACCCTGAAGAGCGGCCGTAGGTGGTGAGCACCATGCGGCCTTGCTCCATTTTCCTCACGAAGCACAGGCCGCGCTGACCCTCGTGCAGGCGGCAGTCGCGCGGGCACAGGTCGCACTGCACCCGGCCGTCGGGCAGCGCGTGCCACCAGCGTCCGGGGTACGAGCTCTCTAGTGCGGCGCGCTCGACTGCCACTTGATCACCCGATAGCGCCACAGCCTGCAGCGCGCAAGCCGCGTATCGGCGGGAATGCCCACCTTGCGCATGAGCTCGCCCAGGAACCTGCCCTTGTCGGGCAGCCCTTCCCAGACCTGCGGCAGGAAGGTGCCCCGCCTGTCCTCGTGCTCCAGGATCACGCCGTCCTCACCCGGCCGGAGCTGCGCCAGGAGCTCGGCTTCATCCGCGAAGCGCAACGGCTTCGCGCGCGAGAGCACCGCGACTTCCAGCGCGCAGCGCAACCACTCCCCGGTCGCGAGCGGCGAGAAGCGCGGGTCGCGCAGCGCGGCTCCCACCGCGTTCTCGGCCACGTCCTCGCCAAGGCCCCTCACCGGCTCGAGGCTGCCGATGCAGCCGCGCAGGCGCCCGTCCAGGTACAGCGAGACGAAGCTCGCCCCGGGGCGCGCGAGCCAGGGCGCGGCGGCGATGCGCGGCGGCGCCGCGGCGAGGCCGAGCTGGTGACCGATCGCCCCGCGCGCGATGCCGAGCAGCGTCTCGCCGGTCTCGTGCAGCGGCGCGCGCTCGCCCTCGTAGAGCGCGAACGCCGAGTAGCCGACGACGCGCTCCTTGCCGCCCGCCGTATCGCCCGAGTTGTTCGCGCCGAGGAGGCGAATGGACAACCCGCGCGCCCGGGCCGCCGCGAGAAAGCCGTTCAGCGGCGTCGCCCCGCAGGCCTCCTCGTGGTTGATGTCGGTGTCGAACGCGGCGATGCGCGCGAGCGTGGCGCGGTCGATGGCGCGCGCCTGCTCGTAGGGGTGATAGTGCGAGAGGTCGGTCGAGATCACAAACAGGGTCTCGGGCCCGCCCCAGAGCCGCTCGATCACGTCGCGCACCTCCTGCGGCCGCGCATCGCCCACGGCGAGCGGCACGAGCGTGAACTCGCCCAGCATCTTCTGCAGGAAGGGCAGCTGCACCTCGAGCGAATGCTCCGCGGCGTGCGCCGCGGGGCTCGTCACGACCTGCCGCAAAGGCGCCAGCATGCGCACCGCCTCCGCGTCCACCGGCACGCGGCCGAGCGGCGTCTCGAACGCGTCCACTCCCGGCAACGCGAGCCCGCGCACGGGGACGCGGTGCACGGGCCCGAGCAGCACCACGCGCTTCGCGATGCCGCGCGCTGCACCGAGCTCGTCGTAGGCGCGCGCCGCCACCGGGCCGGAATAGATGTAGCCCGCATGGGGCACGATGAGGGCCTTGGGATGGCCGAAGCGCGGCGCGAGGTTGTCCACGCCGTCGATCAGCTCGGCGACTTCCCGTTGCAGCTCGCGCGCGTCGCGCGGGTAGAACATGCCCGCCACGGCGGCGGGGCGGATCTGGCTCACAGCAGCTCCAGTACCCTTTCGAGGGCGTGGAGGACGGATTGGCGGCGCACGCTTTCGCGGTCGCCGCAGAAGCGCCTCGTCTCGCTCGCCATCTTACTCCCGTGCGCCCAGGCAAAGCACACCAGGCCGACGGGCTTCTCCGCGCTGCCGCCGGCGGGACCGGCGACCCCGGTGATGGCGAGCGCCACCTGTGCGCGGGCGCGCTTGAGTGCGCCGGCCGCCATCTCGCGCGCGACCTCTTCGCTCACTGCACCATGCTGGCGCAGCGTTTCCTCGGCGACGCCGAGGTCCTCGCGCTTCGCGGCGTTCGAGTAGGTCACGTAGCCGCGCTCGAACCAGTCGGAGCTGCCCGGGATGGCGGTCAGCGCCATCGCCACCCAGCCCCCGGTGCAGGACTCGGCGGTCGCAAGCTTGAGGCCCTGCGCCTTGAGCGCCTCGCCGAGCTTGCGTGCGAGCTCGTTCACGGGGCGAGGAACCGCTTCGCCAGCGCCAGCACCAGCAGCGTGTAGCCGGCGGCGAGGATGTCGTCGAACATGACGCCGAAGCCGCCCTTCATGCGGCGCTCGAGCTGGCGGATCGGCGGCGGCTTGACGACGTCGAAGGCGCGAAAGAGAAAGAAGGCCGCCGCCTGCCAGGTGTGCTCCTGCGGCGCGATCGCCAGCACCAGCAGGAAGGCAACGACCTCGTCCCAGCACATCGCGCCGTGGTCGGCGATGCCGAGGTGGCGGCCGGTGATGTCGCAGGCCCAGACGCCGGCGGCGAACAGAAACGCGAGGATGGCGAACAGCACGAGCGGGTCGTAGGCCGGGCCGATCAGCCACCAGAGGGGAAACGCGAGCAGCGTCCCCGCGGTGCCCGGAGCGACGGGCGAGAGCCCGGCGCCGAAGCCGAAGGCGATGAAATGCGCCGGGTGCGTGAAAACGAAGCGCGCGCTCGGGCGGAAGACGATCATGCGAAGTGGTCGAACCCGCGTCCAGACTGCATGCTGCGGCCCTGCGCGTCGACAAACCGCAGGCGCGGCGCGCCCGCCTCGATCGATCCCACGCGCGAGAGCGCGATGCCGAGCGGCGAGGCCAGCGCCTCGATGCGCGCGCGCGCCGCCGCCGGCGCGGTGAACGCCAGCTCGTAGTCGTCGCCGCCCGCCAGCACGCAGCGCCGCTCGAGCGCCGTGTCGGCGATGCGGAATTTCGGCAGGTCCGCGTAGCGCACCACCGCCCCCGACGCGGAGCGCTCCAGGATGTGGCCGAGGTCCTGCGCGAAGCCGTCGGAGATGTCGATCGCGGCGCTCGCGAGGCCGCGCAGGCGCTCGCCGAGCGCCACGCGCGGCTCGGGCTCGTGCAGGCGCTTCGCCGCCGCGGCATCCTCGGGGTGCTCCAGCGCGTACGCGGCGCCGCCCAGCGCTCCCGACACCCAGACATCGTCGCCGGGCCGCGCGCCGTCCCGGCGCAGCGCCGTTCCCGCCGGCAGCTCGCCGAGGATGGCCACGCAAAGGGTGAGCGGCCCGCGCGTGGTATCGCCGCCCACGAGCTCGACGCCGAAGCGCGCGGCGAGCGCGTAGAAGCCGTCGGCGAACGCTGCGAGCCACGCTTCGTCGGCCGAGGGCAGCGCCAGGGCGAGCGTTGCCCAGCGCGGCGTCGCGCCCATCGCCGCCATGTCGGAGAGATTCACCGCCAGTGCCTTGTGCCCCAGCAGCCGCGGCGCGGCGCCCGCGGCGAAGTGGCGTCCTTCGAGGAGCAGGTCCGTCGACATGGCGAGCTCGCAGCCGGCGGCGGGCTGGACGAGCGCGGCGTCGTCGCCGCCGCCGAGCAGCGCGCCCGGCGCGGGGCGCGAGAAGTAGCGGCGGATGATCTCGAACTCGGACGGCACCGCCGTGCCCGCCTTCAGGCCGGTTGCCGCCCGCGCGCCACTTCCTGCGAGCGCAGCCCGCGGGCGAGCTTCTCCAGCACGCCGTTCACGTACTTGTGGCCGCCGGTGCCGCCGAAGCTCTTGCCCAGCTCGATCGCCTCGTTCAGCACCACCTTGAACGGCGTCTCCGGGTGCTCCTGCAGCTCGAAGGCGCCGATGTAGAGGATGGCGCGCTCGACCGGCGACAAGCGCCGGAACTCGCGGTCGAGGCACGGCGCGATCAGCCCCTCCAGCTCGCTCGCGCGCGCCTGCACGCCGCGCACCAGCGCCTCGGCGAGCGCTCGGTCGGTGCGCCCGTCGTCGTCGATCGCGCGCACCTGCTCGAGCGCATCGCCGCTGCCCAGTTGCCAGGCGTAGAGCGCCTGCAGCGCGATCTCGCGCGAGCGCCGGCGCGCGCTCTTCGGGGCCTTCATCGCGCACTCGCCGCGAGCTTGGCGCGCAGGCGCGCCATCTCCAGCGCCACGCGCACCGCTTCCGCGCCCTTGTCCAGGCGCGCCTCGGCCTGCGCCTCGTCGTCGGTGGTGAGGATGCCGTTGGCGACCGGGATGCCGAATTCCAGCGCCACGTCCATCACGCCGCGCGCCGACTCGTTCGCCACCACCTCGAAGTGGTAGGTGTCGCCGCGCACCACGCAGCCGATCGCCGCCAGGCAGTCGAACTTTCCAGTCTGCGCCATCCACTGCAGCGCAAGCGGGATCTCGAGCGCGCCGGGCACCTGCTCTACGGTGAGCTCCTGCACGCCGAGCTTCGCGGCCTCGTCGCGCGCGCGCTGCAGGAGCTTGCCGCTGAGCTTGTCGTTGAAGCGGCTCGCCACGATGCCGAGGCGCACGGCTCAGCCCCTCGGCGACTCGACGTAGCCGGTGACCTCCAGCCCGAAGCCCGTCATGCTCGGCATCTTGCGCGGCGCCGCCATGAGGCGCATGCGGCCCACGCCCAGCTCGCGCAGGATCTGCGCGCCGATGCCGTAGGTGCGCAGGTCCATGCTGCGGCCCTGGCGCGCGGGGCGCGCCTCGGCGAGCCGCGCGTCGAGCGCGTCGGACGCCTGGTTGCAGTTGAGCAGCACCACGACGCCGGTACCGGCCTTCGCGATCGCCGTCAGCGCCTCGCCCACGCCCCAGGTATGCGTGCCGGGTCCCGCGTCGAGCAGGTCCACCACGGAAAGCGGCTCGTGCACGCGCACCAGTGTCTCGGCGTCGACGGCGGGCTTGCCGGCCACCAGCGCGAGGTGCGTGCCGCGCATCGGCACGTCGTGGAACGTGACGAGGTGAAAGCGACCCCAGGCGGTGTCGATGTCGCGCTCCAGGCCGCGGTTGACGAGCGACTCGTGCCGGCTGCGGTATTCGATCAGGTCGGCGATGGTGCCGATTTTCAGCCCGTGCCCGGCGCAGAACTCGAGCAGGTCCGCAAGGCGCGCCATGGTGCCGTCGTCCTTCATCACCTCGCACAGCACCGCCGCGGGCGCGAGCCCCGCGAGGCGCGCGAGGTCGCAGCAGGCTTCGGTGTGGCCGGCGCGCACCAGCACGCCGCCCGCCTGCGCGACGAGCGGGAAAACGTGGCCCGGCTGCACGATGTCCTCGGCCTTCGCGTCCGGCGCGGCGGCCACCTTGATGGTGAGCGCGCGATCGGCCGCGGAGATGCCGGTGGCGATGCCCTCGGCGGCCTCGATGGAGACGGTGAAGTTGGTGCCGTGGCGCGAGCGGTTCTGCTCCACCATGGGCCTGAGGCCCAGGCGCAGCGCGTGCGCCTCGGTGATCGGCATGCAGATCAGGCCGCGGCCGTGGCGCGCGAGGAAGTTGATCTTCTCCGGCGTGACGAACTCGGCCGCGAACACGAGGTCGCCCTCGTTCTCGCGGTCCTCGTCGTCCACCAGGACGACCATCTTGCCGGCGCGCAGGTCGGCGACGATGTCGGCGACCGGGCTGATGGCGGACAATTCTCTGCGCATGCAGCCATTATGAAACAAAACGGGGCCGCAGGCCCCGTTTAACTACTGCTCTTCTGCGCCGTTCTCGGCGGTTGGCCCGCCCACCTTCTCGCGGATGCGCGCCGACTTGCCCGAGCGCTGGCGCAGGTAGTAGAGCTTCGCGCGCCGCACCTCGCCCTTCCGCTTCACCTCGATCGAGGCGATGAGCGGCGAATAGGTCTGGAAGGTGCGCTCCACGCCCTCGCCGGAGCTGATCTTGCGCACGGTGAACGAGGAGCCGATGCCGCGGTTCTTCTTCGCGATCACCACGCCCTCGAAGGCCTGCGCGCGCTTTCTCTCGCCCTCGATCACGGTGACGTTGACGACCAGGGTATCGCCGGGAGAAAAGTCGGGAATGTTCTTCGCCAGCCGCTTGATCTCTTCCTGCTCGAGTTTCTCAATCAGATTCATTTTTCGCTCCGCTCTCCGTCTCCTGCCTGAATTCCTCAAGCAGGTCCTGTTCTTTGCGGCTCAGGCGCCGCCCCGCGATCAGCTCGGGGCGCCGCAGCCAGGTCCGCCCCAGCGCCTGCTTCAGCCGCCAGCGCCGGATTCTCTCGTGGTGCCCCGAGAGCAGCACCTCCGGCACTTTCTCGCCCGCATACACTTCGGGCCGCGTGTACTGCGGGCAGTCCAGCAACCCGGCGGCGAACGATTCTTGCGCCGCCGACTGACCGTCGCCCAGCGCCCCGGGCAACTGCCGCACCACGGCGTCGATCACCGCCATCGCCGCCAGCTCTCCGCCCGAGAGCACGAAGTCCCCGAGCGACAGCTCCTCGTCCACGCGGCGCCTGATGAGCCGCTCGTCCACGCCCTCGTACCGGCCGCAGAGCAGCGTCACGGCGTGCCTGCCCGCGAGCTCCATCACCTTCGCGTGATCGAGCCGCCGGCCCTGCGGCGAGAGGTAGAGCACCGCGCCCCCGCCCGCCGCCTTTGCCGCATCCAGCGCCTGCTCCAGCGGCTCGGCCAGCATCACCATGCCGGGCCCGCCGCCGTAGGGCCGGTCGTCCACCGTGCGGTAGTTGTCGGTGGTGAAATCGCGCGGATTCCAGGTCGCCAACCGCCACAGCCCCGCTTCCAGCGCCTTTCTCGGGATGCCGCTCGCCGTGACGGCGGCGAACATCTCCGGGAACAGCGTCACCACGTCGAAGCGGATCACCAGTCCGCTTCCCATTCCACCTCGATGCGCCCCGCTTCGAGGTCCACCGCCTTCACTACTGCCGCGACCCACGGCACGAGCCGCACCCGATCCCCGACCACTTCCATCACGTCCTGCGGCCCGTTGGTGAGCCACTGCCGCACCACGCCGAGCTTCCATCCTTCGCCGTTCACCACTTCCAGGCCGACCAGGTCGGCGAGGTAATAGCGCCCGTCGTCCTTGTCCGGCAGCGCGCTGCGCGCCACCAGGATCTTCGTGCCTTTCAGCGCCAGCGCCTGCTCCCGCGTCTCTACGCCCGCGAGCTTCGCGATCACCGTAGCGCTGTGCACCTTCGCCTCTTCGACCCGGCACGCCTTGCCGTCGAGCCACCACTGCTTCGCCGCCACGAGGGCCTCAGCTACGCCTTTCTGCGGCGCCACCTTCACCCAGCCGCGCACGCCGTAGGAACCGGCGACGCGGCCCATCGCGATCAGCTCAGGCGGCTTTCTTGCCAAACTGCTTCACGAGCCGCCTCACCGTGGACGAGAGCTGCGCGCCCTTGCCCTGCCAGTGCTTGAGCCGCTCCACGTCGACGCGCAGCGACTCGCGGCCTGCCGGCGCCTTCGGGTCGTAGAAGCCGACGCGCTCGATGAACTTGCCCTTCGCGGCGCGGCGCGAGTCCGCCACCACCAGGCTGAAAAAGGGACGCTTGTTCGCACCGCCGCGCGCCAGTCGAATCACCACCATGAGGAAACCCCGTGAACCGCGAAAAGGCGCGGATTATACGGGAGAAATCAGCGGTTTGGAATGTCCAGGGCGCCGCCGAGCTCGGCGATCCCCCGGCGCAGGCGCTCCATTGCCGGGGTGATCTCGTCGAGTGTGCCCCGCACGCCGAGCTCGATGTGCCGGCGCGTGCCGTCGGCGCCCATGCTGGGCAGGCTGAAGGCCTTGAGGCCCGGGAAAGTCCGGTTCAGCTCCTCCATCAGCGGCGCCACGGCGGACTCGGGCAGGTCGTAGACGAGGACCGAGCCCTCGGCCCAGCGCTGCGACTCGAACAGGTGGCGGTACTTCTCCTTCAGCACCCACTCGATCATCGGCCAGGCCATCTGCGGAAACCCGGGCACGAAGTAATGATGGCCCACCGAGAATCCCGGGATGCGATTGAAGGGGTTCGGAATAATCTGCGAGCCGACCGGGAATTCGCCCATCTTGAGGCGCTGCGGGTTGGTCTCGGCGCCGAAGCGGCCGCGGATCTCGGCTTCCGCCTCGGGATGCAGAGCAAGCTCGACCCCGAGCGCCGCGGCGGCGCACTGGCGCGTGTGGTCGTCGGGCGTCGCGCCGATGCCGCCGAAGCAGAACACCACGTCGTCGGTGGCGAAGCTGCGCTTGAGCGCCTGCGTGACGCGCGCCGGCTCGTCGCCCAAGTGCTCGCACCACGCGAGGCGCAGCCCGCGTTTTCCGAGCGCCTCGATCAGCCACGGAAAATGCTTGTCCTGGCGTTTTCCCACGAGGATCTCGTCGCCGAACACGAAGGCGCCGAAGCCGGTCACGATGACTGCCCTTCGATGGGCGCGTTGCGCTGCTCCTCGAGCGCGGCGAGAAGGTAGTGGATGAAGCTCAAGCCGAGGAGCACCGGCGCGAAGAAGCCGAGGAGCGGGATGTAGGCCGCGAGCGCGAGGATCAGGCCCATCACGTAGAGCCCGCCCCAGCGTTGGGCGAAGATCCGGCGCATTTCCTCGGCCGAGGCATGCTCGGCGAGCGCATCGTAGCGGAGCACGCGCTGGTTCACCCAGCCGAGAATCGCGACCGGGATCAGCGGCCACAGCGGCGGGAAGATCCAGAACGGGATCGAGACCACGCCCAGGCCCACCAGGCCGAGCAACCCGACGCTGGAATTCCACACGCTGCCGGCGAGGCTGCCGCCTTTGCGGCGCTCGAGCCGCGGGGTGCTGCGGCTCGCCACGTGCTCGACCATCGAGGGCATGCCGAAGATGGAGAGGATGAGAAGCGCGGTGAGCTGGATGAGGGGCACGAGCATGACGAGGATCAGCACCTTGGCGAGAAAGAGCGTCGCGGTGGTGAAATCCCACTCGCCGATCAGAGGCGCGTAGGCGAGGCCCTGCTGCATCCACTCGGCGATGGCGAGCGCGATCTGCGCCCAGAACACGATGGCGAGCGTGCCCCATACGCCGAGCGCGATGACCAGCGGCCAGATCATCAGCCAGATCATGCGCGGGTGCAGGATGTTGGCGAGCGCGAAGCCGATGGAGCGCGTGATGGAGGTCATCGGCGGATACTTTGCCATAGTTTCGTGAGGCGCTTGGAGGACACCGGCACCGGGGTCTTCAGCTGCTGCGCGAACAGCGACACCCTCAGCTCTTCCAGCAGCCAGCCGAACTGCGACTGCTCGGCGCCGAGCGGCCGGGGCGCGCGCAGCCAGGCGGTGAGGAGCGGCTGGAGTTCCGTCATCAGGCGCGCGTCGCGCGCCGGGTCGGCGCGCAGCTTTTCCAGGCGCATCTCCGCCGCCTTGAGGTAGCGCGGGTAGTGCTGCAGCCGCTGCCAGGGCGTATGCGCGAGCCATCCGGGGGCGAGGAGGCGCGCGAGCTGCTGCTCGATGTCCTGCGCGGCCTGCGGAAACGACTTCGCGGCCTGAGCGAGCTTCTTCTTCAGTTCGGCGTGCGCGGCGAGGATGCCGGCCGCGGTGCGCGCCACTTCCTGCGCGATGAGCATAAAGCGGCTGCGGCCGGCCTCCACCGCGCGCGCGAACTCCGCCGCGAGCGCAGGCACGCGCTCGGCGAGAAACGCGCGCTCGAGCGCCGCCGCGACCAGGTCGTCCTTGAGGGGCCCCAGCACCACGTCTTTCGTCCAGGCGCGCTCGAGGTCGCGGATGCGGTCCTTGAAGGCGATGCCGATGAGCCGGCGCACGCCCGCGCGGTGCAGCTCGGCCGCTCTTTCCGGCGCGTCGAACACCTGCAGCGTGACGCCGTCGCCGGCGTCTACGAGCGCGGGATAGCCTACGAGCGTCTGCCCACCGCGCTCGATCTCCATCATCTCGGCGAGGTCGCCCATGGTCCAGCCGGTGTGCAAGCGCAGATCCGCCTCGGGCTGGAGTTGCGCTTCCGTCTCGCGGCCAAGCTCGCGCTTCAGTTCCGCGAGGTTGCGGCTCATGCCGAGCTGGCGGCCGTGCTCGTCGATGACGAGGAAGTTCATGTGCAGGTGCGGCGGGGCCGAGTCGGGCCGGAAGGCATCGAGCGGCACGTCGAGGTTCAGCTCGGCGCGAATGTGGCGCGCGAGCGCCTGCGCGAGCGGCGTGTCGGCCGTCTGCACTTTCCGCGCGAAGGTTTCCGCGAATTCTTCCAGCGGCCCGAGCCCGTGCCTGAGGCGCTGCGGCATGGATTTCGCCAGCGCGCGCACCTTCTCCTTCAGCAGGCCCGGCACCAGCCACTCGCAGCGCGCGGCCGGCACCTGGTTCAAGAGCGCCACCGGCACGGTGAGCGTCACGCCGTCGCCCGGCGAGCGCGGGTCGAAGTGGTACTCGAGCTTGAACGCGTTGGCGCCGAGCTTCAGCTCGTGCGGGAAGTTGTCGGTGGTGATGCCCGCGGCCTCGTGACGCATGAGGTCGGCGCGCTTGAGGAAAAGGAGCTTCGGGTCCTGCGCTTGCGCGTCCTTCCTCCACTTCTCGAAGTCGGCGCCGTTGTGGATGCCTGCGGGGACCCGCGCGTCGTAGAAGGCGTGGATCAGCTCGTCGTCGACGAGGATGTCGGGGCGGCGCTGCTTGTGCTCGAGGCGCTCGATGTCGGCGACCAGGCGCTGGTTGTGGGCGAAGAACGGCGCCTTCGTCTCGAACTCTCCTTCGACCAGCGCCGAGCGGATGAAGATGTCTCTCGAGAGCACCGGGTCGTGCGGCCCGTAGTGCACGCGCCGCTGCGTGTACACCGGCAGCCCGTAGAGCGTGCCGCGCTCGAGCGCCACAACCTGCGCCCGCATCTTCTCCCAGTGCGGGTTGTCGCGATGTCTCTTCATGAGGTGCGCGCCGAGCTCCTCCAGCCACTGCGCGTCGATCGTCGCCACGGTGCGCGCGTAGAGGCGCGTGGTCTCGACGAGCTCCGCGGCGACGATCCACTTCCCCGGTTTCTTCGTGTGCGATCCCGGGTGCACCCAGAACTTGATGCCGCGCGCGCCCGTGTAGTTGTGATCGACAGCGTCCTGCATGCCGATGTTGCCGAGGAGCCCCGCGAGGAGCGCACGGTGGACGGCGCGAAAGCCGTCGGGCTTGTCCATTCTCGCGCTCTGCATCTTCCACTCCATTTCTTCGATCACCGTGCGCAGCTGCTGGTGCACGTCGCGCCATTCGCGCATGCGCGGATAGGAGAGGAAATTGTCGCGGCAGATTCTGCGCAGGCCCTGCTCCGACTGCAGCTTCCAGAGTTTCAAGAGCGCGAGGAAGTCCGAGCGCTCGTCGGCGAACTTCGCGTGGCGCTCGTCGGCGGCGGATTGCTTGGCCAGGGGCCGCTCGCGCGGGTCCTGCACCGAGAGCGCGGCGGCGATCACCAGCATCTGCTCCAGGCAGCCTTCGGTGCGCGCCGCGACGAGCATCCGGGCGACGCGCGGGTCGAGCGGCAGCCGCGCGAGCTCGCGGCCGAGGTCCGTCAGCTCGTTCTCGTCGTTGACCGCTCCCAGCTCGGCGAGCAGGCTGTAGCCGTCGGCGATGGCGCGCGAATTGGGGGCATCCAGAAAGGGAAAGTCCTCGACTTTGCCGAGATTGAGGCTCAAGGCGCGCAGGATCACCGCGGCGAGCGAGGAGCGCAGCACCTCCGGGTCGGTGTACGCGGGCCGCGCCTTGAATTCGTCCTCGCCGTAGAGGCGGATGCAGATGCCGTCCGCGACGCGCCCGCAGCGTCCCGCGCGCTGCTGCGCCGCCGCCTGCGAGATGTTCTCCACGCGGAGCATCTCCACCTTGTTGCG
>JBBDXL010000082.1:0-31273 GCA_040902335.1 Burkholderiales bacterium
CCTTCTCCGACACGAATGCGTTCGCGCCCGAGCGATCCGTGAGCGACTGGTGCAGATGCCAGCCCGACGACATCACGTTCGGCAGCTTCGGCCGGCACATGAAGGTGGCGTGGTAGCCGTGGCGGCGCAGGATCTGCTTGGCCGCGCTGCGAAACAGCACCATGGCATCCGCGGCCGCGAGCCCGTCCTGCACGCCGAGCGTCACCTCGGCCTGGCTCGGGCCGTACTCGCACTCGAAGCTGCGTAGCGGCAGCCCAAGCCCGTCGAGTCCCCGGCGCAGGGCTTCGAGCGCCGGCTCGAGCAGGTCGTGGCGCGTCTCGGACAAAAGTTGGTACCCCGTAGAGAGCAGCGCCACCTCGGGCGGCGAGCCGGGCTGACCCGCGTCCTCGGGCC
This sequence comes from Burkholderiales bacterium, assembly GCA_040902335.1. Classification (GTDB taxonomy): domain Bacteria; phylum Pseudomonadota; class Gammaproteobacteria; order Burkholderiales; family SG8-39; genus JAABQT01. The sequence continues at coordinate 394 of JBBDXL010000082.1, forward strand.
GCAGGCGCGGGTCGACGAGACGGAAGATGTGGAACTCGATCTCCAGCCCGGCGCGATAGCCGTAACCCGCCTCGGCCAGTCCCGCAAGCGCCTTGCGCAGCAGCCCGCGCGTGTCGAACGGCACCGGCTTGCCGTTCGGGAACCTGAGGTCGCACAGTACCCAGCCGGTCTTCGGCACCCAGGGCAGCACGCGAAACGTCTTAGGGTCGGGCACCATCACCGCATCGGCCGCGCCTTCGAGCTCGGGCATGCCGAAGCCCGCACCCGCGGTGAAGACCGGAAACACGGTCTTGTTGGAGGTGTCCTTGGCAAGCAGCGAACTCGGAAAGCCGAGGCCGTTCACGAGCGCCCCCGGGAGCTCGGGCACGGCGATCGTCTTGCTCCGCAGCAGCCCGTGCTGGTCCGCGAACGCGAAGCGCACGGCTTCCAGCCCGCGCGCGGCGGCTTCCTTCGCGAGATCCGTCACGCCGCCTTCGCCGCCCACGGCGCGCGGTTGCGGCGCGCGGCGTCGGCTTCGCGGTAGTACTCGTCCCAGTGCCCGGTCGGCCCGACGCCGTCGATGGCGGGCGGACCGGAAAGCCCGGCGGCCTGCGCAGCATCCAGCATCATCAGCGTGCGCTCGCCCTTCGCCGCCTTCTTGATGGCGTCGACCAGCAGCCGCCGGTAGAGCACGATGCCCTTGTCCGTAGTGCCGAGGTTCTCCTTCGTGCGATCGGCGATGCGTCCGGGCGACTCGCAGGCCCACTGGTCGTGGATGTTGATGTCGAAGCCCATGCCGGTGTAGGTCTGGCGGCGCTGCTCCTCGGCGTTGAACCCCCAGCCGTTGTCGCGGTTGAACACCGGCTTGTAGTCGGGCGCCGGGTAGGTCTTCAGGCGCTGCTCGCGCATGGTCTTCTTGTCCACGGGCGAAGTGAAGCTGGTGAAGATCGCGTACCAGTAGCAGCCGGTGTCATCCACGGGCACGTGCCACTGCGTGATGGTCATCTCCGCGTTCATCGGGATGACGAAGGCCTGCGGGAACACGATATGGGTGGCGCGGCCGTGGGTCTGCCGCTCATCGATCCTGCGCAGCGTGACGAGGCGGATGCCGTAGTCGGTGCGCGCGACGCTGATCTCGGGATTGTCGTGCTCGCGCAGCACCTTCGAGATCGGCAGGTCCGAGTCGGAGGGCTGGCCGCGGAATTGCTTGCCGTAGCTCGTCGCCGTGTCCTCGTCCTCGAAGTAGCGGTGCAGGAACGAGGCGTGCGCCGGGTCGATGCCGACCTCCAGCGCCTGCAGCCAGTTGCAGTCCCAGTAGCCCTTGAACGCAAAGGTATGCGTGTCCGGCGCGACGAAGCAGTCGAAATGCGGGAACGCGGGCGGCTCGGCCGCGCCGAGGTACGTGAACAGGATGCCGCTTCGCTCAACCACCGGGCAGGACACGGGCCGGATCTGCTCGCACATGCGGCTGCCCGCGGGCTCGGCCGGCGTCTCGATGCAGCGGCCTGTCGCGTCGAACTTCCAGCCGTGGAACGCGCAGCGCAGGCCGTCGGGCTCGATGCGCCCGTAAGCCAGGTCCGCGCCGCGATGCGGGCAATGGCGCTGCATCAGACGGTAGCCGTCGGCCTTGAAGAGGACGAAATCCTCGCCGCACAGGCGCACGGCCTTCACCGGCCGCGCGCCCGCGAGCTCCTCGGCGAGCGCCACCGGCTGCCAGTAGTTGCGCAACAGCCTCCCGGCCGGGGTGCCCGGGCCGACGCGCGTGATGAGCTCGTTCTGCTCCGCGCTGATCATCTTGAAAAGGGGTCAGAGGGGGTGCATCGGCGGCGGCAACGTCAGCGCAACTGCGAACGCGCCTTGCGCCTTTTCGCCGGCGGTGTCGAAGTAGCGAACTGCACCGTCGTCCGCTACCAGCCAGACCTCCTTCGCGCCGGCATGCAGGTACGCGCTCTTCTTCGCCTCGATCTCCGCCTCGACGTTCGATGATGAAACGATTTCAATGCAGATCTCCGGAGCGCGCGTGTAGGGCGTGATCTCTCCGCAGGCGGCCATGAAATCCGCAGATGCCCAGGCGACGTCAGGCACCCTTATGCCGATCCTCGTAAGGATGGAGCACTCGGTGATGGCCGTGCCGGCGGGGTGTTGACGCAGCAATTCCGCCGCAATGAGCGCCTGCAGGCGCCCGTGGCGATTGCTCGCCGGGCTCATCTCGACCTTGCCCCAGGCGTTCAACTCGATCTTGCAGGGCAGATCCTGCAGGGTTGGGTCGTGGAGCAGCTCGTCCCAGCGGTGGAGAAGCGCTTGCGGGGTCGCGAGATCGCTCATCGCTCGGATTCTATACCCCGAGATAGCGGTGCTGGATCTCGGCGTTCGCTGCGAGCTCTTGCGACGTGCCCCTCCACACCACGCGCCCCTTTTCCAGCACGTAGTGCCGGTCGGCGATGCGCGTCAGCGCGCGCACGTCCTTGTCGATGATGAGAATCGAGAGGCCTTCCGCCTTCAGCCGCTCGATCGAGCGGTAGATGTCGGCCCGCACCATCGGCGCCAGGCCCTCGGTCGCCTCGTCGAGGATCAGCAGGCGCGGGTTGGTCATCAGCGCGCGCGCGATCGCCAGCATCTGCTGCTCGCCGCCCGAGAGCTGGTTGCCGTAGTGGCCTTGCCGCTCCAGCAGGCCGGGAAACAGGCCATATACCCGGTCCAGCGTCCATTGCGGCCCCGCGCCGCCGCGGTGCGCGGCGGTCGCCACGAGATTCTCGCGCACTGTGAGATTGGGAAACACCTGCCGCCCCTCGGGCACGAGCCCGAGGCCGGCTTTCGCCACGCGGTACGAGGGCAGGCCGGAGATCGGCTTGCCCTCCAGGGTCACGGGGCCCCCCCCCCCCCCCCCCCCCCCCCCCCCCCCCCCACGACGCCCATCACGGACAGGACGGTCGTGGTCTTGCCCATGCCGTTGCGGCCGAGCAGCGTGACCACCTCGCCCGCGGCGATGTCCAGCGACACGCCGAACAGGACCTGCGACAGGCCGTAGGCGGTCTCCAGCCCTTCGACCTTCAGCATCAGGACTCCTCGCCGAGGTAGGCGCGGCGCACTTCGGGGTTGGCGCGCACCTCGGCCGGCGCCCCGCTGGCGATGATGCGGCCGTAGACCAGGACCGAAATGCGGTCGGCGAGCGTGAACACCGCGTCCATGTCGTGCTCGACGAGGATGATGCTGCGCTTGCCCTTCAGGCCGGCAAGGAACTGCACCATGCGCTGTGACTCCTCCAGCCCCATGCCGGCCACCGGCTCGTCGAGCAGCAGCAGCCGCGGTCGCGTGGCGAGCGCCATCGCCACTTCCAGCTGGCGCTGCTCGCCGTGCGCGAGGTTGGCGGCGAGCACATCGGCGCGCGCGCCCAGCCCCACTTCCTCGAGCACGGCGCGCGCCGGGTCGCGGAGCCGCCGCTCCGCGCGCGCCGCCCGCCAGAAGCGGAAGCTGTGGCCAGCGTGCGCCTGCACCGCGAGCGCCACGTTGTCGAGCGCGGTGAAGTCGCGGTAGATGCTGGTGATCTGGAACGAGCGCGCGAAGCCCATTTTCGCGCGTTGCGGCGCCGACAGGCGCGTCACGTCCTCGCCCGCGAAGCGGATGCTGCCCGCGTCCGGCCGCAGGTTGCCCGCGAGCTGGCTGATGAGCGTGGTCTTGCCGGCGCCGTTGGGGCCGATGATGGCGTGCGTCTCGCCCTCGCGCAGGTCGAGGTCGACGCCGTCGATGGCCGCCAGTGCGCCGAAGGACTTGCGCAGCCCGCGCGCGTCGAGGATCGCCTCAGCCATTGCGGCCGCCTCCCGGCAGCAGCCCGGCGAGCCCGCGCCTGAAGAACAGCACCGAGAGCACCAGCAGCGGCCCGAGGACGATCTGCCAGTGCTGCGTCCAGCCGGCGAGCAGGTCCTCTACGATGAGCAAGGCAAACGCGCCAAGCGCCGGCCCCGGCACGGTGCCCATGCCGCCGAGGATCACCATGAACATGATCTCGCCCGAGCGCGTCCACTCCATGAAGGCGGGCGTGATGTAGGCGGTATGGTTGGCGAGCAGCGCGCCCGCCAGCCCGCACAGCGCGCCCGAGATGACGAAGGCGGTGAGCTGGTAAGGGTAGGGCGAGAAGCCGATGGCGCGCGAGCGCGCCTCGTTCGACTTCGCCGCGCGCAGCACCATGCCGAAGCGCGAGTTCACCAGACGGTGCACCAGGTATATGACGGCGAGGAGCAGGACCAGCACCAGGTAGTAGAAGGCCACCGGATCGTCCAGATCGATGAGCCCGGAGAACCGGCTCTTCACCTTGAGGCGCATGCCGTCGTCGCCGCCGAACTCCTCGACGGAGACACCGAGGTAATACAGCATCTGCGTGAAGGCGAGGGTGATCATGATGAAGTGAATGCCGCGCGTGCGCACCGAGACGGCGCCGATCGCGAGCGCCACCAGCGCCGAGGCGACGATCGCCACCGCCCATTGCAGCCAGCCGTTGTGGACGCCGTAGAAGGCGAGGATGCCGACCGCGTAGCCGCCCACGCCGAGATAGGCGGCGTGGCCGAAGGAGACCAGGCCGCCGTAGCCGAGGATCAGGTTGAGGCTCGACGCCGCGATGGCGAAGATCATCACCCGGCGCAGCAGGTCGATGTAGAAAGGCTGCCCGAGCAACGTCGCCAGCGCCGGCATGGCGGCGAGCAGCAGCACGCAGGCGGCGAGGATCAGCGTGCGCGCGCGCATCAGCCGCTCTTCGCCGGGAACAGCCCCTCGGGCCGCACCGCGAGCACCAGCGCCATGAGGAGGTAGATGAGGATCGAGGCGAGCGCCGGCCCGGCGGCGTCGGCGGCGGGCGGCGAGATGACATGCCCGAGCAACGGCTTGAGGAATGCGCGCCCCAGCGTATCGACCATGCCGACGATCAGGGCGCCGACCAGGGCGCCGCGGATCGAGCCGATGCCGCCGATGACGATCACCACGAACACCTGGATCAGGATCAGCTCGCCCATGCCCGGCTGCACCGCGTAGATCGGTCCAGCCATCAGCCCGGCGAGCCCCGCGAGCGCCGCGCCGAAGCCGAACACCACCGTGTAGAGGAGCCGTATGTTCACGCCGAGCGCCGCCACCATGGTGCGGTTGGAGGCCCCGGCGCGGATCAGCATGCCGAGGCGCGTCTTCGCCACCACGTACCAGAGCACGGCGCCGACCAGAAGGCCGACGCCGATGACCAGTGCGCGGTACACGGGATAGATCGAGCCCGGGATGATCTCGATGAAGCCCTGCAGGTACGACGGCAGCGAGGTGTAGAGCGCCGCGCGGCCCCAGACGATGGCGATCAGCTCGTTGAAGAACAGGATGAGCCCGAAGGTGGCGAGCACCTGGTCGAGATGGTCGCGCTCGTAGAGCGTGCGCAGCGCGACGACTTCCACCAGCATGCCGACCACCAGCGTGCCGAGAAGGCCGAGCAGCACGCCCAGGGGATAGGAGCCGGTCCACTGCACCGCGGCCACGGTCAGGTAGGCGCCGACCATGTAGAGCGAGCCGTGCGCCAGGTTCACCAGGTTCATGATGCCGAACACGAGCGTCAGGCCGGCGGCCATCAGGAACAGCATCACGCCGAACTGCACGCCGTTCAGCAGCTGCTCGAAGACGAGGATCAGGTTCATCGCGGCAACGGCGCAAAAAAGGGCGCGGGGGTGCCGCGCCCTTCAGTCGTAGGGAGCCGCGCGCTCACCACGCCATCTTGCAGTCCTGGTAGTAGGAGTCCTTGTGGTCGTCGAACACCTTTTTCTGGATCTTCATCTGCACGCCGTCCGGCCCGCCCTTCTCGGCGCGCAGCAGGAAGAAGTCCTGGATCGGGAACTGGTTGACGTTCCACTTGAACGGCCCGCGGATCGAGTCGTAGTCCGCCTTGCGCAGGGCCGCCACCACCGCCTTCGTGTCGGCGAGGCTGCCCTTGTTGATGCGCACCGCGGAGTCGATCAGCATCATGCCGTCGTAGCTCTGCGCGCCGTAGAAAGCGGGCGTGTAGCCGTACTTCTTGCGGAAGTCGGCGACGTAGCGCTTGCTCGCCGGTACGTCGAGGTCGGGGCTCCAGAACTTCGCCTCGTACTGTCCGAGCGCCGCCTCCTTGAGCGCCGGCAGCGTGGTCTCGTCCACCGTGAACACCGAATACAGCGGGATGCGATCGCGCAGCCCCGCCTGGAAGTACTGGCGCACGAACTGCACGCCCATGCCGCCGGGGTAGAACACGAACGCCGCCTTCGGGCTCCTGGCGCGAAGTTGCGTGATCTCGGCCTGGTAGTCCTGCTGTCCCATCGTCGTGAAGACCTCCTCGACAATGCGGCCCTTGTAGTAGCGCTTGAATCCCGCCACCATGTCCTTGCCCGCTTGGTAGTTCGGCGCCATCACGTAGATGTCGTTGACGCCCTGGTCCTGGAGGAACTTGCCCATCGCCTCGGGCGTCTGGTCGTTGTTCCAGGAGGTGGAGAAGAACTGCGGGTGGCACTGCTTGCCCGCGAGCGGGCTCGCGCCCGCGTTCGTGCCGACCATCACTTTGCCCGCGCCCGTGACCACCGGCACCACGGCCAACATGACGTTCGACCAGATGATGCCCGACACGATGTCCACCTGGTGCTTCTTCAGCATTTCCTCGGCCACCTGCACGCCGACGTCGGGCTTGAACTGATCGTCGCCGAAGATCACCTCTACGGGCACGCCCCCCATCTTGTTGCCGAGGTGGTCCAGGGCCAGCTCGACCGAGTCCTTCATGTGCTTGCCGATGATGCCGGCCGGCCCGGTGAGGGTGGTGATGAAGCCGATCTTGATTTTCTGCTGGGCGGCGGCAAGCGGCGCGATCAAGAGCGACGCGGCGGCAAAGACAGCGGCCAGAATGCGGGCAGGGGTGCGCATGGTGTTCCTCCTCCGATTTATGAGCCTGTCCAGTCTAGCAAGGGGCGCAGCGCGGTGTCTAGGCGGCGGCAAGCGGCTAGACTTGAGCCATGTTAAGGCTTTCGGGCGTCACCAAGCGTTTCGGCGGCCGCACCGTGCTGAAGGCCGTGTCCATGGAGGTCGCCCCCGGCGAGCAGGTGGCGGTGCTTGGCGAGTCGGGCATCGGCAAGTCCACGCTCCTCAACGTCATCGCCGGCCTCGAGCCCGTCGACGCGGGCTCGATCGCCTACGACGGCTTCGAGATCGCGGCGCTCTCCGACGACGCGGCGACGCAGCTGCGGCGCGAGCATTTCGGCTTCGTGTTCCAGGCATTCCACCTGCTGCCCTATCTGACCGCCGAGCAGAACGTCGGCCTGCCGCTCGTGCTGCGCGGCCGCGATCCGGCGGAGATCCGGCGCCGCGTGCGCACGCTCATCGGCGCGGTGGGCCTCGGGGGGCGGGAGAGCGCGATGCCGCGCGAGCTCTCGGGCGGCGAGCTGCAGCGCATCGCGATCGCGCGGGCGCTGGTCGGCGAGCCGAAGCTGGTACTGGCCGACGAGCCCACCGGCAATCTCGATCCCGACAACGCGCGCCAGGTGCTGGAAGTCCTGCGCGGACAGGTAAAGCAGCATGGCGCGGCGGGCATTCTCGTCACGCATTCGGAAGCGGCGGCGGCGACGTGTGACCGGCGCTACCGGCTGGACGCGGAGGGATTGCGTCCCTTGTAAGGTGGGCCATTGGCCCACCCTACGTCGTCACATGCGGAATAGCTTGCGCGCCGGGTAGAGGAGCGCCTTGCCGCCGAGCGCCTCCTCGATGCGCAGCCCCTCGTTCCACTTGGCCATGCGCTCGGAGCGCGCGAAGCTTCCCACCTTGAGCTGCGGCACGCCCCAGCCCACGGCGAGGTGCACGATGCTGACATCCTCGGTCTCGCCCGAGCGCGCGGAGACCACGGCGCGCATGCCTTTTTCCTTCGCGGCGTTCCAGCAGGCAAGCGTCTCGGTGACGGTGCCGACCTGATTGGGCTTGAGCAGCACGGTATTGGCGAGCTCCGCGTCCAGCTTTCGTGCCGAGGTGACGAACAGGTCGTCGCCGACGATCTGCACGCGCGCGCCCGCCGCGCGCGTGAAGGCGCGCATCGCGTCGTGGTCGTCTTCGGCGAACGGATCCTCGATCGAGACGATGGGGTAGGCGTCCAGCCAGCGGAGCCACATGGCGTGCAGCTGCTCGGCGGTGAGCGAGCGGTTCTCGAGCGCGAGGTGGTAGCGCCCGCCGCGATGGAACTGCGTCGCCGCGACGTCGAGCGCGATGGCGACGTCCGCGCCGGGCTCGAAGCCGGCGTCGCTGATCGCGCCGACCAGCTCGGCGAGCCCTTCCTCGTTCGAGCGGAAGTTCGGCCACCAGCCGCCTTCGTCCGCCACGCCCTGCTGCGCGCCCTTTTTCGCCAGGCGGGCGCCCGCGGCGCGATACACCTCGGCGATCCACTCCAGGCTCTCGGCGAAGCTGCCCGCGCCGGGACACACGACGAGATAGTCCTGGATGTCGACGCGCCCGCGGGCGTGCGCGCCGCCGCCGTAGATCTGCACCATCGGCACCGGCAGGGCGACGCGGCGCTCGCCTGCCAGGTGGCGCCACAGCGGCCGCTTCGCCGCCGCCGCGGACGCGTGCAGGCAGGCGAGCGACACCGCGACGATGGCGTTGGCGCCGAAACGCGACTTGTCCGGCGTGCCGTCCAGCGCGATCAGCTTGGCGTCGACCGCGTCCTGGAAGCGCGCGTCCACGCCGAGCAGCGCCGCGCGTATCGGGCCGTTCACGTTGCGCACCGCCGCGTCGGCCGGCAGCGCCTTCGCTTCCCCCGCGCCCGTGGAAGCGCCGGCGGGGGCAATGGCGCGCCCGCGGGCGCCCTTGAGCACCACCTCGGCCTCCACGGTCGCGCGGCCGCGCGAGTCCCACACGCGCCGCGCGTGCACGTCTACGATCCGAGCCATGCCGTGCGCACTGCGGCGAGCGTTGCAGCGGGCGAGACGAGCAGCGCGCGCGCGATCGAGCGCACGCGCGCCTTCTGCGCTTCCTCGGTCACGTACTCCACCGGCGACTTGCCGTCGATGCGCGCGAGGAGCAGGCCGGGCAGCAGGCTCGCCGTGCGCGCCTCCAGCCCCGTGATCCCGTGAATCGAGAGGTAGCCTGCGGCAAGCGCGTCGAAGCACGCCATGAAGCGATCCGCCGCCTCCGGCACCCACAGGCACTTGAGCAGCAGGTGGTTGAGGCAGAAGGCGAGGTCGAAAGCCGGATCGCCGTACCACGCGCATTCCGCGTCGAGGAACACCGGGCCCTGCGCGCCGACGAGGATGTTCTTCGGGCTGACGTCGCCGTGCACCAGCGCGGTGCGCGTGGCTGCCGTGCGCTCGGCGAGTTGCCGCAACTGCGCAGCCACATCCGCGTGGCGGCGCGCGGTGGCGAGCAGGTAGGGCTCGAGGCGAATGGCATGGAAGCCGGCGTCGGTGGCGAATTCAGCGGCCATGCGCGGATCGCCCGCGGTCGCGGCGTGTATGCGTGCAAGGCGCTCGCCCACCAGCCGCGCGAAGGCCGGGTCGGCGCGACCTGCTCGCAGCTCGTTCTTCCACTGAGGAGAGCGCTTCCCGTCGAGGTACTCCATGGCAAACAGGCCCGACGCGTCGTGCGCCAGGACACGGGGCGCGCAGCCCGGCGCGATGCGCGCCGCGACCTGCATCCAGCGCCATTCGTAGCGATTGCGCTCGATGGGCGCTTCCCAAAGCTCGGCCACGCGCAGGCGCGGCAGTGCGCGCTTCACGCACACCGGGCCGGCTCGCAGGTCGACCCTCCAGATGTCCGAGGACACGCCGCCGGTAAGTGCGACCGCCGCGGGCGCTTCGCCCGGCGCGGCAAGCCCGGCGCCGTGCAGGAACGCGAGCACCGGCTCAGGGAGCAAGTCGCTCAATCGACCAGCCCCCGGCGCCGCCGGCGGCGCGGCGATAGAGCAGGCGATCGTGCAGCCGGTCGGCGCGCCCCTGCCAGAACTCAATGGCCTCGGGCACGAGGCGCAAACCGCCCCAATGCGGCGGGCGCGGCGGCTGCTCGCCGTACTTCGCGTGCATGTCGCTGAGCGCGCGCTCGAGTGCGGCACGGCCAGCGACGGTCTCGCTCTGCGCGGAGGCCCAGGCCGAAAGGCGTGCGCCGAGCGGCCGGCTGGCGTAATAGGCGTCGGAGTCCTGCGGCGATACCTGCTCGACCCGGCCCTCGACGCGCACCTGGCGCTCGAGATCCGACCACAGGAACACGAGGCAGGCGAGCGGCTGCGCGGCCAGCTCCCGGCCCTTGCGGCTGCGGGTGTTCGTATAGAACACGAAGCCGCCGCGCTCCAGCCCCTTGAGCAGCACGACGCGCGCGGTGGGCGCGCCCGAGGCGGAGACGGTGGCCAGCGTCATGGCATTGGCGAGCGGCAGCTCGGCCGCCTGCGCGTCCCGGAACCAGCGCTCGAACTGCACCAGGGCATCGGCGTGCGCCTGCGCTTCCGCGAGGCCCATGCGCATGTATTCCTGGCGCAGATCGGCGACGTTCATGGCGGCCATTCTATAAGAATGAACGCGGAAATCAGCGGGTTGCTGCGCGCGGCGGCGCAGCCGCGGCGCGGGGCGCGGAGCGCCGCAGTCGCGCGTGTTCGCAGACAGCGACACGTGCGGCGCTGCGCGTCGTGCAGCAAAAATATTACGCCAAGCTCGCCCGCAGACATTGACATGACCCTCTGGATTCGGCATCTTTCGCTCACCGCCGCACCGCGGCGGCAATATCCGGATCTCTAGAGTTCCGTTCCGTTCAGAGGAGAATCACGATGGCGAAGAAGAAGGCGAAGAAGGCGGGCAAGAAGCGCAAGCCGAACGCAGCGTTCATGAAGCCGATGAATCCGAGCGCGTCGCTCGCGGCCGTCATCGGCTCGAGCGCCCAGCCGCGCACCGAAGTGACCAAGAAGATCTGGGGCTACATCAAGCGCAACGGCTTGCAGGACAAGAAGAACCGCCGCATGATCAATGCCGACGACAAGCTGAAGGCCGTGTTCGGCGGCAAGTCGCAGGTATCGATGTTCGAGATGACCAAGCTGGTCAGCAAGCACCTCAAGTAACCGATTTCAGGGGAGTCCCGAGAAGGCCGGGCGGCGCGAGCCCCCGGCCTTTTCCTTTTCGTGCCTCCGGTGTTTGCTTTTAAAGGCGAGATGTATGAAAGGCGAAAATCCAGGGGCGTTAGCGGTGGTAGGAGCTCACCCGCTCCACCTCGTTCTTCGAGCCGAGGATCACCGCCACGCGCTGGTGCAGGCCCTTGGGTTGAAGCTCGAGGATGCGCGTGCGTCCGTCGGTGGCCGCACCGCCCGCCTGCTCGACGATGAAGGCCATGGGGTTCGCCTCGTACATGAGGCGCAGGCGCCCGTCCTTGTTCTTCGCGTCGCGCGGGTACATGAAGATGCCGCCGCGGTAGAGCACGCGGAACACGTCCGCCACCATCGAGGCGACCCAGCGCATGTTGAAGTCCTTGCCGCGCGGGCCGTCCTTGCCGGCGAGGCATTCGTCGATGTAGCGTTTCACCGGCGGCTCCCAGCGGCGCTGGTTGGAGACGTTGATGGCGAATTCGGCGGTGTCCGCCGGAATGCGGATGTCCGGGTGCGTGAGGACGAAAGTGAAGCTCTCGCGGTCCAGCGTGAAGCCGTGCGCGCCGTCGCCCACGGTGAGCACGAGCACCGTGGTCGGCCCGTATACGGCGAAGCCGGCCGCCACCTGCGTGCGCCCCGGCTGCAGGAACGCGGCTTCATCGGCCTCGCAGAGGCTGCCGTCGGCCATCTTCGGGCAGCGCAGCACCGAGAAGATGGTGCCCACGGAGATGTTGACGTCGATGTTGGAGGAGCCGTCGAGCGGGTCGAACAGCAGCAGGTACTCGCCCTTCGGGAAGCGCGTGGGGATGGGGTGCGGCAACTCCATCTCCTCGGAGGCGAGCGCGGCGAGGTTGCCGCCCCATTCGTTCGCCTCCAGCAGGATCTCGTTGGAGAGCATGTCGAGCTTCTGCACCGCCTCGCCCTGCACGTTCTGGGTGCCGGCGGCGCCGTAGCCGTCCGCGAGCGCGCCCTTGTTGACGCGCGTGCTGATGGCCTTGCAGGCGCGCGCCACGGTCTCGATCAGGAGGCGCAGGTCGGCGTTGATCCTGCCCGCGCGCTGGCGCTGGATGAGGAACTGCGAGAGGGCGACGCGGTGCATGGCGGCGTCATTTTAACCGGCGCGCCCCGGCGGCGGTCACCAGCGCGACGCCCAGGCAGATGACGGCGATGCCCGCGAACGTCAGTCCGCTCGGCACCACGCCGAACAAGAGGTATTCGAGCACCACGGCGAAGATCGGCGTCAGATAGAGGATGCTCGTCACCCTGGTGGCCTGGCCATGGCGCATCAGGGTGTGCAGGGCGTTCACCGCGAAGATCGAGGCGAAGACCACCAGGAAGGCGATCGCGCCGAGGAGCGCCCAGCTCCAGTCGACGCGCGCGCCCTCGAAGGCGAAAGCGAGCGGCGCGAGCAGCACCAGCGACGCCGCGAACTGCACCCAGGCCGCGCTATAGAGGTTCACCGTCGGGCAGAACACGCGCTGGTAGAGCGTGCCCGCGGTGACGCCCGCGAGCGACACGATGATGGCGACGAGCGCGCCCTGCGTCATCTCGCGCACGTCGATCTTGTGCCAGACCACCAGCAGCACGCCGGCGAGCCCGAGCGCGATGCCGGTCCATTGCCGCGGCGCGAGCCGCTCGTGCATCCAGCGCTTCGCCACCATGGCGGTGAGCAACGGCTGCACCGCGAGCATCAGCGCCACGATGCCGGCCGAGAGGCCGAGGTACTGCGCGTAGTGGCTGCCCGAGAGCTGGATGCCGTGCATCAGCAGGCCCGCCGCCACGACGTGCGCCAGCTCGCGCGGCGTGGCGGGCCAGCTCGGGCGCATGAGCAGCAGCACGGGCACGAGGCACGCGAGGCCGAAGGCGTAGCGCAACGACAGGAACGTGAACGGCGCCGCGTACTGGATACCGATCTTGGTGGCGATGTAGCCCGAGCCCCAGACCGAGACGAAGTACCACGCCAGCAGGGTGTCGACCCAGCGGCGCGCGCCAGGCGACGCTAGGGCCAGAGCGGCAGTCCGGCGAGGCCCGCGGTCTCGGGCTGCCCGGTCATCAGGTTGGCGTTCTGCACCGCCTGCGCCGAGGCGCCCTTGCCGAGGTTGTCGATCGCGCCGAGGGCCACGACCAGTCCGGTGCGTGCATTCACCGCGTAGGACAGGAACGCGAGGTTGGAACCGGTGGCCCAGCCGGTGTGGGCGCTGCGGCCCTTGTCGAGTGGCACGAGCTTGATGAAGGACTCCTTGCGGTAGCAGGCTTCGGCCGCCGCATACAGGCGTTTCGCGTCGACGGCACCCTTGGGGCGCGCGTAGCAGGTGGCGAGGATGCCGCGCGTCATGGGCACGAGATGCGGCGTGAAGGCGATGGTGGCCTTCTTCCCGGCCACCTGTGCCAGCGCCTGCTCCATCTCGGGCACGTGCGGGTGCGCCTCCAGCCCGTAGGCGAACAGGTCCTCGTTGGTCTCGGCGTAGCCGAAGTCGCTCGCGCCGCCGCGCCCCGTGCCGGTGACGCCGCTCTTCGCGTCGATGACGATGCCTTCGGGCTCGACCAGGCCTTCCTTCAGCAGCGGCACCAGCGCAAGGAGCGCCGCCGCCGGGTAGCAGCCGGGGTTCGCGACGCGTCTTGCGCCGCGGATCCTGTCGCGCTGCCCGGGCAGCTCGGTGAGGCCGTAGGTCCAGCCGTCCACGAAGCGATGGTCGCCGCCCACGTCGACGATGCGGATGTCCTTCGCGACCTTCGCGAGCGGCTCGCGCGACTTGCCGGTGGGCAGCGATGCGAACAGCAGCTCGAGGCCGGCGACTTTCTCCGGCACGAAGGGCTCGATCACGAGCTTGCCGGCGGCATGACCGGCGAGCGCCGGGAAGCGCTGCGCGAGCGCCTGGCCGGCGCTGGACTCGCCGCCGACGTAGGCAAGCTCGAACGCAGGGTGGCCGGCGGCCAGCCGCAGCAGCTCGGCTCCGCCGTAGCCGCTCACGCCGACGATTCCGATCTTCATGACCGGAATCGTAACAAAATCGTAGGGTGGGCCGATGGCCCACCGTACGGCGCCTAGGCCTGCCCGGCGGCTCGCGCCTGCAGCGCGGCGATGCGCTCCTCTACTGGCGGGTGCGTAGAGAACAGCACCGCGAAGCCCGAGGGCTTGTCGGTGATGCCCGAGGCGCGCATGGATGCCGGCAATGCGCCCGGCTCCAGGCCGCCCAGGCGCGCCAGCGCGTTCATCATGGGGCGCGGGCTGCCGAGCAGGTCGGCCGAGGCCGCGTCGGCGCGGAATTCGCGCTGGCGCGAGAACCAGGCGACGATCACCGAGGCGAGGATGCCGAACACGATCTGGCAGACGATGACCGTGATGTAGAACCCGGGGCCGACGCCGCGCTCGGTGCGGAAGATCGCCTTGTCGACGAAGAAGCCCACGACGCGCGACAGGAACACGACGAAGGTGTTGACCACGCCCTGGACGAGGGTGAGCGTGACCATGTCGCCGTTGGCGACGTGGCCGATCTCGTGGCCGAGCACGGCTTCCACCTCTTCCTTGCTCATCGACTGCACCAGGCCGGTCGACACCGCGACGAGCGACGAATTGCGGAACGCGCCGGTGGCGAAGGCATTGGGCGCACCCTCGTAGACCGCGACCTCCGGCATGCCGATGCCGGCCTTGCCCGCGAGCTCGCGCACGGTCTGCACCAGCCAGTACTCGGTGGTGCCTTCGGTGCCGTCGATGACGCGCGCGCCCGTCGACCACTTGGCCATGGTCTTGGAAATGGCGAGCGAGATGAAGGAGCCGCCGAAACCGAGGACCGCGGAGAAGGCGAGCAGGCCCCGGTAGTCGATGCCCTCGGCGCTGAGCCAGCGGTCCAGGCCGAGTAGGCTGATGACCACCGACAGGACCAGCAGGACCGCAATGTTGGTGGCCAGGAACAGGACGACGCGTTTCATCTATGATCTCTCCTCATGCCGCTTGGAAATGGGTGCGGAATGTTAGTTCAATCTGGGGGCCGCGGTGCCGGCGTTCAAGTGCTGGCGGCGCTGTGCGTCCTGCTCGCGAGCTGCAGCACGCCGGGGCCGCAATCCGCGCCGCCGGCGCCGGTGGCCAAGGCGTACCACAGCATGCCCGAGGCCGCGCTGCCGCTCGCGCAGCCGTCGGGCGCCGCCACGCTGCTGGAATACCAGCGCGAGGTTGCCCGCGCGCTGCATGCGGCCAACCCTGGAATGGTGTTCGAGGGGCCGCCGCCCAGTCCGTTGCGCGCCGTCATCGTCATGCGCGCCGAAGTCAACGCCATCGGGGGGCTGCGCCAGCTGGAGCTGTATCGCGCGCCCTGGCACGACCCGTGGCTGGAAGCGCTCGCCCGGGAGACCGTGCGCCAGGCCGAGCCCCTGCCGCGCCCGTCCATGAAGCTCATGAACGGAGCGCAGAGCGTGACATTCACGGAAACCTGGCTGTTCGACTACCAGGGGCGCTTCCGGCTGCGCACGCTGTCGCTGCCGCAGGCGGAGCCGCCGGACGAGGAACAGGGGGAAATTCCCTAGCCGCCGGGCGGCGCGATATGCCGGTGCTCAATCCGATCGAGCAGGGAGCACGCGCTGCGGGCAGCGACGCGCCGCAGCTGCTCGCCGCCGCCCTGAGCAGCGCCTGCGCGGCGCACTACGACGCTGTGCGCCACGCGTTCGATTACTCGCGCTTCGCGGAGTCCCCGGAGTTCGACGAAATACGCGTGGCCGCGCGCGCGCTCGCCGACTTCGACTGCGTCGCCCTCAACATCGGCCTGCGGCTCGCCTTCTGGCTGAACGTCTACAACGCGCTCGTCCTGCACGCGGTCGTCGCGCGGCGCGCGCTCGCCGGAGTGCGCGCCGTGGGCGATTTCTTCACCGGCTCGCAGTACGTGGTCGGCGGGCACGTGTTCTCGCTGGACGAGATCGAGCACGGGCTGCTGCGCGTGAACGCGCCGCGACTCGCCTTCGGCGCGAAGCCGCTGCGCCGCGGCGAGCCGCGCTATGCGCTCGCGCCCTTCATGTTCGACGAGCGCGTGCATTTCGCCATGTACTCGGCCTGCCGCTCCTCGCCGGCGCCGGCGGCCTACGCCGCCGGAAATCTCGCCGAGTCCCTGGAGCGGGCCACCTGCGATTACCTTGCCGCCCACGTGCGCCTCGCGGCGGGCGGTGCCGCGCTGGTGGTGCCGAAGCTCTTCGACTGGTACGCGGCGGACTTCGGCGGCAAGCGCGGCGTGCTCGAGTTCGTCCTGGCGCGCATGCCCGGGGACGACGTCGCGGCGGCGGCCGAGCGCCACGGGTTGCGGCTGCGCCTGCGCTACGCCGAGTTCGACTGGACGCTGAACGCCGCCTAGGCGTCCGCCAGCACCATGCGCGCGCCCTTCTCGGCGATCATGGTGGTGGGGGCGTTGGTATTGCCCGAGGTGATGCGCGGCATGATCGAGGCGTCGATGACGCGCAGGCGCTCGAGGCCGCGCACGCGCAGGCGTGCGTCCACGACGCTCCCCATGGCACAGGTGCCGACCGGGTGAAAGATGGTGGTGCCGAGCTCGCCGGCCGCCCTTTCCAGCGCCTCGTCCGACTGCACGCCGGGGCCCGGCCGGAACTCCTCGGGCTGGTACTTCGCCAGTGCCTTCGCCGCCATGATACGGCGCGTGTAGCGCATCCCGTCCAGCGCGACCTTGCGGTCCTCGGGCGCGGCGAGGTAGTTCAGCTTGATCTCCGGGTAGACCGCCGCGTCCGCCGACTGGATGCGCACCCAGCCGCGCGAGGCGGGGCGCAGGTTGCACACGCTCGGCGTGATCGCCGGGAACGGGTGCAGCGGGTCGCCGAACTTGTCGAGCGAAAGCGGCTGCACGTGCCACTCGATGTTCGCGGTGGGCTGCGACGGGTCGCTCTTCGCGAAGGCGCCGAGCTGCGAGGGCGGCATGGTGAGCGGGCCGGTACGCAAGACGAGGTACTCCAGCCCCATCGCCGCCTTGCCCCAGAGGCTGTTGGCCATCGTGTTGAGCGTCTTCACGCCGCTCACTTTGTACTGCATGCGGATCTGCAGGTGATCGTGGAGGTTCTCGCCGACGCCGGGCAAGTCATGAACCAAGGGAATTCCGTGCTGCTGCAGCAGGGCACCGGGTCCAACCCCCGAGAGCTGCAGTATTTGGGGTGATCCGATCGCGCCGGCCGCGAGAATCACCTCGCGCGACGCTTTTGCGGAGCGCGAGTCGCGGCCGGCGCGAAACTCGACGCCCGTCGCGACACGGCCTTCGAACCGGATCCGTGTCACATGCGCGCCCGTCAGCACGGTGAGATTCGGCCGATTCATCACCGGACGAAGAAACGCCTTGGTCGCGCTCCACCTCACGCCCCGCTTCTGGTTCATCTGGAAGTACGCGCAGCCCGTGTTGTCCCCGGTGTTGAACACGCGTATCGGCGCAATGCCGCACGCGGCGGCCGCGGCGCGCCACGCGTCGAGGATCTCCCAGCGCACGCGCGGATCCTCTACGCGCAGCTCGCCGCCCGCGCCGTAGGTGTCGACCGCGCCGTGCTGGTAGTCCTCGAGCGACTGGAACACGGGCAGCACCTCGTCCCAGCTCCAGCCGCGGTTGCCGAGCGCCGCCCAGTGCTCGTAGTCGTCTTTCTGGCCGCGCATGTGGATCATGGCGTTGATCGAGGAGCAGCCGCCGAGGCCGCGGCCGCGCGCGTAATGGATCGAGCGGCCGGCGAGATGCGCGTCGGGCTCGGTCTTGTAGCACCAGTCGGTGCGCGGGTTGGCGATGGTGTAGAGGTAGCCGACCGGGATGTCGATCCAGAACCAGTCGTCCTTGCCGCCGGCTTCGAGCAGCAGGACGCGCGTGGCCGGGTCGCGCGACAGGCGGTTGGCGAGCAGGCAGCCGGCGCTGCCGGCGCCGACGATGACGTAGTCGTAGTCCATGCGCGAAGCATACCGCCGCCCGGGCTTGACGCCGGCCGGGCTCGGCGACTACCATGTAGCAACATGTATATACGCGGGGGTTGCGATGGCTGAGCGGGTAGCGCTGGTGGTCGCCAAGTGGGGCAACAGCCTCGCCGTGCGCCTGCCCGCCGAGTCCGCGCGGCGCATCGGGGTGGGGGAAGGCGACAAGCTGATCGCCGAAGTCGCGGCGGACGGGCGCCTGATCCTCACGCCCGAGGGCGGGCGCATCGGCAAGGCCGATATCCGGCGTCTGCGCGATTTCGTCGCCCGGCAGCCGCGGTCGGAGCCGGTCGTCGGTGCGATGAGGCGCGGCGCCCGCTACTGAGATGGTCTACGTCGATACCAGCGCGCTGGTACCGATGTACTTTCACGAGGCGAAGACGCGCGCCGTCCTGGACTGGATCGAGGCGAGCGCAGAGCGGCTCGCAATTTCGGACTGGTCGGTGACCGAGTTCGCGAGCGCGACGGCGATGAAAGTGCGATCCGGGCAGGCGTCGCCGGACCTTGCGCGGCAGGCCTTCGCCCGCTTCGTGGCGTTCTCGGAGAGCAGGCTTCTGGTCGCGGCGCCCGGCCGCGCCGAGTTTCGCCGCGCGGCTGCCCTGGCCGGCGACGCGTCGCTCGAGCTTCGCGCCGGGGACGCGCTGCACTTGGCGATCGCCGAGGCTGCGGGCGCCAGCGCGTTCCTCGTGCTCGACCGTGCGCTGGCCGCGGCGGCCGGCGCGATGGGTTTGAAGGTGGTCGAGCCGTGACGCATCGATCATGCAATTGAGGATCGGCATCGACCTGGGCGGGACGAAAATCGAGCTGCTCGCACTCGGCGAGGATGGCGCCGAGCGCTACCGCAAGCGCATCGCCTCGCCGAGCCACGACTACGTAGCCATGGTCCGGGCCATCGTCGGCCTGGTCGGCGACGCCGAGCGCGAGCTGGGCGCGGAGGGCAGCATCGGTATCGGCATCCCGGGCGCCATTTCCCCGGTCACCGGCCTGGTGAAGAACGCCAACTCGACGCAGCTCATCGGCCGGCCGTTCAAGCAGGACCTCGAGCGCGCGCTCGGGCGCGAGGTGCGCATGATGAACGACGCCAACTGCTTCGCGCTATCGGAAGCGGTGGACGGCGCCGGCGCCGGCGCCGAGGTGGTGTTCGGCGTCATCCTCGGCACGGGCGTCGGCGGCGGCATGGTGGTGCGCGGCCAGGTGCTCACTGGCGTCAATGCCATTGCCGGCGAGTGGGGCCACAACCCGCTGCCGTTGCCCACCGCACAGGACCTGCCGCTGCGCGAGTGCTACTGCCATCGCCTGGGCTGCATCGAGGCCTACTTGTCGGGGCCGTCGTTCGCGCGCGATCACGAGCAGGCCACCGGCGAGCGGCTCTCGCCCGGGGAGATCGTGGCACGCGGCAACGAGGCGACGCTTGCGCGCTACGAGGAGCGGCTGGCGCGCGCGCTCGGCTCGGTGATCAACGTGATCGACCCGGACGTGGTGGTGCTCGGCGGCGGCATGTCGAATGTCAGGCGGCTGTACGACAACGTGCCCCGGATCTGGGGGCGCTACATCTTTTCCGACCACGTGGCCACGCGGCTCGTGCCAGCCATGCACGGGGATTCGAGCGGCGTGCGCGGCGCCGCCTGGCTGTGGGGCGGGCCGCCGCGGCTGCAGTAGAATCGCCGCATGGCGCGCACGTTCGTCATTGCTTTGCTCCTCGCCGCGCTCGCCGGCTGCGGCACGACAATGCGCGGCCGCGATGCCTGCGCCACGCGCCTGGACGCAGCGTGGAAGGAAATGGACGTGGCGAAAGTCGAGGGCTTCGCGGGCACCGTGAGCTTCGCCAAGGCGGTGGGCCTGATGACGAGCGCCAAGACGCAGCAGACGCTGGAGAATTTTGAGCGCTGCGCCGACGCGGCCGAGCGCGCGAGCTTCTACCTCGGCGAAGCGCGGCGCGGGCGCTAGGCGGGGGCAGTATTTCCCGAACACGGGCGGCCGTTTTAGGCGTAGGCTGGCCGTTCCTGGTGTTCCGGTTCTTGGTGTTCCTTTTGAGGAGGAGGCACATTATGAATCGCAGTCTCGCTGTTCTTTCCCTGATGTTTGTCGCCGCAATGCCCGCCGCGGCACAAGGTCCGGCGCTGGGCAAGGTGCACTTCCAGGTCGAGTGCAACGCCGGCGCCCAGCGCGAGTTCAACCTGGCGATGGCGTACTACCACTCGTTCGCCTGGTCGCAGATGCGCGAGCCGCTGGAGCGCGTGCTGCAGGCGGACGCGCAATGCGGCATGGCGCACTGGCTGCGCACGCTGGCGGCGCTCGCAAATCCGTTCGCCTGGCCCGGGGGTATTCCGGCCGCGACCCTGAGCGAGGGCGGCAGGTTCCTGGACACCGCGCGCAGCGTAGGGCTCAAGTCGCAGCGCGAGCGCGACTACGTCGACGCGCTCGCCGTGTTCTTCAAGGATCAGGACAAGCTGGATCACCGTGCGCGCGCCAAGGCGCTGGAAGCCGCGCTCGAGCGGGTCATGCGCAGTTACGCGCAGGACAGCGAGGCGGCGATTCTCTACGCGCTGGTGCTGTCGGCGAATTTCGATCCGACCGACAAGAAGTACACCAACCAGCTGAAGGCTACGAAGATCCTCGAGCCGATCTTCACCGCTCAGCCCGAGCACCCGGGCGTCGCGCACTACCTCATCCACAGCTACGACTACCCGCCGATCGCGGCACACGGGCTGGAAGCCGCCCGGCGCTACGGCAAGATCGCGCCCGACGCGGCGCATGCGCTGCACATGCCTTCGCACATCTTCACGCGCGTGGGCGCCTGGAAGGAATCGATCGAATCCAACCGCGCCTCGGCGCGCGTGGGCGGCGACAAGTCCTTCGACAAGTGGCACGCCTACGACTACATGGTGTACGCGCACCTGCAACTCGGGCAGCACGGCGCCGCGCGCGAGGTGGTGAACGAAGCGCTGGCCAACCCGGCGCGCATCGATCACGCGGCGACCGCCTACGCTTACGCCGCGATGCCGGCGCGGCTCGCGCTCGAGCGGGGCGCCTGGAAAGAGGCCGCCGCGCTCGAGCTGTTTCCGGCTGCCGACGCCTATCCCTGGAAGAAATACACCTTCGCCGAAGCGGTCAACGCATATGCGCGCGGCATAGGCTCTGCGCTGAGCGGCGAGGCGGCCGCAGCTCGTGCCCAGGCGGCGCGCCTGCGGAAGCTCGCAGAAGCGACCAAGGTGCCGTATTGGGCGGAGCAGATCTCCATCCAGGCTGCGGTGGTGGATGCGCTTGCGACCCGCGCCGAGGGCAGGACGACGGAAGCGCTGGCGATGCTGCGCAAGGCGGCCGAGCGCGAGGATGCGACCGAAAAGCATGTCGTCACCCCCGGTCCGATCGTGCCGGCGCGCGAGCTGCTTGCTTACGCGACGCTTGAAGCCGGCGAGGCTGCCACCGCGCTGCGCGAATTCGAGTCGGTGCTGCAGCGCGAGCCGAACCGCAACCGTGCCTTCGCCGGCGCGGCGCGTGCCGCCGAGCGCTCGGGAGACACGCGCAAGGCGGCGCAATACGCCAAGCGACTGGCCGATCTCGCCATGTGAGTTCAACTTGGCGGGCGCGCGCCCTTGTCGACGACGCGCGCCGAGCGCTCGAACGTCCAGTAGGCCCACGCCCAGTCGATCAGCACGACGATCCGGTTCCTGAAGCCGATCAGGAAGTAGATGTGCGCGGTGAGCCAGGCGACCCAGGCGAGCCAGCCCCAGACGTGGATCCGGCCGAACATCGCCACCGCCTTGCTGCGTCCGATGGTTGCGAGCTGCCCGTAGTCGCGGTAGCGGAACGGCCGCATCGGCTTTCCGGCCAGCGCGGCGATGATGTTGCGCGCCGCGTGGCGGCCCATCTGCTTGGCGGCCGGCGCGACGCCGGGCACCGGCGGCTCGTGCTCCGGCAGGTAAGCGAGGTCGCCCACCGCCTGGATCTCGGGATGCCCGGGCACGGACAGGTCGGGCTCTGCGATCACGCGCCCGCCGTGCGCGAGCGGCGTGCCGAGCGTGGCGCCGAGCGGGCTCGCCGCGACGCCCGCGCACCACACCACGGTCTTCGCCTCGAGCCGGTCGCCGCCGAGCTGCACGCCCTGCGCGTCGATGCCCGTGACCTTGCGGCCCAGCCACACGGTGACGCCCAGGCGCTCGAGCTGCATGCGTGCGCGCTCGGACAGGTCCGGCGTGTAGCTCGGCAGCACGCGCTCCACGCCTTCGACCAGCACCACGCGCGCGTTGCGCGGATCGAAGCGGCGGAATTCGCCCTTCAGCGTGTGGCGCGAGATCTCGGCGAGCATACCCGCCATCTCCACGCCGGTGGCGCCCGCGCCGATGACGACGAAGGTGAGCCAGGCGGCGCGCTTCACGGGATCGGCTTCGCGCTCAGCGTGCTCGAAGGCGAGCAGGATGCGGCTGCGGAGCTCGAAGGCGTCCTCGAGCGTCTTCAGCCCCGGGGCGTGCGCGCGCCACTCGTCGTGGCCGAAGTAGCTGTCGGTGGCGCCGGTGGCGAGGATCAGGCGGTCGTAGGCGAGCGCGTCGCCGTTCTCGAGGATCACGCGGCGGGCGTCGACCTCGACGCGCTGCGCTTCGCCGTAAAGCACGGTGACGTTCTTCTGTTTCGCGAGCGCGCGGCGGATCGGCTCGGCGATGGCGGGCGCGGCGAGGCCCGCGGTCGCCACCTGGTAGAGCAGGGGCTGGAACAAATGATGGTTGGTGCGGTCGACCACCGTGACCTCGACCGGCGCCTTGGCGAGCGCGCGCGCCGCGAACAGCCCGCCGAAGCCGCAGCCGAGGATGAGGACGCGGGGAGTCATGCGGCTATCATAGGTCCTCTATGGATGCGCTCAAGCCGGGACTCCAGGGCCGCGCCGATTTGCTGGTCGGCGAAGAGCATACCGCGCCGCGCGTCGGCAGCGGGCGCGTGCACGTGCTCGCCACGCCGGTGATGATCAATCTTTTCGAGGCGGCGGCGCTCGACGCGGTCGAGCGCCTGCTGCCTGCGGGTCGCCAGAGCCTCGGGACCGTGCTCAACGTGCGCCACATTGCCGCGACGCCGGTCGGCATGCGCGTTACCGCGACGGCCGAAGTGACCGGGATCGAAGGGCGCACGATCCGCTTCCGCGTAGAGGCGCGCGACGAACGGGAGCTGATCGGCGATGGCACGCACGAGCGCGTGGTGGTGAACGTCGCCAAGTTCGACGAGCGCGTGCAGCGCAAGCTCAAATAGGGACAGTCCCCAGCCCCTAGTACGGCCGCACGCCGAACAGCCATGCGTGCTGCCACAGCAGCGCGGCGAACGCCGCCAGCCCGACCGCGGGCCGCACCCACCCGATCTCACGCCAGACGACGCGGTTGCGGCCCTGCGCGACGGCGAGGAACGGCACGTTCGAGGTGAGCGCGGCAAAGCGCTTCCAGTCCTCGCCCAGAAGCTTCGCCTTGCGCGCGTCCTGCAGCGTGGTGCCGGCGGCGGCGAGCAGGAGCAGCCCGCCAAAGAAGATCATCGCTTGTAGCGAGCCGATCGCCAGGATGTGCGCCGCGGCCCACAGCATGATCGCCCACATGACGGGGTGGCGCGTGATGCGGAGGATCCCGCGCGCGGGATCTTCGCGCTTGAGCACCCCGGCCTGACCGAGCACTGTCGGATTGCTCACGAGCAGCCCGCAGGCGAGCAGCACGAACGCGAGCGGCAGGACGGCGATCGGCACGAGCCGCAGCCCGGGCCACAATCCTTCGAAGGGCGCGCGGCCGTACGCCATCGACATCCATGCCAGTCCGGCGAGCGAGGCGAGCGAGAACAGGCTGAGATAGCCGCGCTCGCCGAGCGCCCGGACCGCCAGGGTGCGCAACGGCGTGCTCGGCAGGACGTGGATGCCGAGGAAGACGAGCGTGGCGATGATCAGGTAAAGCGTGGAATCCAAGGGAACGGGCCTGCGTCGCGGTGCCGGGATTCTCCGGCAATCCGCGCCTCGCAGTCAAAGCAGACCCGACCGTGTCAACCCAGATCGATGATAAACAGCCGGATGAGCTCTTCTAGAACTTCGCGCGAGCCGACCACCTGGCAGCCGATGCGGCTGGCGCGCTCGCCGTTGGGCAGCATGACGCGGGTGACGTAGCGCACTTCGAAATCGACGTAGAAAGGCTCGCACTCGGGGTGGCGGATGCGCGCGTTCTCGAGCCGCGTGCCGGCACAGAGCGGGATCGTGGAATCGGTGACCAGCGTGCCGATGCCGTCGAGGCTCACGTCCACCACCTTGCCCGGAAACGATATGAGGCCCATGCGCAAGTCGCAGGTCACGGGCGCCTGCACCGGCACCTGGACGCGGCCGCTGGCGCGGCGCTGCATGCCGAGGATCGCCGTCGGCAGCACGCACTGGATGCAAGGCTCGCCCTTATGAGCGGCCTGCCGCGGCCCTTCGCCTGTGAATGCAAACTGCGCGCCGCGGTGGTTGCAGCGAAACGTGAGCGAGCGCGCCGACAGCACCGCGCTGTTGGCGGGCTTGTGGTCGGAGTAGGACAGCATCATGAAGCCGCGCACCGGCTCGACATACAGGAGCTGCGAGAGGAACAGCAGCTGCGGCGGGACCTGCGCGGTCACCGCATCGCGGTCATGCGCCATCGAGTCCAGCAGCCGGCCGATCTCGATGCCCGAGCGGACGAGGAGCTGGCCGGTGGTGGACAGCCGCGAGGTGATGTCTGGCGAGGTCAAGCGCACACACAATGCCAGCTTGCGCGCCGCGCTCAAGGGCAAACTGCGCAGAATCCGCGCCGCGCGGGGTGCGTTCGTGACGCGTTGCGCAACCCCTGCCGCGCCGTCGGGTAGGCCCGACGCGCTCAATGCCGCAGTGCGAACCAGACCGCCGTGACGCACAGCGTGACCAGCGCCACCGGCACGCCGGTGCGCGCGTGGGTGCGCCAGTCGATGGCGATGCCGCGACGCCGCGCGGCGTCGACGACGATGATGTTGGCGATCGAACCCACGATCAGCAGGTTGCCGGCGAGCGTGCTCACCAGCGCGAGCAGCGGCCCGGAAAACGGCTCGGTCGCCGCCGGCAGCAGCAGCATCACGGCGGGGACGTTGGAGACCACATTGGACAGCACCAGCGTCGTCACGAACAGCGGGCCGGTGCCCGAAAGCGGCACGCCGGCGTCGGCGAGCCATCGCATCGCCTGCGCCGTGAGCCCGGTCTGCGCGAGGGCGTGGTTCACTACGAACAGCCCGATGAACAGGATCAGCAGCTCCCAATCCACCAGGCCGAGCATCTTGTGCGAGTGCAGCCGGCGGCTCATGAGCAGCAGGCCGGCGCCGCCCAGCGCGAGTACCTCGCGCGGCAGGTCTGTAAGGAGAAAGGCGCCGACGAGCGCGCCGGCGACGCCCAGGCCCTTCGCGGTCTGCCAGCGGTCGTACACCGCGTAGTCGTGGCGCCGCTCGGGCGGCGGGTCGTCGAGGACCGTGCGCCAGCGGCCGCGCGCCTGCCAGGCGAGGATGCCCCAGGTGGCCGCCAGGCCGGCCAGCACCGGCCCGATCGCCTCGAGGAAGTAGCCGGCGAAGGACAGACCGAGCGTCTGCCCGATGAGCATGTTCTGCGGGTTGCCGATCAGCGTCGCCGCCGAGCCGATGTTCGCCGCGCTGGCGAGGCCGAGGAGGTACGGCACGGGGTCGAGCCGGCGCGCGAGGCAGGCGTCGGCCAGCACCGGCGCGATCGCCAGGCAGATGACGTCGTTGCTGAACACGGCCGACAACACGCCCACCGCTACGATCAACGCAGCGAGCAGCGCCGGCGGCGAGATGCGCAGGCCGGCGAGAGCGAGCGTGACATGATCGTAGAAGCCGCCCAGGCGCAGCTGCGCCGAGATCACCATGAAGGAGAACAGCAGCAGCAGCGTCGGCAGGTGGATGGAGAGCGCCGCCTGCTCGGGCGTGAGCGTGCCGAGCGCGACGAGGGCGATGGCGCCGAGCAGCGCCACCCCGGTGCGGTCGAGCTGCAGGAACGGCAGCCCGCCGAGGATCATGCCGAGGTAGACGACGGCGAAGACCACGAGGACGGTCGTGGCCATGGCGGCGCCCTCAGGCAAGCGACTTGCCTACGATCTCGGCGACGTCGCGCGACAGGCCGGCGGCGTCGCGGATGCGCTCGAGCTGCCGGCGCGCGAGCGCCTGGCGCGCGGCGTCGAACTTGCGCCAACGGTCGAACCCGCGCGCCATGCGCGCCGCGACCTGCGGGTTGAGCCGGTCGAGCTCGAGCACGCGCTCGGCGAGGAACGCGTAGCCCGCCCCGTCGGCGGCATGGAAGCGCACGTGGTTGGAGGCGAAGGCGCGCACCAGCGCGTAGACCTTGTTCGGCACTTTGATGTCGAAGGCCGGATGGCCGAGGAGCTGGCGCACGCGCGCCAGCGTTCCGGGCAGGCGCGACATCGCCTGTACCGCGAGCCACTTGTCCACCACCAGCGGCTCGTTCTGCCACTTGTCGTAGAACGCCTGCAGCGCGGGCTCGCGCTCGGGGCAGTCGGCGTTGGCGAGGCAGGCGAGCGCGGCCATCGCGTCGGTCATGTTGTCGGCGCGGCGGAATTGCGCGTCGGCCAGCGCGCTCAAACCCAGCTCGGCGAGATAGCCGAGGCACAGGTTCCTCAGCGCGCGCCGGCCGATCGCGGCCGGGTCGGGCGCGTAGGGCGCGTCCGACTGCAGCGCGCGGTAGGTCGCCGTCAGCTCGTGCTCGAGCGCCTTGGCGATCCCCCGGCGCAGGGTGTTGCGCGACTCGTGCAGCGCGTCCGGGTCCACCACGTCCAGCTGCTCGGCGAGGAAGGCTTCCCCGGGCAGCGCGAGCGCTTCCGCGACGAAGGCGTGGTCCTTCTCCGCCAGCATGCGCTCGGCCGCCTGGAGGAACGCAGCCGAGGGCTCGCCGTTGCGCTCGAGGATGATCTGCGCGGCGAGCCGCTGTCCGGCCTCCCAGCGGTTGAAGGGGTCGTCGTCCTCGGCCATCAGCCGCACGAGGTCGGCTTCGCTGTACGGATAGTTGAGGATCACCGGCGCCGAGAAGCCGCGCAGCAGCGAGGGCACCGGCTTGTCCGCCACCTCGAAGGTGAATCGCTCCTCGGCCCGCTTCACCGGCAGGACGCGCTGGTGCGGCCCGATTCTCACCGCGAGCGGGATGTGGAACGGCGGGTTCATCGACTGCCTCACGGTGAGGGTGAAGGTCCCGTTCTCGTGCTCCCCGGTGCAGTCGAGCACCGGCGTGCCGGCGACGTCGTACCAGCGCCGGAACTGCGCCAGGTCGATTCCCGAGGCGTCCTGCATGGCCTGCACGAAATCGTCGCAGGTCACCGCCCGGCCGTCGTGGCGCTCGAAGTAGAGCTTCATGCCGGCCTGGAACTTTTTCTCGCCGAGCAGCGTGTGCTGCATGCGCACCACCTCCGCGCCCTTCTCGTACACCGTCATGGTGTAGAAGTTGCGGATCTCCATGTAGGACTGCGGGCGCACCGGGTGTTTCATCGGCCCCGCGTCCTCGGGAAACTGGCCGGCGCGCAGCATCCTCACGTTCTGGATGCGCTCGACGGCGCGCGAGTACAGGTCCGAGCTGTACTCCTGGTCGCGGAACACCGTCAGACCCTCCTTGAGCGACAATTGAAACCAGTCGCGGCAGGTGACGCGGTCGCCGGTCCAGTTGTGGAAGTACTCGTGCGCCACCACCGCGTCGATCGCCTGGTAGTCGGCATCAGTGGCGGTGTCGGGACGCGCCAGCACGTACTTGGTGTTGAAGATGTTGAGGCCCTTGTTCTCCATTGCGCCGGAATTGAAGTCGCCGACGGCGACGATCTTGTACTGCTCGAGATCAAGCGCCAGGCCGAAGCGCTCTTCGTCCCACTTCATGGCGCGCTTCAGGCAGTCCATGGACCAGCCGGCCTGGTCGAGCTTGCCGGGCTCTACGTACACCGAAAGCTGCGCGCGCTTGCCGGAGCGGGTGACGAATTCGTCCTTGAGCTCTTCCAGGTTCGCCGCCACCAGGGCGAAGAGGTAGGAGGGCTTGAGGAACGGGTCGTCGAATTTCGCCCAGTGCCGGCCGGGCGCTTCGTCGCCGCCGCCGGTGCGGTTGCCGTTTGAGAGCAGCACCGGGTAGCGCGCCTTGTCGGCGCGCACCGTGACGATGAAGCGCGCCATGTTGTCGGGGCGGTCGACGAACCAGGTGATGCGGCGGAACCCTTCCGCTTCGCACTGCGTGACGAAACCGTGCTTCGTGGCGTACAGGCCCTCCAGCTTGGTGTTCTTCTGCGGCACGATGCGCGTCACCGTCTCGAGCGTGAAGGCGTCGGGCACGTCGTGCACCGTCAGCCGGTCGGCCGCCACGTCGTGGCGCGGGGTCTTGCCGTCGAGCGTCACCGATACGAGCTCCAGCTCGTCGCCGTCCAGGACCAGCGGTCCCGTACCTCCATTGCGCTTGACCTGGAGCCGCGCCTTCACGATCGCGTGGTCGTCGCGGATGTCGACATCGAGCTCTGCGTGCGGGACGAGAAAGGCGGGCGGGGTGTAGTCCTTCAGGTAGATGGTCTTCGGGGTCGGCTCTCGCATGGCTCTCCGAGTTTAACCGAGCGCGTGCTAAGTTAAGCCATGCCGCAGGCGGCGCTACGCGAGCTGCTCGGGATCGCCAGGATCGGGGGCGAGGCCGAGATTCACGGCGCCGATCCGGCGCTGAAGACGCCTTACCGCGTGGGCACTGCCGGCGCGGCGGCGCTCGCGGCGACGGGCATCGCCGCGGCGGAGCTGTGGAAACTGCGCGGCGGGCGCGCGCAGCGCGTCGCGGTGGACCTGCGCGCGGCGGCGGCCTCGCTGAGGAGCAGCGCCTACCTGAGGATCGACGGCAAGCCGCCGGCGCCGATCTGGGATCCGTTCAGCCTGTTCTACGCGGTGCGGGATGGGCGCTGGGTGCGCTTTCATTGCAACTATCCCCATCATCGCGCCGCGGCGCTGCGTGTGCTCGGCGTCGGCGAAGACCGCGAGTCCGCCGAGCGCGCGGCGGCCTCCTGGGACGGGCTCGCGCTCGAGGACGCGATCCATGCGGCCGGCGGCTGCGCGGCGCTGGTGCGCAGCGCGGGGGAGTGGGGGGCGCATGCGCATGCCGCGGCGGTGGCGGGGCAGCCGCTGCTTGAGATCGAGCGCATCGGCGATGCGCCGCCGCAGCCCCTGCCGAAGGCGGAGCGGCCTTTGTCGGGGGTGCGTGTGCTCGATCTCACGCGAGTGCTCGCCGGCCCAACCTGCGCGAAGACGCTCGCCGAGCACGGCGCGGACGTTCTGAAGATCACCGCCGCGCACCTGCCCGATTCGGGCGACGTGGATCTCGATACGGGGCTGGGCAAGCTTTCGGCGCAGCTCGATTTGCGCGAGAAAGAGGGCGTGGAGACGCTGCGCGGGCTTGCGCGCGAAGCGGATGTCTTCTCGCAGTCCTACCGCCCCGGCGCGCTCGCCGCGCGCGGCTTCTCGCCCGAGCAGCTGGCGAAGCTGCGCCCGGGCATCGTCTACGTGTCGCTCTCCGCCTGGGGACCGGCCGGGGCGTGGAAGGACCGGCGCGGCTTCGACAGCATCGTGCAGTGCGTGAGCGGCATGGCTCACGCGCAGGGCGGGGGCGGGAAGCCGCAGCTTCTGCCTTGCTCCGCGATCGATTACGTGAGCGGATATTTGATGGCGTTCGGCACGATGGTGGCTTTGGGGCGGCGCGCGCGCGAGGGCGGGAGCTGGCTAGTGCGCGTCGCGCTCGCGCGCGTGGGAAGGTGGATCGTGGATCGGGGGGTTGTGGATCCGGCTGCGCCGCTTGCGGAGGAGCCGCAGGGGCTCACCATGGAGACCCAGTCACCGGCCAGGGTGATCCGGCATTTGAAGCCGGTGGTGGAGCTTTCCGAGACGCCGCCGTATTGGGCGCGGCCGCCGGTGCCGTTGGGGTATCACCGGCCGGAGTGGCCGTAGCACTGGGCTTGCGCCGTTCCGCTCAGTTTTCGATGGTGACAATGTGTGCCTGGATCTTGCCGTCCACAGCCCCCGGCCCGAACCGCTGGGCGATAGCTTCCGCCGCGATGTCGGTTGCTTCGCCGAGCCGCGAGGCGTCGCGCGCCTCGATTTCGTTGCGTAGCGGTGTCCCCTGGCAGTATGCGACCGCTGGGATCCGGGAGGATTTTGCCCGACTGCGCGCCGCAACCGCAACGATTTGCGGTGACGCAGTGAACCCGCCGTTTGCAAGATCTTGCTTAATGGTCGGACCGTCGTAATAGCCGTGGGGTGTGCGAGCCAAGAAGCGCGGCGGCTCCTTAGGAAACAGAGACTCGAGTGCCGTCGTCACGGTGTCAGCGAATTCGTTTTCCTTGATCCGATCCCACACGTTGAAAATGAAAACGCCCCCCGACCTGAGCACTCGACGTGCCTCCGAGAATGCCTTCGATTTTTCGGGGAAGAACATGACTCCAAACTGGCATACGACGGCGTCAAACGTTCCGTCCCGGAAGGGCAGTTGCATGGCATCTGCCTGGCGCCACTCCACAGGGCGCTTGGTCCCGAGCGCGGCAGCTTGGTCCAGCATCGGCTGATTCAGGTCCGTGGCGACGATGGAGACGCTTTCGGGTAGGGCGGATGCCAGACTACGAGTCACGACACCCGTGCCGGCTGCAATCTCGAGTACGCGGGTGAGAGATCTCGAAGCGAGGCGATTCGCCAAATCCGCAGCGTAGGGCTCGAAGATCAGCGGAACCAGATACGTTTCGTAAAGCTTCGGAATTGACCCACTGAAGACTTTGTCGGTATCGGGACTGCTCATAGTGTTGCCTCTGTTTCGATTCCCTTGCGCTCTAACGAGTCTGTAGAAAAACCATTGTGCAAGCCTAGCACTGCGCCCCGCGATT
>JBBDXL010000083.1:0-2986 GCA_040902335.1 Burkholderiales bacterium
TCGGCGCAGCGGCGCGCCGTCGGGTTCACCTCGAGCCGCGCCGGCGGGATCGGCTCGCCGCACTCGATGCACGCGCCGTAGGTGCCGTTCGCCAGGCGCTCGCGCAGGGCGGCGATCTCGGCGAGCTCATGCAGCGACATCTCGATCAGGTCGTGCTCGACCTCGGCGCGCGTGCGCTCGAAGGCCTTGTCGGCGGCGTCGCCCGCCGGGTCGGCCGGGCGCGAAGCGTCCTCGAGCGCATCGCGGCGCTCGGCGATCTTGTCGCGCAGGCTGCGCTCGCGTGCCTCGAGCGCTTCCAGAATCTGGCGTGCGGGCTTGGCCATAGGCCTGTGACAGGCGAAAGGCCGCGCGAGTTTCCCTTCGAAAACAGCGGATTGTCGATTCAGCTGTTGCCCGTGGCGCCGAAATCGATCTGCACCGAGTCGAGCTTCACCGAGGCCTTGTTCTTCGCCTCGCGCGCGGCGACAGCGGTCGGATTGAACTCGTAATTCGCCGCGATGAAACTCTCCGCGAGCTTGAAGCACAGCTGCGCCACGGCCTTGGGCTGGGGTTTTTCGCCGCCCGCGCCGTAGATGCGGCCGCACAGCTGCACGTAGAGCTTCTCCGCCAGGTCGTGGATCGGGTCGTGCGGCGCCTGTGCCGCGGGCTTCTCTGGAGCGCTCATGACGGGCCTCGCTATGGCTGAGCGTGCATCCTAACCCGGCGGCGCGCGCGCAGCGTCAACCGCCGCCCCGCCTCGGGCGTTGCTCGCCCATGGCCCGCACCGCCTGCCCGCAGCAGCCCGGCGTCCCGCTGCATCTTGTGCTGCGCAGCGATGCGGCGGATCCCGGCGCCTGCCTGGAACGGCTGCGCGCGGCCGCGCGCTGCCCGGTGCACGCCTACGTCCTCATGGGCACGCACGTGCACCTGCTGCTGACGCCGGATCGGGTGGATGGCGCGATGCCCCTGATCCGCGCCGTGCGCGCGCGCGATTTCGACGCCACGCCCGTGTACACCCGGCGCTACGTCCTCGCCTGCATGCGCTACATCGAGCTCAATCCGGTGCGCGCGGGCCTGGTGCGCCACCCGGCGCACTACCGCTGGTCGAGCTATCGCGCCAACGCCCTGGGCGAAGCCGATGCGCTGCTCACGCCGCACGCGCTGTACTGCGCGCTCGGGCGCAGCGCCGAGGAGCGGCGCGCGGCCTACCGCGCGGGCTTTCGCGCCGCGGCTACGAGCCGCGCACGATTACCAGCTTGCTGAGCACCGCCCGCACGCCCTCCACGCTGGCGACGAACTGCTCGATGCGGCGCCGCTCCTCGGCGCTGGGGGCGGTGCCGTACAGCGTGACGGTGCCGTCGGCGACGCGCACGCCGACGCCCTGGCCGTCCACTTTTTTCGTGTCGCGCAGCGCCTGCTTCACGCGCTCGGCGAGCAGCTCGTCGGCGGAGGGCTGCGGCGCGGCGACGGGCGCGGGCGCCGGCGCGGGCGCGCTCGCCGGCGCCTGCGACATCGGCTTGGGCGGCTCGGGCGCGGCGGCCGGCTTGGGCGGCTCGGCCTCGCCGCAGGCGGCAAGGCCGAGTACGAGTGCGATCGCGAGGCTGGCAGGTCGCATGGCGTGGGTCTCCTTTCGACAGGCTGCAGTATGCAGCGAGATTGTGGAGAAGCGGTGACGAATTCTGGCGCCGCGGGGCCGCGCGCGGCCCGGCGACTCAGTCGGCGCGGAATTTCCTGATGAACTCGAGCGTCTCGAGCGGCTTGCCGATCACCGCGCCCTGCATCAGGTCGCAGCCCAGGGGCTTCAGGCGCGCCTCGGTTTCCTCGTCTTCCACGCTCGCCACCAGCACTTCCATTTTCAGGCGGTGCGCGAGCTCGACGAGCGAGCGCACCAGCGCCAGGTGCTGCGGCGACTCGACGATGTCGCCGATGTTGGCGAGATCGACGCGCAGCTCGTGGAACGGCAGCGTCGCCAGCCAGGCGAGCGCGGCGTAGCCGGCGCTCGCGTCGTCGAGCGACAGGCGGATGCCGGCCGCGCGCAGGCGCTGCAGCGTCTCGACGGACTCCAGGCTCGACGCCAGCACCTGCGTCTCGGTGATCTCGAGCGTGAGCCGGCTGGGGCGCAGGTTCCAGGTCTGCAGCGCGCTCAGCACGAACTCGGGCAGGTCGGCCTGGCGCAGGCTCTTCGCCGAGAGCGTGACGCCGACGCGCAGGTCGAGCCCGGCGGCGTCGCGGAACTGGCGGCAGTTCCGGAGCGCGCCGTTCACCAGCCACAGCGTCACCTCGTTCACCAGGCCCGCGGACTCCGCGGCGGCGATCGCCTTCGCCACCGGCACGGCGCCCAGGCTCGCGTCGCGCCAGCGCAGCTGGCTCTCGGCGCCGACGATGAGGCCGGTGCGCGCGTCGCGCTGCGCCTGGAACACGATGTCGAGCGCGTCCTGGGCGATCGCCGCGCGCAGCCGGTTCTCGTAGAGCAGCAGCTCGACCTCCGGGCGCTCCTGGTCGGCGCTGTAGAGCGCGAAGCGCTCCAGGCGCTCGCGCGCGGCGCGGCTCGCGGTGCGCGCGCGCTGCAGCAGCTCGACCGCGCTCGCGCCGTGCTCCGGGTACACCGCGATGCCCACTGCCGGGCGCGCATAGACCTCGTCCACGTCCACCCACAGCGGCTGGTCGAGCGAGCGCAGCAGCTTCTCGGCGGCGAGCGTCGCCACGCCGCTGCTCTGCAGACTCGCGAGCACGCAGGCGAACTCGTCGCGCCCGGGGTGGCC
This sequence comes from Burkholderiales bacterium, assembly GCA_040902335.1. Taxonomy (GTDB): domain Bacteria; phylum Pseudomonadota; class Gammaproteobacteria; order Burkholderiales; family SG8-39; genus JAABQT01. The sequence continues at coordinate 2,742 of JBBDXL010000083.1, forward strand.
GAGGAAGTCCTGCGCGCGCAGCACCTCGGTGCGCAGGCGCGCGGCGAGGCGCTCGCGCACGCCGTCGCCCACCACGTAGCCCCACACGCCGTCGATGCGGCCGATGACGCCGCAGTCGACGAACAGCAGCGCCATCTGCCGGCCGTCGGCGAGGCACGCGGCGACGCAGGCGTCGGCCTGCGCCATGAAGTCCGCGAGCCCCGAAGCGGCCCCCGCGCCCCCCAACCCCCCCCCCCCCCCCACCG
>JBBDXL010000083.1:2996-4605 GCA_040902335.1 Burkholderiales bacterium
CCGCGGCGCGCCCATGCGCGCCGCGCGCCGCCTCGGCGATGAGCGCGAGCTGCACCGCCCCCAGGCGCTCGGCGGCGGCGAGCGCCGCCTCGCAGAGCGCGCTTTCTCCCGCGTACACGCGCAACGCTCCGGCGCGCAGCAGCTCCTGCAAGGGCCGGCAGTCGCGCAGCGCGCGCTCGCTCGGCTCCTCGGGATTGAGCGTTTGCGCCCACGCCTGCAACAGCCGCGGCAGCGATTCGCCGCCGAGGGCGCCGCGCGCGAGCGCGCTCACCAGCGCGCGCTGCGGCTCCGACATGCCGTTCGGCAGGAGCGGCAGGAAAAAGGGCGACGTGGCGCCGGCGAGGGCGCTCTCGCCGCGCGCCGCCTGCAGCGCCTCGGGGGATTGCTCGTTCAGCGCCGCGCCGAGCCCGTCGAGCGCGGCGACGCTGTCGGCGCCGAGCCCGTACTGCTCGAGAAGATGCCGTATCGCGGCGCTGTCCGGCGCCGCGTTCACAGAAACAGCTCGCGCGAATCGATCTTGACCGTGGTCTGGTCGAGCGTGCGCCGGATGCGGTAGGGTTCGTCGGGGGTCGCCATCGGCTCGTGCACCAGGTCGAGGACCTTGTGCGGATGGATCGGGTTGCCGCTCGCGTCCTGCACCACCATGATGCGCGGCTGCAGGCGCTTCACCAGGTTCTGCGTGATCACCACGCCGACCTCGCCGCTGTTCAGCTCCACCACGCTGCCCACCGGGAAGGCGCCGACGCACTGGATGAACTGCTCGACGAGCGCGGCGTGGAACTGCGTGCCGCGGTTCTGGAACAGCACGTTGAGCGCGTTGGAGGGCGGCATCTGCATGCCGTAGGGCGCCGGCGCGGTGAGCATGTCGAAGCTGTCGACGATGCCGGCGATGGCGCCCGTCTGCGAAATGGCGCCGCCCTTCAGGCCGCGCGGGTAGCCGCTGCCGTCGTAGCGCTCATGGTGCAGCGACGCCAGGCCCGGCAGCTCGGCCGGCAGGCCCGCCGTCTGCGAGAGGATCTCCACGCTGTGCGTGACGTGCGTCTTGAAGATCTCGTCCTCGGCCGTCGCCAGGTCGGCGCGGCGTCCGGGAATCCCCGCCGGCAGCTTGAGCATGCCCACGTCCTGCAGCAACCCGATCAGGCCGAGCATTTCCAGGCGCTCGCGCTCGAGCTGCAGGAAGCGGCCGAACACCGTCATGTACACCGAGACCTGGGTCGCGCGGTTGAGCGTCTCCTCCGCCTTGTCGCGCATGGTGACCAGCAGCATCATGGCGTCGGGATTGCGCACCACCGAGTCGGTGATCTCGTTCACCGCCTGCCGCGCGCGGTTGCCGTCGAGCGCGTTGCCGGTGAGCACCGCGAGCGACAGGGTGCGCACGATGGCGTTGGTCTGCGTGAACACGGTGCGTGCGCGCGGCAGCTCGTCCTCGACCGAGGCGAGCTCCTTGTAGACCACGGCGCCGCGCACCTTCTCCCTGGACTGATCGGCGATCACCTGCCGCGCCGAGGCCGGCGGCAGCGCGAGGCGCTTCGACGCCACCGCCGCTTCCTTTTTCTCCGGGTCGACGTAGACGACCTTGCAGTACTTCTTCAGCGTGTCGAGCTGCTGC
>JBBDXL010000084.1:0-29667 GCA_040902335.1 Burkholderiales bacterium
GACAGCCGCGTGCGCGTGGACTGCTTCTCGAAGATCATCACCAGGGTGCGGTCTTCCAGCGGCCAGTAGCGCTTGTAGCGCTTGAACTGGCCCTTGATCCAGCGCGTGCGCGCGAACAGGTGCTCGAGCTCGGCGCGCGAGAAATCGTTGAATTGCAGGAAATGGCGCAGCTTCGCCATGCGAGCGTTCCGTGGTCATCAGCGCGCCGCAGCGGCGCGCGGGGCGGCGGGGGCGGCGGACTGCGCGAGGAACGCGCGCACGATGGGCGCGAGGCGCTCGACCACCTGGCGGCCCTCGACCTCGCTCATGACCAGGGGCGGCAGCAGGCGGATGACGCTGTCGGCGGTCACGTTCACCACCAGGCCGCGCGCGAGCGCGGTCTTCACGATCTCGCCGCAAGGCCGGTCGAGCTCGACGCCGATCATCAGGCCCATGCCGCGCACTTCGACCACCCCGGCGACGCCGGCCAGTGCCGCTGCCAGGCCGCCGCGGATGGCGTCGCCGACCTTCACTGCGTTCTCGAGCAGGCCCTCTTCCTGCACCGTGTCCAGCGTGGTCACCACGCCGCACATGGCGAGCGGATTGCCGCCGAAGGTCGAGCCGTGATTGCCCGGCTTGAACACGCCCTTGGCGCGGCCGCCGACCACGCAGGCGCCCACCGGCACGCCCGACGCGAGCCCCTTGGCGAGCGGCACCACGTCGGGCTGGATGCCTGCATGCTGGTACACGAACCACTTGCCGGTGCGCCCGAGGCCGCATTGCACCTCGTCCGACATGAAGAGCCACTCGTTCGCGTCGCAGACCTCCTTCAGCCCGCGCAGGTACTCCAGGCGCGAGACGTTGATGCCGCCTTCGCCCTGGATCGGCTCGATGAACACCGCCACCACGTTCTTGTTGTGCGCGGCGACCTGGCGCACCGCCTCCAGGTCGTTCAGCGGCACGCGCACGAAGCCCTGCACCAGCGGCTCGAAGCCGGCCTGCACCTTGCGGCTGCCGGTGGCCGACAGGGTGGCGAGCGAGCGCCCGTGGAACGCCTTTTCCATGACGATGATCGCCGGCTCGGCGACGCCGCGGTCGTGCCCATACTTGCGCGCCACCTTGAGCGCCGCCTCGTTCGCCTCCAGCCCGGAATTGCAGAAGAACACCTCGTCCAGCCCGGTGACGGCGGCGATGCGGTCCGCGGCCTGCTCCTGCAGCGGGATCTGGAACAGGTTCGAGGTATGGATGATGCGGCCGATCTGCTCGGTGAGCGCGCGCACCAGGCGCGGGTGGGCGTAACCCAGCGTGTTCACGGCGATGCCGGCGAGGGCGTCGAGATACTCCCTGCCCGCTTCGTCGTACAGCCACACGCCCTGGCCGCGCACGAACGCGACCGGCAAGCGGGCGTAGGTGTTCATGACGTGGCTCATGGCGCCTCCATCGAAAACCAATGCAAAACGGCGGCCCGAGCCGCCGTTTCGAGAATGCTAACACAGCAGACATAATGGCAAGGCTGTGACTCAGGATCAACTCCTCGTGCTGGGCGTGCTCGTCGCCACGGTCGCCATGTTCCTGTGGGGACGGTGGCGTCACGACATGGTGGCGGCGGGTGCGCTCCTCGCATGCGTTCTCGGCGGGCTGGTGCCGTTCGGCGACGCGTTCAACGGGCTGGGGCACCCGGCCGTGGTGACCGTCGCCTGCGTGCTGGTGCTCAGCCAGGGCCTGCAGAACTCCGGGGCGGTGGACGTGCTGGCGCGAACCCTGCTGCCGTCGAAATCCGGCCCGACGCTCGCCATCGCCGCCCTCACCGCGCTGGCGGCCGTGCTCTCGGGATTCATGAACAACGTGGGCGCGCTCGCGCTGCTGATGCCGGTGGCCATCCAGGCCGCGCGGCGGCTCGAGCTGCCGCCGGGCAAGCTGCTCATGCCGCTCGCCTTCGGCTCGATCCTCGGCGGCACGACCACGCTCATCGGCACGCCGCCCAATCTCATCGTCTCGGGCTTTCGCGCCGAGGCGGGCCTGCGCAGCTTCGCCATGTTCGACTTCACGCCGGTCGGCCTCGCGGTGGCCGCGCTCGGCGTGGTGTTCGTGGCGCTCGTCGGCTGGCGGCTGGTCCCGTCGCGCAAGCCTGCGGGCATCGAGGGCTTCGAGACCGAGGCCTATCTCACCGAGGCGCGCGTCACCGAGGGCAGCAAGGCCGACGGCAAGACCTTGCGCGAAATCGAGTCGGCGCTCGACGAATCGGGAGCGCAGGTCGTCGGCCTGGTGCGCAATGAGGTGCGCGTGACCGCGCCCAGCCCGGGTCGCATGGTGCGTGCGGGCGACATTCTGGTGATCGAGGCCGAAGCGGAAGCGCTCTCGGGCGCGCTGTCCAGCCTCGGGCTCAAGCTCGAAGAGGCCAGGGCGTCGGCCGAGGAGGACGACGGACGCGGCGAGAAGAAAGCGGCCGGCAAGGACAAGGACGACGAGGACAAGGCCGCGAAGTCGGACGAAATCGCGCTTGTGGAGCTCGCGGTGCTGCCGCAATCGAGCCTGGTCGGGCGCTCGGCGAGCGACCTGATGCTGCGTACGCGTTTCGGCGTCAATCTGCTCGCGGTATCGCGCGAGGGCCATCGCTCCACCGCGCGGCTGCGCACGATCGACTTCGCGGCCGGGGACGTGCTGCTCATGCAGGGGCCGCCGGAGTCGGTCGCGGAATTCTCGTCGAACTCCGGCTGCCTGCCGCTCGCCGAGCGCGAGCTGCGCATTCCTGACAAGCGCAAGGCGATCACGGCCGGCGCGATCATGCTGCTCGCGGTTTCGGGCGCGGCGTTCGGCCTGGTGCCCGCCGCGATCTCGTTCGCCGCGGGCGTGCTCGCCTCGATGGTGTTTCGCACCGTGGCGCCTCGGGCCGTCTACGAGTCGATCGACTGGCCGGTGGTCGTGCTCCTCGCCATGCTCCTACCGGTAGCCGGCGCGATGCAGAGCACCGGCGCCGCGGACCTCGTGGCATGGCTCCTGCTCGAGCGGATCGCGCAGGGCGACGCCATCGTCGGCCTGGTGGTCATCCTCATCGCTACCATGGTGCTCACCGATCTCATGAACAACGCCGCGACCGCGGCCGTGATGTGCCCGATCGCGCTCGGCGCCGCGGGCCAGCTCGGGGCCAATCCCGACACGTTCCTGATGGCGGTGGCGGTGGGCGCCTCCTGCGCCTTTCTCACCCCGATCGGGCACCAGAACAACACCCTGATCCTGGGTCCCGGAGGCTTTCGCTTCGGCGATTACTGGCGCATGGGATTGCCGTTGGACGTGCTGGTGATCGCGGTGAGCATCCCGATGCTCCTGCTGGTCTGGCCGCTCTAGGAGGGTAGACATGGACACGCTCGTCGACTGGCTCGACCGGATCCGCGAGTTGCTCAACGTGCCGCTGATCGAGGCGGCGGACACGCGCCTTACCCTGTGGTCGCTGCTCTACCTCGTGTTCTTCGTCGTGGTGCTGTTCTGGGCGGCGCACTGGCTGCGCCGCTGGATCGCTGAAGGGCCGCTCGCGCGCACCGGCATGGACGCCGGCGCGCGCCACGCGGCGGGCACCATCGCGCGCTACCTGGTCCTGCTGATCGGATTCCTCATCATCCTCCAGTCAGCCGGCATCGACCTCACCACCTTCAACGTGCTCGCCGGCGCCATCGGCATCGGCGTCGGCTTCGGCCTGCAGAACGTGGTGAGCAACTTCTTCGCCGGGCTGATCATCTTGTTCGAGCGGCCGATCAAGATCGGCGATCGCATTGTGGTCGACCAGGTGGAGGGCGACGTCATCGAGATCGGCGCGCGCGCCACCACGGTGCTCACCAACGACAACATCGCGATCCTGGTGCCGAACTCGAAGTTCATCACCGAGAACGTGGTGAACTGGCAGTACAACGACAACAACGTGCGCTTTCGCCTGCCGGTGAGCGTGGCTTACGGCAGCGATGCGGGCAAGGTAGAAAAGTTGCTGCTCGAGGTGGCGCAGGAGAACAAGGACGTGCTCGAGGATCCGCCGCCCGCCGTGCGCCTGCTCGAATTCGGCGACAACGGCCTCCAGTTCGAGCTGCGCGCCTGGAGCGCCAGCCTCGTGCACCGCAAGGGCCGGCTGACGAGCGCGCTCAATCGCGCGATCTACGACAAGTTCAACGAGGCCGGGATCGCGTTTCCCTTCCCGCAACGCGACCTGCACGTGCGCGGCGGCGTGCTCGAGGTGCGCCAGGCGAAGGCCAAGGACTAGCGAGCGCTTTCTTGGCGGTGGTGACCTGGGGGGCGCACGTATAATCCCGCATGCCCGAGGACTCGGTGACCGAGCCCGCCCGGCGGCAGTGCGCCGGGCACCGCGGATGCTGCCTTACTGCATTGCCTTGATGGCCTGGGCGAGGCGGCTCTTTTGGCGCGCCGCGGCATTGCGGTGCAGGATGCCCTTGGCGGCGACACGGTCGATGACGCTGCGCGACTTCTCCAGCGCGGCCGCGGCGGCGGCCTTGTTGCCGCCGGCGATGGCTTTCTTCACGTTCTTGATCGCGGTTCGCACTTCGGTGCGCAGGGTGACGTTGTGCGCGCGGCGCACCACTGCCTGGCGGGCCGATTTGCGGGAGGATTTGATGTTTGCCATGGGGGCGCGATTCTAGCATGAACCTGCTGCGCGCCGTCGCCACCGTCAGCAGCATGACGTTCGTGTCGCGCGTGCTGGGTTATGCCCGCGACTTCTTCATCGCGCGCTTCTTCGGCGCCGGCCTGGCCACCGACGCGTTCTTCGTCGCTTTCCGCATCCCGAACCTGCTGCGGCGCATGTTCGCCGAGGGCGCTTTCTCGCAGGCCTTCGTGCCGATACTGTCCGAGTACCGGAACCGGCAGAGCGCCGAGGAGACGCGCTCGCTGGTGGATGCGATCGGCACCCTGCTGTTTCTCGTGCTGGTGGCGGCCACCGCGATCGGCATGCTGGCCGCGCCGCTCATCGGCTACCTGTTCGCGCCGGCCTGGTTCCACCAGAAGCCCGAGCAGTTCGAGCTCATGGTGCAGTTGCTGCGCATCACCTTCCCGTACATCCTGTTCATCTCGCTGGTGGCGCTGGCGGCGGGCGTGCTCAACACCTGGAGCCGGTTCGCGGTGCCCGCATTCACGCCGGTGCTGCTTAACGTCTCGTTCATCGTCGCCGCGGCGTTCTTCGCCGAGCGCTTCGACCCGCCGGTGCTCGCGCTCGCCTGGGCGGTGTTCGTCGGCGGCGCCTTGCAACTCGCGCTGCAGCTGCCGTTCCTCGCGCGCATCGGCATGCTGCCGCGCTGGCGGCTCGCTCCCCGCCACCCCGGCGCGGCGCGCGTGCTGAAGCTCATGCTGCCCGCGGCGTTCGGCGTCTCGGTGAGCCAGGTGTCGCTGCTCATCAACACGATCTTCGCCTCGTTCCTCGTCACCGGCAGCGTGTCGTGGCTGTACTACGCGGACCGCCTGATGGAGTTCCCCGCGGGCGTGCTCGGCGTCGCCGTCGGTACCATCCTGCTGCCCAGCCTGTCGCGCCACTACGCGAGCGGCGACACGGACCAGTACGGCCGGCTGCTCGACTGGGGCTTGCGCGTCACGCTGCTGCTGGCGCTGCCCGCGGCGGCGGCGCTGGCGGTGCTCGCCGTGCCGCTCATCACCACGCTGTTTCACTACGGGCGCTTCGGCACCGACGACGTGTGGATGACGCGCCAGGCGCTCGTCGCCTACAGCCTGGGGCTCGTCGGCATGATCCTGGTGAAGATCCTGGCGCCGGGCTTCTACGCTCGCCAGAACGTCATCACGCCGGTGAAGATCGGCCTGGTGACGCTCGCCGCCACGCAGCTCATGAACCTCGCTTTCATCGTGCCGCTCAAGCACGCCGGCCTCGCGCTGGCCATCGGCCTGGGCGCATGCCTGAACGCGGCGCTGCTCTACCGCAACCTGCGGCGGCACGGCATCTATACGCCGCAGCCGGGATGGGGCGCCTTCGCGGGCCGCGTGGCGTTCGCCGTGGCGGCGATGGCGGCGGTCCTTTACTTCGCCATGGGCACGAGCGCATGGTGGCTGCAGGCCGCCTGGCAGCACAAGGTGGCGGGGGTGTGCAGCCTGGTCGTGCTGGGCAGCGCCGCCTATGGCCTCGTGCTTCTCGCCCTCGGCTTCCACTGGCGCGACTTCGTGCGCCGCGAGGCGCCTTGATGCACGCGCCCGACCCCTTCGCCGAGCTTCTGGCGCGCGACGAGGCCGAGATCGACCTGGCGCGCGCCTGCCTGCTGATCGCCGCCGACGCCTATCCGGGCCTCGACGTCGAGGGCTACCTGGGCGAGATCGAGCGGCTCGCCGCACGCTTGCGCGGCCGGCTGCCGCCGGGGGGCGGCGCGCAAGAGCGGGTGCGGGCGCTGAACCAGTTCCTGTTCGACGACCTGGGCTATAGCGGCAACGCCGGGAACTACTACGACCCGCGCAACAGCTTTCTGAACGAGGTGCTCGACCGCCGTACCGGCATCCCGCTCACGCTGTCGGTGCTCTACCTCGAGATCGGGCGGCGCATCGGCCTGGAGCTGGAGGGCGTGTCGTTCCCGGGGCATTTCCTGGTGCGCCTGCGCTTGCGCGGCGCCATGCTGGTGCTCGATCCCTTCTCGGGCGGCGAGGCGCTCTCCGAAAGCGACCTGCGCGAGCGCCTGCAGCGCGTGATTCCCGAAAGCGCGGCCGGCGGTGCGCCGGTCGATGCGCTGCCGCTCGACCCGTTTCTCGAGCCCGCGGGCAAGCGCCAGATCCTGGCCCGGCTGCTGCGCAACCTGAAGGGAATCTACCGGGAGGCGGACAAGCCGCAGCGCCTGCTCGAGGTCCTGAACCGCATGCTCGTGGTGGCGCCCGAGGCGCACGGCGAGCTGCGCGAGCGCGGGCTGCTCTACCAGCGCATGGAGTGCTACCGCGCTGCGCTCAAGGACCTGCAGGACTACTCGGCGCTCGAGCCCGAGGCGCCCGACATCGACGACGTGCGCGCCAAGCTGGTGGAGCTCTCGGCGCAGTGCGCGCGGCTCAACTGAGGGGACTCAGGCAGCCGCAGTGCGGCCGGTCATGCCGGCCGCGGCGCGCATCTCGAGCGCGCTTCTGCACCGCGGCGTGCAACTCGGGCTTGTAGCCCAGGGCGAAGAACACTTATAATTCAGCATTTTACACGCGCTGATGCGGGTTACGCACGGGACCATACCGCCGGGCAGCACGCGCTGCGCGCTGACCATCGGCAATTTCGACGGCGTGCACCTCGGCCATCAGGCGATGCTGGAGCGCACGGTGGCGCGCGCGCGCGCCTTCCAGCTCCCCGCTTGCGTCCTCACCTTCGAGCCGCACCCGCGCGAGTTCTTCACCCCGGCGATGGCCCCGGCGCGCCTCACGCGCCTGCGCGACAAGCTGGAGCTGATGGCGGCAGCCGGCGCCAGCCGCGTACACGTCGCGCGCTTCGACGCGCGGCTCGCGGCGCTGGCGGCCGAGCGTTTCGTCGAGGACGTCGTGGCGCGCGGTCTGGGCGCCGCGTGGCTCCTCGTGGGGCGCGACTTCCGCTTCGGCGCGAAGCGCGTGGGCGATTTCGCGCTGCTCGAGCGCCTCGCCGCGCGTCACGGCTACGAGCTGGAGGCGATGCCCGAGGTCGCGCTGCAGGGCGAGCGCGTATCGAGCTCGGCGGTGCGTGCGGCGCTCGCCGCGGGAGACCTCGCCGCCGCGCAGCGGCTGCTCGGCAGGCCTTTCACCATGAGCGGGCGTGTCGTGTACGGCGAGAAGCTCGGGCGAGAGCTGGGGTTTCCGACCGCGAACATCGTGCTGCGCAGGCGACCGCCGCTCGCGGGTATCTTCGTCGTCGAGTGCCAGCTCGAGGGCGAGGCGCCCTGGCGGCCGGGCGTGGCAAGCGTGGGGCGCCGGCCCACGGTGAATCCCACCGCACTGCCGCTGCTCGAGGCGCACCTGCTCGACTATGCGGGCAACCTGTACCGGCGGCACCTGCACGTGCGCTTTCTCAAGAAGCTGCGCGACGAGAAGAAGTACGACGACGTGCCGGCGCTGCGTGCGGCGATCGAGGTCGACGCGGCGCAGGCCAGGACCTACTTCGCGAAGAAGACGAATGCCTGACTACAAGAAAACGCTGAATCTACCGGACACGCCGTTCCCGATGCGCGGGGACCTCGCCAGGCGCGAGCCGCAATGGGTCAAGGAATGGCAGGACAAGGGCGTCTACCGGCGCCTGCGCGAGCTGGCGCAGGGCCGGCCGCGCTTCGTGCTGCACGACGGGCCGCCGTACGCGAACGGCGACATCCACATCGGTACCGCGGTGAACAAGATCCTCAAGGACATGGTGGTCAAGTCGAAGTCGCTCGCGGGGTTCGACGCGCCTTACGTGCCCGGCTGGGACTGCCACGGCATGCCGATCGAGGTGCAGATCGAGAAGCAGCACGGCAAGAACCTGCCGGCCGAGGAGACGCTGCGCCTGTGCCGCGCCTACGCGGCCGAGCAGATCGAGCGGCAGAAGGCGGACTTCAGGCGCCTGGGGGTGCTTGGCGAGTGGGACAACCCGTACCTGACGATGGCGCCGCGCACCGAGGCCGACGAGATCCGCGTGCTCGGCCGCCTGCTGGAAAAGGGCTACGTGTACCGGGGCCTCAAGCCCGTCAACTGGTGCTTCGATTGCGGCTCTGCGCTCGCCGAGGCCGAGGTGGAGTACGAAGACCGCAAGGACCCGGCGATCGACGTTGCCTTCCCGTTCGCCGAGCCCGAGAAGGTGGCGAAGGCCTTCGGCCTCGCCAAGCTCCCCGACAAGTCCGGCTACGCCGTCATCTGGACCACGACGCCGTGGACGCTTCCCGGGAACCAGGCGCTGAACGTGCATCCCGCGTTCACCTACCACCTCGTGGACACGGAAAAGGGCTTGTTGATCCTCGCCGCCGACCTGCGGGAGGCCTGCCTCGCGCGCTACAAGCTGACCGGCCGCACGCTCGGTGCGTGCAAGGGCGCCGCGCTCGAGCACCTGCGCTTCCGGCATCCGTTCTACGAGCGCGATGCGCCGGTCTACCTGGGCGAGTACGTGACCCTCGACACGGGCACGGGCATCGTGCATTCGGCGCCGGCCTACGGCGTCGAGGACTTCGATTCGTGCCGGCGCTACGGCATGCAGGATGCCGACATTCTTACCCCCGTCATGGCGGACGGCAGGTTCGCGACATCGCTGCCGCTCTTCGGCGGGCAATCGATCTGGGACGCGAACGGCGCCATCGTCAGGACGCTGGCTGAGCGCGGCGTGCTGCTGGCGAAGGAGAACTATACGCACAGCTACATGCACTGCTGGCGCCACAAGACGCCGGTGATCCTGCGCGCGACCACCCAGTGGTTCGCCGGCATGGACGCGGTGCAGGGTTACCGCGGCGCGCGGCCCGCCGGGACGCTGCGCGCTACCGCATTGCGCGGCGTCGAGGCGACGCAGTTCTTCCCCGCCTGGGGCCAGGCGCGGCTGCACGGCATGATCGCCAACCGGCCCGACTGGACGCTGTCGCGACAGCGGCACTGGGGCACGCCGATGCCGTTCTTCCTGCACAAGGATACCGGCCAGCCGCATCCGCGCACGCTCGAGCTCTTCGAGGAGGTCGCCAGGCGCGTGCAACAGGGCGGCATCGAGGCCTGGCACACGCTGAAGGCCGAGGAGCTGCTCGGTGCCGAGGCCTCCCAGTACGAGAAGGGGCGCGACACGCTCGATGTCTGGTTCGATTCCGGCTCTACGCACCAGACGGTGCTGCGCGGCTCGCATGCGACCCTCGGTTTTCCGGCAGACATGTACCTCGAAGGCTCGGACCAGCATCGCGGCTGGTTCCACTCGTCGCTCCTCGTATCCTGCATGCTGAACGGCGTGCCGCCGTACAAGTCGCTGCTCACGCACGGCTTCGTCGTCGACGGCGAAGGCCGCAAGATGTCGAAGTCCAAAGGCAACACCGTGGCGCCGCAGGAAGTCTCCAACACGCTTGGCGCGGAGATCCTGCGCCTGTGGGTCGCCTCGACGGACTATTCGGGGGAGCTCTCGATCTCGAACGAGATCCTGAAACGGGTCGTGGAGAGCTACCGGCGCATCCGCAACACGCTCCGGTTCCTGCTCGCCAACATCGCGGACTTCGAAGCCGCGAAACACGCCGTACCCGTGGCGCAGATGGTGGAGATCGACCGCTACGCCCTCGCCATGACGGCGCAGCTGCAGCGGGAGGTGGCCGAGGACTATGCGCGCTACCAGTTCCACCTCGTGGCGCAGAAGCTCCAGGGCTTCTGCGCCGAGGACCTGGGCGCGTTCTACCTCGACATCCTCAAGGACCGCCTGTACACCTGCGCCGCGCATTCCGCGGCGCGGCGCTCGGCGCAGACCGCCCTGTGGCATGTGACGCAAGCCCTGGTACGGCTGATGGCGCCGATCCTGTCGTTCACCGCGGAAGAGCTCTGGCAGGTGCTCACGCGCGACGCCGCCGACAGCGTCTTCTTCCACACGCTGCATGAACTGGCGCAGCCGGAAGGCGCGACGGCGCTCCTCGCCAAGTGGGACCGGCTGCGCGCCTTGCGCGCGGCCGTGCTGAAAAGCATCGAGGACCTCAGGGCCGCGGGCAGGGTCGGCTCATCGCTGCAGGCCGAGGCGGACCTGCACGTCAACGGCGCGGATCACGAGCTGTTGGCGAGCCTGGGCGAGGACCTGCGCTTCGTGCTGCTGACCTCGGCCGCGCGCGTGCACCGCGGCGACGGCGAGCTGCGCATCGAGGTCGCGCCGAGCGCGCACGCCAAGTGCGACCGCTGCTGGCACTACCGCCCGGACGTGAACGGCGAGGGCCTGTGCGCTCGCTGCGAGACCAACCTGCATGGCGACGGTGAGTCGCGCCGGCACGCCTAGGGCGTGGCCCTGGTTCCTGGCGGCGGCGGGCGTGGTGCTCGTCGATCGCCTGACCAAGTGGCTGATGCTCGGCTGGCTGCGCCCCGGAGAATCCTACGAGGTGACGGGGTTTTTCAACCTGGTGCTCGTCTACAACCGCGGCGCCGCGTTCAGCTTCCTGGCCGATGCGCCGGGCTGGCAGACGCCGTTCTTTGCCGCCGTGGCGATCGTCGCCGCCGCGGTGGTGAGCTGGTTGCTGTGGCGCCATCCCGCCCGCACGCTGCTGTGCAGCGGTCTCGCCCTCATCCTCGGCGGCGCGCTCGGCAATCTGTGGGATCGCCTCGCCTGGGGCGCGGTCGCCGATTTCCTCGACTTCCACGCGTTCGGCTGGCACTGGCCCGCGTTCAACGTCGCCGATGCGGCGATCACCATGGGCGCGGCGATCCTGATCGTCGAAGGCTTCGTGCACAGGGATTAGAATGACACCCGTGGAAGTCCTGCTCGCCAATCCGCGCGGATTCTGCGCCGGGGTGGAGCGCGCCATCGACATCGTCGAGCGCGCGCTGCTGCAGTTCGGCGCGCCGATCTATGTGCGCCATGAGATCGTGCACAACAAATACGTGGTGGACGACCTGCGCGCCAAGGGCGCGGTGTTCGTCGAGGGGCTGGACGAGATTCCGGCGGGCGCCACGGTCGTGTTCAGCGCGCACGGCGTGTCCAAGGCGGTGCGCGCCGACGCCGAGAGCCGGGGCCTCAAGGTATTCGACGCCACCTGCCCTCTGGTCACCAAGGTGCACGTCGAAGTGGCCAAGATGCTGCGCGAGGGCTACGAGATCGTCATGATCGGCCATCGCGGCCATCCCGAGGCCGAGGGCACGATGGGACAGGCGTCCCGCGGCATGCACCTGGTGGAGACGCTGGCGGACGTGGCGCGGCTCGAGTTGCGGGAAGGCGCGAAGCTCGCCTACGTGACGCAGACCACGCTTTCGGTGGATGACGCGCGGGCGATCGTCGCCGCGCTCAAGGCGCGCTACCCGCAGATCCGCGGGCCGAAGAGGGACGACATCTGCTACGCCACGCAGAACCGCCAGGACGCGGTGAAATTCATGACACCGAAGTGCGAGGTAGTGATCGTGGTGGGCTCGCCCAACAGCTCGAACTCCAATCGCCTGCGCGAGGTGGCCGAAAACATGGGCGCCAGCGCCTACATGGTGGACACGGCGGCGGATCTGCGCGCGGAATGGATCGCCGGTCGGCGCCGCGTCGGCGTCACCGCCGGCGCCTCGGCGCCCGAAGTGCTGGTGGATGAAGTCGTGGCGCGCCTGAAGGCGCTGGGCGCCGCGAGCGTGCGGCAGCTCGACGGCATCACCGAGCGCGTGGTGTTCACGCTGCCGCGCGAGCTTGCGCGGCGCTAAATTTCCTCGCGCGGGTCGAACGTGACCTCCACCACCTTCTGGTTCCTTACCGGACGGCCGTCCAGCAGCGCTGGTCGATAGCGCATCTGGCGCAGTGCGTCGAGCGCGGCCGCCTCGAACAGACCCCGTACGGGCCGCACGTCGACGATGTGCACCGTATCGACGGCGCCGCTGGCGCCGATGAACACGCGCGCCCTGACGGTGCCGATCAGCCGCGAGTGGTAGGCGTACTCGGGTATGACGATGGGCGGGCGCGAAACGAGAGTCGCCGGCACATCGACTTCGGTATTGCGGTAGTAGTAACGCTCGGCGCGTTCGTGCGTCCCGTCCGTGCCGCGCGGCTGCGTCGTCGGAAGGGCCTCGGGCGGCGCGCCCCTTGCTGCCGCGCCGTCCGAGAGGGTGAGGCGCAGACCCGCTTGCGGGGCGTCGTGCCGCCCTTTTTCGAGCGTATCCAGCGCCAGCATCACCGAGACGTGCAGGCCCGAGGAAACGGCAAGGGCGAGCGCCAGGCGCTTGCGCCGATCGCGCAGGGACGCTTGCATGGCCGTTCCGCCGGGCCAGGGCCCGCTAGTCGACTTCCTTGTACCAGTAGGTGCGCGTGCGCCGCTCCAGCGTGAGGCCCGGGGGCGACTGCACGGACGTGCCGGAGATCACCGCCTGGTACCGCTTACCGTCGATCTCCACCACCACCGGCACGGGCGAAGGCAGGTAGCCGCCGCCCGCGTGGATCGTGGAGCGGTCGGCGATCGTGATCGAGTCCGAGGCGTTCAGGTCCACGGTCGCGCTCGCGTCGGCGAAGCCCACGAGATACTCGCGCGCGATGCCCAGGTTCGAGCCGCAGCTGCCGCCGCCCGCCGTGGCGCTCGGCTGGTTGGTATTGAAGAACGTGGTGCCCGAGATCGTGGTGGCGCTCGACACCACCTTCTCCCCGCTGCCCAGGTGAATCTTCCAGCCGCGATCGTTCGCGCCCTCGGTGTTGGTCGCGTCGAACACGCCGGTGGTGCCCGGATTGAGGTGCGTGATGACATCACCCGTCGGCGGTGTGCCGAAACCGGAGATCTTCACCGACGTGCTGTTCGTGGCGCCGGCCTGCGGATTGCCCGGATCGGCCGAGTCCCGGTCCTTCAGCATGTAGAAGGCGTTGAGCACGATCGTCTCGAACGGGTGCTCGCGGTCGCCGCTGCCCAGCAGCACCGCCGTGTAATTGCTCGCATCGGTGCCGAACACCAGGTCCGGCGGGAACAGGAACTTGCGCTTGTTCGCGATGTCGGTGGTGCCGCCCGAGGAGAGCGCCGCGATCTGCGTGACGGTCCATTCGTCCATGTCGCCGCCCGCGATATCGACCCGCCAGACCTGGCCGCAGGTGTCGCCCGCGTAGAGGCGGTCGGCAAAGCCGTCGCGGTTCTTGTCGAGGACCGTGACGTCCGAGGGGATGGCGCAGCTCATGCCGGGGACGTGCAGCTTTTTCGCGAAAGCGGTGGCGGCGGTCGTCAGCGCGGCGCCCGACTGCCAGACCACGTTGCCGTTGAACGCGTCGACGACCAGCACCCCCGCGCCCCGCGCCCGGTCGACCGAGCTGGTCGTTCCGGTGGCGCCGCTGATCGTGCAGGTGCCGTCGGCGTTATGGGTCACCGAGCCGGAACCGATCGGCTTGATGACGATGCCGCTCGTCGAGAGGTCCTGCAGCAGACAGGGGTTCAAGTCCTCGACGTCCCGGTCGTAGCCGGCGCCGATGATCAGCACGACGTTCTCCGGGTTGGCGGGGTTGCCCAGGCTGGTCTGCACCTTGGCAATCTTCGGCTCGGACCAGGTTTGCCCGAGCAGCTCCCAGCCCGGGTCGCCGAAGCCCTTGCGCCAGAGCAGCTTCGGCGAGGCGGGGTTGGTGACGTCCAGCGCATAGAGGAAGTCGCCGCCGCGCCGCAGTGACATGTAAAGGTAGACCTTGTCGCCGCTGTTGTCGCCGATCACGCCGGTCACGGTGCCGTCGCCCGGCAAAGCCACGTCTCCGGTCCCCGGGACGTCTTTCTGGTAGATGCCGATCGAGCCGTCGGCGAAGTAGTCCTTGGGGGCCGCGGCGCTGACCGCCGGCGCCTGGTTGCGCAGGCGCTGCAGCCGCCCGAAGAACTCGCGCGGGACGAAGCCCCAGCGCTCGCTGCCCGGGGCGAGCCCGGCGTCCGGCCCGCTCGCGTGGTTCTCGGTACCGCCTTTCAGCGCGCGGAACACGCCGTCATTGCCGCCGTAGAACGCATAGATGTCGTTGTCGTCGCCGTAGCGGTTGTAATTGACCACCGCGGGCCGCGAATGCAGCACGTCGCCGTGCACCGAGGGGCGGATGTCGCTCCCCGCGGGTCCCGTAACCGGGTTCTCGTTGTCTTTGTTGTCCGCGCCGCGCGTCCAGGCGATGATCTCGGTGCGCTCGGTTGCGTCGCTGTCCACGAGCCGGCCCGCGGTGATCGCGCCGCTCGCCCGGGTGAGCGCGGTCAGGCCGCCCAGATTCACGTCTTTCGCCGCGCGAATGGTGCCGGTGGCGGAGACGATCGGGCCGATCGAGGTGATCGGCTTGCCCGAGATCACGGTGGTGGCCGGATTGCCGATGCCGCCGCTGTCGAAGGTGGCATCGGTGATGCGGAACTGCGTGCTGCTGATCACGTCCGCGAACGCCGCGATCTGCCAGGTGCCGTTGTAGATGCTGAAGTCGCGCCCCGCGCCCTCGTTCGTGCCGCCGACGATGGTGACCGAGAACGGGAACGCGTCCGTGGAGGTGATTTTGTGCTCCCCGTCCGTGGTGACCGTGAGCACGTCGCGCGCGGGGCCTCCGGTCGTCGGGTGCGTGAAGTTCGTGACCCGGACGCCGATCACCCCGCCGGCGCCCATGAGCACCTCGGTCGAGGCGAACGTGACCGAATTGTTGTCGATGCGGGTGACCGTCTTCGGCCCGCCGTTGTAGGCCGCGACCGTGTTGCCGGTGACGAACACGTTGGCCTGGCCCGTGTCCAGGTTGTGCGCCGCCGCCGTTGCCTTGGCGGTGTCGGCGGCACCGCTGATGACGTCGGGCGAGGTGGAATAGGTGAAGGAATCCCCGTCCACGACCGTGATCGTCGCGGTCTTGTTGAACGCCGTCTCGTTCGCGCCGTTGATGGTGATCGTGTTGCCGCTGGCGAAACCGTGCCCCGCCACCACCGCGGTCGCCGCGAAGCCCGAGCCGGTGAGCGAGGTCACCGTCTTCTTGCCGGTCACGGTGATCGCGCCATGGGTGCCGTCCGCACCGAGCCTGGAGTAGCGGAAGCTATTGGCGTCGACGCGCGTTACAACCGCGTCGGCGGCGTCGAGCGCCACGGTGCCGTTGACCGTGACGAGGTCGCCCGTCTGCAGGCCGTGGTCGGTGCCCGTCGCCAGCACCGCGGAGGCGTCGGGCTCCGACGCCAGGGTATAGGTGTAAGTCATTGTGGCATTGTCGGCACCCGTCAGTGCGTAGATGCCGTCGTATTCCGCGGGCGTCGCGCCGCTGACCCTGATCTGGTCCCCCACGGCCCAGCTCGGGCTCGGCGTGGCGCCGAGCACGAGCGTCGCCGTCGTGCCGTTGCTGGTGAGCGAACCTACGTCGTAGGAGACGAACGCACCCAGATCGGCCGCGGTGATCCTCGCGTTGCCCGAATCGAACGCGTTCTGCGCGCTGGTCAGCGCCGGCTGGTCGGTGCACAGGCCGGTGCCGTCGTTGCTGAGGCAGGTGTAGAGCTTGCGCGCCGACTGGTCGCTCGGGAAGGCGAGGCGCAGCTGCTGCGCCGCACCGCCCTTCTCCACGAGGTCGCCGTCCGGCGCGTCGGAAGCGCCGCCGACGCCGTTCAGCTCCGGATCGCGGAAGCCCCAGTAGGTCGAGGCCTGGGTCCAGAAGCTCAAGGCACTGCCGGTGATGAAGCCGGTGGAGGAGTTTTCCGCGGCATCGCCATTGGCGTCCGCGAGGAACAGCGTCTCGGTGGCGGTGTTGACGCCGAGCTTGTAGAGCTTGAGGTTGCCGAGCCAGCGCGGGTTCTTGTTGGCGTCGGGACGGAACACGCCGATGTAGACCTGGTTCAGGTTGGTGCCGCGCACGTTCACGCTGACCGGCAGCGTGCTCGAGGCGAAGACGCTGTTGACCGCCTGGACTTCATTGAAGATGGCGTTCAGGGCGTTGGTGAGCTCGACGGCGGTGTTGGAGCCGCTCACGGCGAAGTACTTGCCCTTGCCCTTGCCCGCCATGCTTTTCAGGAGCGCGGTCGTCGCGGGCCCTTGTCCGCTGGTGCCGGGGACGACGTCCACCGTATACGTGTAGACGTTCTGCACGCCGTCGAATTGCGCACTGCAGTCCGAGTTCGCCATGAAGTTGGCGTATTCGTCGGCCCAGTTGCCTTCCTGGCCCGTGGGGCTGAGCGCGATGGTGCTGGTCGAGCCGCCGATGGAAGAGAGATAAGCCTCGGCCTGGGCGAGCGAAGAGCTGTTCTCGGAGGGCTCGCCGTTGCTGATGAAGATGATGAAATTCTTCTGGCAGGCGTCGGTGATCGGGCTGACGTAGGTGCTGCTGGCGGAGGTGGTGAAGGCATTGCGCGGCAGGTCGGCGGCGAACGGGTTGTTCGTGGTGTTGCCCGCGTAATCGCGCTTGGTCTTGTTGAATCCGGCAAAGGAAGTTACCCCGGCATGATACTGGTACATCTCCCGCATGCCGTTCGACCAGCGCGCGGCGTTCGCGCGGTCGCCGCTTTCATCGAGCGCGCTGATCAGGTTTACCAGGCGGTCCTTGTTGGTGGGCGTCATCTGGCGCACGGCGTAGCGGATAAAGCCGCCGGGATCGCCGCTGTTGTCGCCGCCGGTCTCCGTGAACATCGCGAGGCCCACGTTGTGGGCATCGCTCAAGCTGCTGATCACCGAGATGAGCGCCGATTTCTCGTGGGTGAACTTGCTCGCGCCATCCGCGGCCTGGCCCCAGTTCGCCGTGTTGTCGACGAAGATCAGGATGTTGGGCCGCGTCGCGTCGAAGCTCGGGTTCGCCAGGAAGATGTCGGTGTCGTCGTTCACCGGGTCGAACGCGCCCCAGCCCGCCGGGGTGACGGCGAGGAGCGCCGCGGTGCAGGCAACGCGCAGGAGGGTCGAGAGGTTCATGGCGTCCATCCTTTAGAGTGCTGAGCCGGCTCAGGTGCAGGAGCCGGAAAGCTGCCGGATCTTCGTGCCTTGCACCATGCGCGCCCTGGCGCCGGTAAACGAGTCGGTCACCGTGACGTCGAACTCCCAAATGTTGTCTTCCGGGGAGATGGTGGCGACCGCGCTGTAGCCGGCGGCCGGGGAGGATTGAATGCAGGTCCGGTTGCCCACCGTGACAGCGAGCCCGGCAGGCGCTGTGATCGCCACTGCCGACGTGGGGCTGTTGAAGGGCGCGACGGAGCTCAGCACCTCCTCGATCGCCTGCTGCGCCTGGTTCTCGACGAACTTGCGCGACTGCATGTTGCCGACGATCATCAGGCTGGTGTTGCTCATGCGGATGCCCGCGATGGCGAGGAGGGTCAGAACGACCACCATTACCAGCACGACGATCAGCGTGACGCCGGCCTGCCGATTCATGATTCCCTCCGGGCACTCGGATTGACGACGCGGATTACGGTGTTATAGACGTGGCGCTTGTATTCCCCGCCCGGGGTGACGGCGCCCGCCACGCCCATGTCGTAGGTCTTGCTGTCGACGTAGCCGGCGGAGCGCTCGGTATTGCGCGCAAGAACGTTGACCCTGAGCGCCACCACGTTGACCCAGTCGGCGATCGTCGCCGGTGCCGCGACGTAGGCGCCGTTCGGTGCGCCGTCCACATCCGTGTCGATCCCATAGTCCACCTGGAGGTTTTCCACGCCCTCCACCAGCGGCACCTGGTACAGATCGAGGGTACTGCCCGCGGAGTTGACCGTCAGCTCGAGACGCTTGAGCGTCGGTATCGGCGTTCCGCCGTCGTCGTTCGGCCCCGTGCACACGCTGCCCCCGCCCGCGGGAATGCTGCACGGCGCGACGAAGTAGATGTGGACGTGGTATTTGCGGATCGGCGCGAAGTTCGTGCCATCCTTGTTCTTCAGGGTGAATACGGACGCCGGCGACCCCCCCGCGGCCGCGAGCAGCGGATTGGCGCTGCCCGCCGGGTCGGCGTTCGCCTGCAGATAGACCTGGTCGGCGACCAGCGCGCCGCCGGGAATAGACGCGGCATTGCCGGCGGCCAGTTGCGAGTCGGCGCGACGCAGGACCAGGATATCCGTGCCGGCGACGTGGTTGGCGGCGGGGAGGCACGCGAGAGGCGAGCTCGCGGGCGCATCGTAGCCCTGTACGGGCAGCGCCGCCGCGGCCCGCAGCGCGGCCATGTCGGTTTTTTCGCATGGATCGGGCAGAACTGCCGGTGCGGGCAGCGTCGAGGAGTATCGACCCAAAAAGCCCGCCAGCGAGAGCTCGTCGGTGAGCAGCTGGATCGCGAAGCGCCCGTTTTCGATCTGCTGCGCGGCGCGGCTGAGATTGACGTAGGTGCGGTTCGAGGTGGCGAACACCGAGACCAACCCGGCGAGCAGGATCAGGCCGATGGTGAGCGCGATCATCAGCTCGATCATCGACAGGCCCGCCTGGCGCGCCGCGCTCGGCCGGATTGAACGGAAGTGAACGAGTCTCATGACAGTGTCGCAATGCGAACGATGACGCCGACTTCCCGCCGCTGCGTGTCCGGCCCGTACAGGTTGCTGGCGCAGGTGGCAGCCGGATTGCCTGCCGTGGGAGCCACGGTCTCCGCGGTTCCCTGCCAGGCGATGGCGACACGGTAACTGTTGGTCAGCGGATCGAAGCTCACGCAGCCGCGGGCGCCGAGTATGCCGCCGACCTGGTCGGCACCGGCCGTTTCCGCCGCGCCTTGCAGCGCGCTGTTCCAGGCCTGCAGGTCGGCATCGGCCACGGCGCGCGAGATCGCCGTGCCAACCGAGGCCGTGCATACGGGCGTGCCGCTGTAGCCGGTGCCCAGGTAAGGCGTTCCGCTCGCCGTGTCGGTGGTGATGGCGTAGCAGCCCGCGGCGCCCCGATTGACGGCGATTCGGTCCGCCATGTCCTGGACCAGGATCAGCGCCTGACCGCGCTGATACGACTCGAAAGTGGCGATCTGCGCGCGCGCCTGCAGACCGATCAGCCCGAGCAGGCTGAAGACCAGGATCGCCAGCGACACGAGCACTTCGAGCATGGTGAAGCCGCGCTCGCGGGGAAGAGGCAATTCTGCGCGCATCAGTTGCATCCGTCGCTCGAGTCGCCGTTGGTATCGTGGCGCACGGCCGGCCTGCCGCTGGGGTCGATGACCACGCAGCGGGCGGCGATCATCGGGAAATCGGCGGCGCTGACCACGAACGCCACGCCGTCGCTCGATCCCTCGCGCCCGGAGCCGGAAAAGGACAGGCTGTCCACCGCCTTCGTGCCGTACGCGGCATTGCGCGTACCGATGGAAATCTGCTCGTACGGGTCCTGCGTCGCCAGCACATCGGCGCCGAAGAGGACCGACCATCCCTGGGTCCAGTCGGCGCCGTTGCGTGCCACGCTGACGGTGGCATTGCGCTTGGTCGCTTCACTGCGCGCCAGCATGAGGCTGAAGTGCAGATCGGACGCGGCGGTCTTCACCCGGTTGCGGACCACGAAATCCCGCATGCTGGGCGCCGCGAGGGTCGCAAGAACGGCGACCACCACGACCACGAGGAGCAGCTCCATGAGGGTGAATCCGCGAATCCTGGCGCGCGTCATGCGACTTACCATCCCTGAGCGGTGCCGCCGGAGCACCCGGTCGTGCCTGTCAGCCGCTGCTTGGCCCCGGTGTACGCAAGGATCAGGCTGCCGTCGCCGGCCTGGCTCGTTCCCGCCTTGGGCACGGCGCAGATCGAATAGCTCGGGGGCGTATCCGCGTTGTCCACCGCGGGATCGAAGGTGATCGTGTAATAGGTGTTCTCGCACTGCGTGGCGGTACAGCCCCAGCCCGACTGCGACAGATTGAGTGCGTTCGGCGCCGTGGCATAGGCGCGCTGCTCGAGCAGGATCTGCTTCTGGCGCGAATCCATCGCCTGCACGAACTGCTGCGCGTCCGAGCGTCGCGAGCGCGCCATGTAGCTCTCGTACGACGGATAAGCGATGGCCGCGAGAATGGCGATCACGGCTACCGTGATCATCAATTCGATGAGCGTGAACCCCCTTGCCGAACGCATGATTCCTCCTGTCGGTGGAAAGGATGCTAGGCGTGCACTCGCGGCGCGGCAAAAACAGTCGACCAACGGCCGGAAAGCGGCCGCGGACGGCGTGACGCTGCGCAGCATGGCGTGAACTGCTTCACACCGCGGCCCCCGGCGCAGGTCGTGGCGTATAATGCGCGCCACTTTGAAGCGGACCGCTGGTGTAGCTCAGCTGGTAGAGCAACTGATTCGTAATCAGTAGGTCGCCCGTTCGAGTCGGGCCACCAGCACCAAGAAAGCAACCGATGGCTGCGCGCATCCTGGTGGTGGACGACGACGAGGGCATCCGCGACTTGCTTCGTCTGCACCTTTCGTCCGCGGGATATGAAGTGGAGGTCGCCGCCGACGCCATCGCCGCGGGCTACAAGGTGCTGAAGGCGCCGCCCGATCTGATCATCACCGACATCAACATGCCGCACATGGACGGGTTCGAGTTCGTGGCGGCGCTGAAGGCCGACACCTCGCTGCCGCGCATCCCGGTGATCTTCCTCACTTCGGTGGAGGACGGCGATTCGCGCGGGCGCGAGCTGGGGGCGGTCGGCTACGTCACCAAGCCCGTGCGCGCCGACCGCCTGCTGTCGCTGGTGGCGCAGCACGTGCCGGGCGGAGCGATCCCCATCGGCTGAGCGGGCCCCGTGTCAGCCGCGCGGCGTGCAATCGTGCAGCGTTGCGCCTTCGAAGTCCTGCGCGATGCCCTGCAGCTTCGCGTGCAGCGGCGCCTCGACGTCGCGCACCTGGAACCAGACCTTCGGCACGCGCGTCTCGCGCCGGCTGATGATCGCGCTTCTCACGTCTTTCGCGCGCAGAGCCTGCAGGTGGGCCTTGGCGGCGTCCTCGGTGCTGAATACGCCGAGCGACAGCGACCAACGCATGGGCCCCTCGTCCTGCAGGATGAAATAGTCCTCCACGCCGAGCTTCTTCAACTCCGCCGCCTTGCGCAACGCGCCGGCGCGGTTGCCCTGCGGGGGCATATGCACCCACCAGCTTGCGGTCTCTTCGCCGCGATATTGCGCGAGCCGCGCGCCGAGCGAGAGCGGCTCGAGGCGTTGTGCGGCAAGGGTCGCATCGGCCGTGCTGAAGCTGCCCCATTCGAGGCAGGCGATCGGCGCGGGCGCGGGCGGGCGCGCGGCCGGCTTGGGCTTCGCCGGCGGCGGCGTTGGCGCCACGGCGAGTTCGCGCTCGGTGACGATGCGCAGCTTGTGCGGCTCCAGCTGCTGCGTGAGAGGCTTGCGGTCCACGGCCGGATCCGGTGGGGCGAGAAAGCGCATCCAGGCGAAAAAGCCGAGGTTGACGGCGAGCAGCAGAAGAAACAGCAACCTCACGACCAGGCGATCCTGGCGAGGCCTTCCAGGACCAGGTTCTCCACGTAGCGGCAAGGTATGTCGAGTTGCTCGATGAGAGACTGGCCGGCGCCGCCCGACACCAGGCATTGCGCCCCTGGGCCCGCCACGCGATACATGCGCTCGACGGCGCCGGCCTGCGCGTGCCGGCAGCCGGTTTCGATTGCATCCACGGTGTTGCGCGGCGCGCGCACGAAGCGCCCCTCCTGCAGCGGCAGGCGCCCGATGTGCTCGTGCAGAACGAAGCGCATGAGGTCCACGCCGGGCAGGATCAGGCCGCCGAGAAACTCGCCCGCGGCCGACAGCAGGTCCGCGGTCGTGGCGGTGCCCGCTTGCACCACCAGGCTCGGTCCGGGATGGAGCGCGCGCGCCGCGACCAGCGCCGCCCAGCGGTCGGCGCCGAGCTGGCCGGGGCGCTCGTAGCGGCTCGTGACGCCGCAGCGCTCCGCCTCGCCCTGCAGCCAGAACGGCTCGGCGTCGAAGATGCTGGTCCAGTTGACGAGCAGCTGATGCGCGCCTTCGCCCGCGACGTTGGAGATGACGATGCGCTCGGGGTTCTCGTGCGTCGCGGCGAACGGATTGATGTCGTGGTTGGCGGCCGCGAATTCGATCAGCGACACGGTGGCGAGGCTCGACCAGCCGCGGCCGTCGTGCCAGCCCCATTTGACGCGCGAGTTGCCGGCGTCGATGGCGAGAATCATGCGAGGGCCACGCGGCCGATGCGTACCGTACGCAGGCCGCCGCGCGTGCGCAGCTGCAGCGCCCCGTCGGCGGCGAGGCCGGCGGCCACGCCGGCAAGGACGCGTCCGTCCGCCAGCCGCACCCGCAGTGCCTTGCCTGCGTAAGCGTGCAGCGTGTCCCAGTCGCTGCGAAAGGGC
The DNA here is from genome assembly GCA_040902335.1 of Burkholderiales bacterium. Lineage (GTDB taxonomy): Bacteria > Pseudomonadota > Gammaproteobacteria > Burkholderiales > SG8-39 > JAABQT01. Next base: position 22,729 of record JBBDXL010000084.1, read on the forward strand.
TCGAAGCCGGCGCTGTCGAACGCGCGCAGCGCGGCGAGCACTTCGCGCGCCATCGCGCCAATCACGGCGTTGCGCGACGGTAGCGGCTGCAGGCATGCCTCGAGCGCGACGACCCCCCGGCGCAGCCGCGCCGCCAGGCCAGGCGCCTCGCGGTAGTTCACGCCGATGCCGACCACCGCCGCGCTGCCCGCGCCGCGGGCGCGCGTCTCCACCAGGATGCCGCCCAGCTTGGCGCCGCGCAGCAGAATGTCGTTGGGCCACTTCAGCGCGACCTCGGTGGCGCCGAGCACGCGCAGCGCGCGTACCGCAGCGACGCCGGCGACGATCGACAGGCCGGACAGCCGGCGCGCCGGCTGCGCCAGCTGCAGGCCAAGCGAAAAGAGCGCGCCGCAGCCGGCGGGACTGTGCCAGCGCCGGCCGCGGCGACCGCGGCCGGCGCTTTGCTCATCGGCCGCCAGCAGCACGGGCCGCTCGAGCGCCTCGCCGAGCAGCACCGAATTGGTCGAGGCGCAACGTTCGAGAACGCGCACCTCGACGCCCGGGACGCTTATGGCGCCTGCATTGAGCCGATCCATCGGCGCTAGTGTACGGTTTACGCCGCGCCCAAGGCGAAATGGCGTCCCGGGGCCGCGTCGGCCACGGCGCGACGCTCGCCTTCTCGCTCGGCGGCAGATCGCGCAACCCGGGCGATGCGCCCTTTGAGGGCGAGTTCACCGTGGAAAAGCTGGGCGACGGCAGATTCACCTGCACCGGACCGATGTTCAAGGGCTTCCGCATGACGCTGGGTAACATGGCCCTGCTGCGCAGCAAGGCGCAAAGGCGTGCGCTTGCGCCCGCTCGGGCCGGCGCACGCGGGCTGAGGCCTAAACGGAGAGGGTCTCGAGCAGCGTGTCGTGCTGCGGGGACCAGCCGAGCTCGCGCCGCGCGCGCGTGGCGCGCACCCTGGAGTTGGAGCCGTAAGTGTAGGCGGCGGGGTCCGCGCCGAATTCGGCGATCGCTTCGTCCTTCGTCATCGCCTGCGTGCGCCCGTCCCAGCCCAGCGCGCGGCTGATCGCCTCGCACAAGAGGCGCATCGAAGCCTCGCCGTTCTCGGCATAGTACGAAGCGCCGGCGGGCGCGTTCGCCAGCACGCGCAGGTACAGGTCCACCAGGTCGTCGATGTGCACGTTCGACCAGAGGTTCTCGCCGCGCCCGACGTGCCGGGCGACGCCGGATTTCCTCGCCAGCGCGACGAGGCGCGGTACCTGGATGCTTTCGCGGTGCGCGCCCCGGCCGGGCCCGTAAATCAGGCTCGGGGACACCACCGCGGCACGCACTCCGTCCCGGGCCGCGGCCAGCACGCGCTGATTGACGGCGACGCGCGCCGCGCGCCCGGGCCCCGGCGTGAACGGCGTCTCGTCGTCGTAGATCTTCGCGCCCGGCTCGCCCCAGGCCTGGTCGCCGACGATGCTCGAGCCGCTGGTGTGGATGAAGGGTTTGCCGCTGCCCGCGAGCGCGGCGAGGATCGACTCGACCGCCGCCCGATGGTCGGCATCGGCCGCGTGGATGACGGCATCCGCGTCGCGCGCGAGGCGCGCGAGAAGCGCGCCGTCGTCCAGCGTGCCGGACGCCGCTTCGATGCCCAGCGCCTGCGCCTGCTGCGCCTTTTGCAGGGACCGGTACAGACCGACGATCCGGTGACCGGCGCCGCGCAAGGCCGCCGCTAAGGAACCGCCGATGTAGCCCGAAGCCCCGGTGAGAAATACCCTCATCCGAGCGCGGGCCAGGGCTTCTGCGCCGGGCGCAGGTTCTCGATGGCGCGCGCCAGCCTCAGCACGCCGGCATCGTCGAAGCGCTTGCCGATGAGCTGCACGCCGATCGGCAGCGCGTCGGCGCTGAACGACCAGTTGACCGAGGCCGCCGGCTGCTCCGACATGTTGAAGGGCACGGTGAAGGCGATGTGCGGCAGCGCGTCGTGCGGATCGTTGCCCGGGCACGGCAGCTCGGCCTCGTAAGGCAGGATCGGCGACACCGGCGAGAGCACGAAGTCGAAGCGCTCGCAGGCGACCACCGCCGCTTCGCGCATCGCCATCACCTGGCCGAACGCCTGCACCACGTCGCGCCCGGTGAACGCCTTGGCGCGCCAGGTGCACCACTCGGCGATGAAAGGCAGCACCTTCTTCTGCCGCTCGGGCGCGAGCTGCACGAAATCGTTGTACGAGCGCGCCTCGAAGAAGCGCGCGATGCCGTCGAGCATCTCCACGGTGAGAAAGCTCGGCATCTCCTCGACCTGTGCGCCCGCGGCGGCGAGCGCTGTGGCCGCGGCTTGCGCCGCCGCACGCACCTCCGCGTGCACCGGCAGGCCCGCGCGCATGTCGGGCAGGAAGCCGATCTTGAGCTGTTTCAGCTCGAGCCCATCCAGCTCTGCCGTGAAGTCGAGCGGCCGGTAGGGCAGGCTCATGAAGTCGCGCGCGTCGGGCAGCGCGAGCCAGTTCATCATCGCCGCCGCGGCTTCGACGTCGCGCGTCATCGGGCCGGTCACGCGCCCGATGTAGGGCGGATACACCGGCACGCGCCCGAGACTGGGTTTCAGCGCGAAGATGCCGCAGTGCGTCGCCGGCAGGCGCACCGAGCCGCCGATGTCGGTGCCCAGGTGCAGCGGCGCGTAGCCGGCGGCGGCCGCGGCGCCCGCGCCCGCGCTCGAGCCCGAGGTGTTCTTTTGCGTGTTCCACGGATTGCGGGTCACGCCGTGCACGCTCGATACGCCCGCCGACAGCATGCCGTAGTCGGGCATGGTGGTCTTGCCCAGAAAGACGCAGCCCGCCTGGCGCAGCCGCGCGGCCGGGGGCGCGTCCGCGCCCTGCGGCGCCGCGGGCTCGTTGGCCGCGGTGCCGATCGGTGCCGGATCGCCCTTGGTGTGAATGTTCTCCTTGAGCGTCACCGGCACGCCGTCGAGCGGCGAGAGCGGCGCCTGCACGCGCCAGCGGCCTTCCGCATCGCGCGCTTGCTTGAGTGCCGCCTCCCTGCGGATCAAGTACATGGCGTTCAGGCGCGGCTCCCAGGCGTCGATGTGATCGAGCAGCGCGCGCGTCACTTCAACCGGCGAGAGCTCGCCGCCCTCGTAGCTGGCGGCGATTTCTGCGGCGCTGAGTTCGTGGATGGAGGCCATGCCGAGCGACTTATATATATCGCACGAAGGGATAATTCTGTAGTATTTCCGCCAAGTGGCGGCGACAGAATCACCTGCGGAGAAGCTGAAGGCCTCCGGCGAGGAATGTGTCTACACCACCTGAACGCAAGGCTCCTGCGCCGGGGCATGCGCTGGTGGCCGCCCTTCCCCGGCGTGCGGGACAAGGATGGCTGCATCGAGTACCTCGCGCCCGGCCGCGGCACCGACGCCGGTGAGCCTCTGGCCCTACCCCAGGATCCTCGCGCACCGCGGCGGCGGCACGCTCGCGCCCGAGAACACGCTCGGCGCGATCCGCCTCGGCGCCGAGATGGGCTTCAAGGGCGTGGAATTCGACGTCATGCTCGCGGGCGACGGCACGCCGGTGCTGATGCACGATCGCACGCTCAAGCGCACGACGCGCGCGCGCGGCGAGGTCGCGCACACGCCTTATGCGGAACTCGCGCGGCTCGACGCCGGCGCCTGGTACGGAAAGGGCTGGCGCGGCGAGCGCGTTCCAAGTTTTGACGGCGCGGCGCGCCTGTGCCTCGAGCGCGGGCTGTGGGCCAACGTCGAGATCAAGCCGGCGCTGGGCTTCGAGCGGCGTACCGGCGAGGCCGTGGCGCGCGTGGCCGCCGAGCTCTGGCGCGGCGCGCGCCTGCCGCCGGTCCTGTCGTCCTTTTCTCCGCTGGCGCTCGCCGCGGCGCGCGCCGCGGCGCCGCAGCTGCCGCGCGGGTTGCTGCTGGGGCGCATCGCGCCGCACTGGCGCGAAATGATGCGCGACCTGGAATGCATCGCGCTCCACGGCAATCATCGCGCGCTCAACCGGCGCATCATCGATTCCGCCCACGAAGCAGGCACGGCGGTTCTCGCCTGGACGGTCAACGACCGCCGCACGGCGCGCAGGCTGCTCGCCTGGGGCGTGGACTGCCTGGTCACCGACCGGCTCGATCGCATCGCGCCGGAGTTCCCGGACTGAGACCTAGAACGGCAGTGGCACGCCGGGCTTGAGCGGCTGCAGCGCAGCGCGGAATTCGTCCTGGATGCGCGCCAGCGCCGCCTTCGTATCGGCCTCGAAGCGCAGCACGATGACGGGCGTGGTGTTGGAGGCGCGCGCCAGGCCGAAGCCGTCGGCGTACTCGGCGCGCACGCCGTCGATGGTGACGATGCGCGCGGCATTCGGAAAAGGCTGCGCGGCCTGCAGCCGGGCGACGAGCGCGTGCGGCTCGCCTTCGGCGAGCTGCCATTGCAGCTCGGGCGTCGAGGGCGCATCCGGCAGGGAGGCGAGGACGCCGCTCGCGTCGCGCGAGCGCGACAGGATTTCGAGCAGGCGCGCTCCCGCGTACAGCGCGTCGTCGAAGCCGTACCAGCGCTCCTTGAAGAAGGTGTGACCCGACATCTCGCCCGCGAGCGGCGCGCCGGTCTCGGCGAGCTTCGCCTTGATCAGCGAGTGCCCGGTCTTCCACAAGAGCGGCCGCCCGCCGTGGCGCTCGATCCAGGGCGCAAGCAGGCGCGTGGACTTCACGTCGTAGATGATCTCGGCGCCCGGGTTGCGCGAGAGCACGTCGGCGGCAAACAGCATCAGCTGGCGGTCGGGGTAGATGATGCTGCCGTCCTTCGTCACCACGCCGAGGCGGTCGCCGTCGCCGTCGAAGGCGAGGCCGAGCTCGGATTTGCCCGTTCTCACGGCGGCGATCAGGTCGGCGAGATTCTCGGCGTGCGACGGATCCGGATGGTGGTTGGGGAAGGTCGGGTCGACGTCGCAGTAGAGCTCCTCGACCTCGCAGCCGAGCGCGCGGTAAAGGCGCGGCGCCGCCATGCCGGCGACGCCGTTGCCGCAATCCACGGCGATGCGCATCTGGCGCGAAAGGCGAACGTCCCCGGTAATGCGCTTGAGGTAGTCGTCGAGCACGGCGGCGCTGCGGCGCTGGCCCGCGCCTTGGCGCCATTCCTCGCGTTCGATGCGCGCGCGCAGCTGCTGGATCTCGTCGCCGGAGAGCGTGTGGCCCTCGACCACCATCTTCAGGCCGTTGTACTCGGGCGGATTGTGGCTGCCGGTAACGGCGACGCAGCTTGCGCAGCCCAGGTGATGCGCAGCGAAATAGATTACCGGTGTCGGCGCCATGCCCACATCCACGACGTTCGCGCCCGACGCCTGCAGCCCCTCGCACAACGCGTCGACCAGCGCGGGCCCGGAGCTGCGCCCGTCGCGGCCCACCGCGAACTCCGCCGCCATCGAGCCCAGCGCCCTGCCGATGGCGCGCACCGCATCGGCGGTCAGCGTCTTTCCCGCGATGCCGCGGATGTCGTAGGCGCGAAAGATCTCGGCGGGGATTTTCATGTCATGGCGAAGAAATCGAGGACGCGGCGCGCGAGCCAATGCCCGCGACCGGGAAATCCGGCATGACCGCCGGCCTGCGGGAATTCTAGCACCACGTCCTGCGCCGCCTCGCGCGTTGCCGCCTCGAGCGCCGCGCGCGGCAGGAACGGATCGTTCCGCGCGTTCAGCACCAGCGTCGGCACGCGGATAGAACGCAGCCACGGCGCGCTGGAAGCGCGCGCCCAGTAGTCGTCGGCGTCGCGAAAGCCGTGCAGCGGCGCCGTGACCAGGTCGTCGAATTCATACAGCGTGCCCGCACGCGCCACGCGCCCGGCGTCGATCTGCAGGCGGTGCTGCTCGATCTTGGCGAGGGCCTTGGCCTTCAGCGTGACGAGGAAATGCCGCGCGTAAAGCCGGCGGTTCAGGCCGCGGCCGAGCGCGTGCCCCGAGGCAGCGAGATCGAGCGGCGCGGAGGCGGCCGCCGCGCGCCGCACGATGCGCGCCGCGCCCGCGCCCTGCTCGCCCAGCCACTTCAGCAGCGCATTGGCGCCGAGCGAAACGCCCGCCGCGTAGTCGGGCCGCAGCCGCCGCAGGATCCAGTCGAGCTCCGCGCTGTCGCCGGAATAGTAGGCGCGCGCCAGGCGGTTGGCGGCGCCCGAGCAGCCGCGGAAATGCGGCACCACGCAGCGCCAGCCGCGCGCCTGCGCCTGCGCCGCGATCTTTCTCGCGTAATGGCTGGACGAGCCGCCTTCGAGGCCGTGGAACAGCGCGAGCAGCGGCCCGCTGCCGCCATCGGCCCAGTCGAGGTCGATGAAATCGCCGTCGGGCGTGTCCCAGCGCTCGCGGCGCCAGGCGACGCGCGGCGCCGGCCCGAGCGCGCCGTACAGGGTCTGCAGGTGGCCCCCGGGCAGCCACCAGGGCGCGCGGTAGGGACTCAATGCAGGATCTTCGGCGCGGGCGGCGGCGGCTCGGCCGTGCCCGGCGCGGGCGAGCCGTGATGCGCCACCATGCGCCAGCCCGCCGCGGTGCGCACGTAGACGTTGGTCGCCACCACCGCCTGCATCGGGCGCGCTTCCCCGGTGCGCGAGAAGTTCTCGTGCACGCTGTGCACGGCGACCATCGTGCCGCTGATCGCCACCTGCTGCGTCACGTGCAAGCGCGCGCTCGCGCCGCCGGCGAAGATCTGGCGCCAGCTCTCGCGCACCTGGTCCTGGCCCGCGAGGCGCGGACCGCCCGGATGCACGCAGACGATCTCCTCGTCCTCGGACCACACCGCCATCATCAGCTCCAGATCGGCGCGCTCGAGCGCCTCGTAGAAGGCGGTTTCGGCGTCTTGGGGCGTGGGGAAGATGCGTAGCGGCATGGCTCAAAAGGGGACAGACCCCATTTTCCCGTCTAAAAGGGGACAGACCCCATTTCCCCGTCGCTCCGCTTTGGGAAAATGGGGTCTGTCCCCAACAGTTTCAGCACTTGC
>JBBDXL010000085.1:0-29539 GCA_040902335.1 Burkholderiales bacterium
CGAGCGGATCATCGCCGACTGGTGCGGCGCGTAGCGCCGGGCGCTGCGCGACTAGTCCTGGGCGTCGAGTCTGATCATCTCCCTGCCGCCTCGCGCGTGCTGCCGCCAGATGCGCTCGAACAGGCGCTCCAGATCGCGGGTGAAGCGCCCGGTATCGAACAGCGGCGCCGTCAGGCGCTGGGCGGCCAGCTTACGGCGCAGCGCTGCCAGGCGTTCCGGCTCGAGCGCCAGCGACTTCGCCAGGGCAAAATATTCTGCGCGGTCGCGCGTCGCCAGTTCCGGCAAGCCGACGGCGCGCAGCAGGCTTGCCGCGACACGGCTGGCAAAAGTGTCGCCCGTCCGGGTGACCAGGGGCACCCCGGCCCACAGCGTATCGCTGCCCGTGGTGTGGGAGGTGTAGGGGAAGGTATCGAGCGCGAGGTCGGCCAGTCCCAAGCGGCCCAGATGCTCGGCAGGGCGTTTTTTCGGCGCAAACACCAGCCGCTCGTCCGCCACCCCGCGCGCCCGCGCTTCGCGCTTCAGGCTCGCCAGCGCCGGCGGGCTCGGCTCGAGCAGCCAGAGCACGCTGCCGGGCACCTCCACGAGCAGGCGGCACCAGACATCGAAAGTCTCCGGGGTCAGCTTGTAGCCCTGATTCAAGCTGCAGAACACGAACCCGCGCTCCGGCAGTCCGGCGTCGGTGCGCCGGGGCATGGCGGCGATCGGCCGCTGGCGGTCGTTGGGCTGGTAGCAATGCGGCATCAGGGCCAGGGTCTCGCTGAAATGCCCGGCGTCATCGGGCGGGGTCACCACGGCGTCGCCGATGATGTAGTCGGCCAGGCGTGGATGGCCCAGCGTTCCGGGGTAACCCAGCCAGCTGACGAGCACCGGCGCCGGCCGCTGGGCCGAGATTCTCGTGCGCGTACCCTGCGTGAAACCCTTGAGATCGACCAGGATGTCGATCCCGTCCGCGGCGATCGCGGCCGCGGCGTCCCGGTCGGACAGCGTGGCCAGCGTGCGGAACACGGCGCAGGATTGCCGCGCCTGCTCGGTCATGCCGTCGACCTCGGAGCCGTAGGAATAGCCGTGGATCGAGAACTTCGAGCGATCGTGGCTCGCCAGGACGCCCCGCAGCAAGTGCATGGTGGCGTGCTCATGGAAGTCGGCCGACAGGTACCCGATGCGCAGCCGGTCGCGCACGGGGTGACTGGCGGGCGCGAGCACCGGGTCGTCGCGCAGGTAGCTGCCGCAACTGTCCTGGGCGAACAGCAGGCCGGCCCGGCGCTGGAGCTGCGCCGCTCCGGCCCCGCCCGGCGCCTCCATGGACAACAGAACGAACGGGGAAATGCCGGTCACGCCCTGCGCGACCATGGCGGCGAGGCGCGACTCGTCCGCACTGCGGCTCGACCAATCGCACAAGTGATTGGCGCAGTGGTAGGCGTGCGCCGCCGCGGCGCCAAAGTCGTTCCTGCACGCAAGCGCGCGCCGAAACGCACCCGCCGCCTCCGGCCGGCGCCCCTGCTCCTGCAGCAGGATGCCCAGATTGTGATGCGCCTCCGCAAGATCCGACCTGATGTCGAGCGCGCGCCGAAAGCTCGCTTCGGCGTCGTCCAGCTGCCCGATCCCGCGCAGGGCGTTGCCCAGGTTGTAGTACACCTCGACATAGCCGGGCCGGATCGCGAGCGCCCGGCGATAGCTGGCGATCGCCTCGTGCGGCCGCCCGAGCTCGTCCTGCGCGTTGCCCTGAGCGACGTGGGCATCGACGAAATCCGGCTGCAACCGGATCGCCTCGGCATAGGCGGCCATCGCCGCATCGGGGCGAGCGGCGCGCAGCAGGGCATTGCCCAGGTTGTAGTGGGCCGCGGCGTAATTCGGGTCATGGGCAAGCGCGGTCGCATACGCGGCGATCGCTCCATGCGCGTCGCCGGTCGCCAACAGGGCGTTGCCGTAGTTGAGGTGCGCGCGCGCCAGGCTCGGCATCCGGCCGATGGCGCCCAGGTAGCGCTGTATCGCTTCTTCGATCCGGCCCGCGTCCTCGAGCGCGTTGCCTTCGTCAATCAAGCGTAGGGCGTCCGCTCGCCTGGAGGCGTCCGCCGGGTCTTCCGGGATCGGAGGCCGCACGCCCCTCAGGCCACCTTGCGCACGCCGGAGGCTTCCGGGACGCCGTAGCTCGCCATAAGGTCCTCGACCACCTTGTGGTAGCGGTCCCACGGCGCCTCGCGGAAATTGTGGTTGCGCACGATGAAGGAGGCGCCGGCGTAGAACTTCTCGTACTGCAGGTGGCGCCCGGCGAATTCCGAGCCGATCAGGTCCCAGGCGAGCTTGTACAGCTTCATGCGCTCGAGCGCCGACAGCTGCGGCGTCTGCCAGTAGGTCTCGAACTGCTCCTTCAGCTTCGGGTCGTGCATCACCGTGATGTCGGCGGGCATCTGGAAGATGCCGCCGCCGCACAGCTCCCTCAGCGCGTCGATGATCTGCGAGTGGCTCTCGGTGCACCAGTTGAGCGCCGCGTACATGTAGCGCCGGTTGAAGGTCTTCCAGCCTTGCGGCCAGTCCTCGGCGTCCTGGATCTGCCCGGCGATCATGCCGCCGAGCGCGGCTTCGAGCGCCGAGAAGCGGCCCAGCACTTCGCGCACCGCCGGGACTTCGTGCGCACCAGAAGCCTGCGCGATCTTGCTCGCCAGCCCCACGATGAGCTGCATCTTGGAATGGAAGCGCACGTTCGACTGGTGGTTGCCGTAGCAGTGGCCCGGCGTCTTGATGTAGATGTCGCGCGCGAGCACCGCATCCATGTGCACGAAGACGCGCTCCCAGGGCACCTTCACGTTCTCGCACATCACCATCGAGTCGGTCTCGTCGAAGCGCCAGGCGAGCGGGTTGTCGAACTCGTTCGGCGCGTGCAGCTCGAACGGCTTCCGCGACCAGAGCGTCACGCCGGGCGCGTTCACGGCAATCGCGCAGGTGATCGACTCGGGGAGCTGGTTGGGCGCGAGCGGGATCAGGTTGCCGATCCAGATCTCGTTGGCGAACACGGCGCCGGTGGCGAGCATCTTCATTCCCGAAATCACCACGCCGTCGTCGTCCTCGCGCACCACCCTGAGGGTCGGAATGGGGATGTTCTGGCGCACGTAGAACTCGGGATTCCTCGCCGCCTGCGGCGGGATCACTGCGTAGACGCCGTAGACGTCCTCTTTCCTCATGTGCTCGTAATAGCGCGTGAGGTTGTCGGCGTATCTTCCGAACACCATCGGGTTCATCGCCATGCCGGTGACGAAGCTGGAGACGTGGTCGGGCGAGCGCCCGAGCAGGCCGTGGCTCATGTCGGCGATGGCGCGGTGCAGGCGCATGCGCTTTTCGAGGTCCTCCTTGGTCTTCGCGCGCAGGAAGTAGTCGCTGTACTTCTCGCCCTTCTCGGTGAAGCTGAACCCGGGGCTGGCCGCCTTCATGTCGTAGATCGCGGCCATCGAGCGCGCCGCGTTGCGGAACGCCGGATGCGTGGTGACGTCGTCCACCCTTTCGCCGCCGATGTACACGATGCGCCCGTCGCGCAGGGACTTCAGATGCTCGGCTCCGGTCTTCAGCATGGCGGCCTCCTCACTTCTGCTTCCCGCTGGTCTCGTAATAGTGGATCTCGTAGAGCAGGCAGCCGCCCTTGCTGGCGAACGGCCCGTGATGCACGCCCGGCGGCCGGCAGGCGTAGGTGAAGGCCTGCGAGGACTCGCCGCCCTGCCCCCTGGCGTCGTTGCCGACGACGAGGTCGCCCTGCACCAGGAACACTTCCTCCCAGTGGTCGTGCACGAAGGGCTCGGTGGAGTAGGCGCCGGGCGCGAGCTGCAGCAGCCGGGTCCTGCTACCGCGCTTGGCTTTTTCGTCTATATCCGAGGCGAGGATCTTCTGCGTGAAGCCGGGCGGATAGCCGGGTGGGGTCTCCCAGCCCGTCTTCAGGTCGACGCCGACGAATTCCAGATGGGGCTTGGGCCTGCTCATGACGCTCCTCGAACCTGCGTTGACTCGGGCCAGTCTGCTTTCGCACAATGCCTTTGTCAATCAATCCACCGGGAGGAGACATGCTGAAGCTATACGGCCAGTACCGCTCGCGCGCGTTCCGCGTGGCGTGGCTGTGCAAGGAATCCAACATCCCCTACGAGCACCACAACGTCACCATCAACGTCGAGGGCGCGACCTGCAAGGAGCCCTGGTACGCCGAGCTCAATCCCAACCGGCGCGTGCCGACCATCGATGACGACGGCCTGGTCATGTGGGAGTCGGCGGCGATCAACCTGTACCTGGCGGAGAAGTACCGGAGCCCGCTGTGGCCGAGGGACGCCGCCGGCAAGGCGCGCATGCTGCAGTGGGCCTTCTACATCGCCAACGACGTCGAGCCGCCGATGATCACGATGCAGCGCCACCGCCACCTGCTGCCGCCCGAGCAGAGAAACGCCAGGCTCGCCGACGAGGCCGAGCAGCAGGTCCTGCCGAAGATGCAGGTGATGGAGGATTACCTGGCGAAGAACCGGTACTTCAGCGGCAGCGGGTGGGGCATGGCCGACTTCATGGTGGCGAGCGTTTGCTACTCGATGTGGATCAACAAGTTTCCGCTGCTCGAGAAGTTCCCGCAGTTCAAGGCCTGGCTCGACGCGAGCGTCGAGCGGCCGATGGCGAAGGAGGCGAGGAAGCTGCGCGAGTAGTCAGCGCGCGCGCAGCACGCGCCGCAGGAGCTTGCCTGAGGCGTTCTTCGGCAGCTCGGCGATGAACTCGACTTCCCGGGGATACTTGTAGGGCGCCGTCACCTGCTTCACGTGCTCTTGCAACTCGCGCGCGAGCTGCGCCGTGCCCTGCACGCCGGGCTTGAGCACGACGAACGCCTTCACGATCTCGCCGCGCTCGGCATCCGGCTTGCCGACCGCGGCGCTCTCCTGCACCGCCGGATGCTCGGCAAGCGCATTCTCGACCTCCATCGGCCCGATGCGGTAGCCCGCCGAGCTGATGATGTCGTCGGTCCGGCCTTCGTAGAACAAATAGCCGTCTTCATCCTGCCGCACCATGTCGCCGGTGAGCCAGTATTCCACGCCGTCCACCTTCGTCTTCCCGGCGGCAGTGCGCTCGGGCTCGTTCCAGTAGCCCAGCATCATCTGCGGATTGGACAGGCGGATGGCGAGCTGCCCGTCGAGCACCGCGATCTCGAGCCCCGGCAGCGGCTTGCCCATCGAGCCGGGCTTCACCGGCAGGAACGGATAGTTGAGCACCGTCATCAGCGTCTCGGTCTGGCCGTAGGCATCGAGCAATGGCACCCCGCTCATCTCGCCCCAGCGCCGCACGATTTCCGGGTTGACCGTCTCCCCGGCTGATACCGTGAGCCGCAGGGCCGAGAGGTCGTAGGGCGAGAGGTCTTCATTCACCAGCCGGCGGAACTCGGTGGCCGCCGCGCAGAACACGGTGATGCGATGTTTCTCGAGCAGCCGCAGACGCTCCCGCGGGTCGAACTTCCCCTGGTAGAAGAACACCGCCGCGCCGCAGCTCCAGGGCCCGAACAGGATGGCGGTCCCGGCCTTGCTCCAGCCGGTGTCGGCCGTGCACCACATGAGATCGTCGGGCTTGAGATCGTGCCAGAACAGCGACGAATAGCGCCAGGCGTAGAGCGCGCGCGCCGCGTGCGTCACGCCCTTCGGGTTCCCGGTAGAGCCCGACGTGTAGTACATCACGACCGGATCTTCGGCCGCCATGCGCTCCGCCGGACACTCCGGGTCGGCGGTTTCGAGCGCCGCGTCGAAGTCCTCGCCCACCACGAGACTCAGCTTCATCTCCGGGAACTTGGCGACGCTCGCCGGCGTGGTGATCGCGCCCGCCGCCCCGGAGTGCTCGGCTCGAAACTTCACGTCCTTCGCGGTGAGCATGTCGATGCACGGGATGGGGATCACGCCCACGCGCAGGCAGCCGACCATTGCGATCTGCCACTGCGGGATGCGCGGCAGCATGACGATGCAGCGGTCGCCCTTCCTCAGGCCGCGCGCGCGCAGGACGCTGCCCAGTCGGCGGGACAGCTCGGAAATCTTCGCGTAGGTGTAGCGCTCTTCCCGCCCCGACTCGTCGCACCACAGGAGCGCGAGCTTCGCCGGGTCCCTCGCCCAGGTATCGACCACCTCGGCGGCGAAGTTGAAGGTCGGCGGGATCCCCCAGCGAAACAAGCGGCAGACCTCGTCGTAGGTCACCAGGCGGCCTCCAGCAGCCGCAGCACGTCCGCCTCCGAGCGGAGGGGCTGCGGGTTGGAGAGTACCCAGCGGTTCTTCATCGAGGCCGCGGCGATGCCGGGAAGCTGCTCGCGCTTCACGCCGGCCTCGCGCAGCGTCGAAGGCTGGCCGAGAGCGCGCACGAGCGCGGCCACCGCCTCGGCCGCCGATTTCTGTGCCTGGCCGAGCGCCTTGGCGATCAGCTTCTGCTTAGCCGCCGTCGCCGGCTCGTTGTAGCGCATTACGTGCGGCAGCATGATGCAGCTCGTGAGCCCGTGCGGCACGTCCGCCGCCGCGCCGAGCGCGTGGCCGATGCCGTGGCTCGCGCCGTAGTTGACGCGCGCGATGGTGGACGCGGCGAGCCACGAGGCCTGCTGGCAGGAAAGCCGCGCTGCGAGATCCTGCGGCGCCGCCTTGGTGCGCGGCAACCCCTCGGCGAAGAGCCGCAGCGCGTGCAGCGCGAGGCCGTCGCAGTAGGGATGGGCATCCACGGAGCACAGCGCTTCGACCGCGTGATCGACGCCGCGAATTCCGGTGGACAGCCACAGCCACTCGGGCGTGTGCAGCGTGATCGCGGGATCGAGGATCACCGAGCGCGGGCCGATGTCCGCCCCGGTGAAGGAATGCTTGATGCGCGTGCGTAGATCGGTGCCGCCGCCCAGGTTCGAGAACTCCGCGCCGGAGAGCGTGGTCGGGATCGCGACCTGGCGCACGGGCGAGGGCTTCGTCGACGCGCGCTGCGTGTCCAGGTCCTCGATCCGCGTCAGGCCGTGCGCGAGGCAGATCTGCAGGATCTTCACCGTGTCGATGGGCGTCCCGCCGCCGACTGTCAGGATCAGGTCGGGCTGCGCGGCGCGAACGGCCTGCGCCGCGGCGATCACGCTCGGCCAGGGCGTGTGCGCGATGCATTCGTCGAACAGGCCGGCGTAGCGCCCGCCCAGCGCCTGCTGGATCTCCCGGATCGCCGCCGTCTTGCGCGACAGGGATTTCGAGGAGACGATGAACACCTTGCGCGCGCCGATGCGCGCCGCCTCCTCCGCGGCGGCCTGGGCGGCCGGCTGCCCGAATACGACCCGCTCCAGCGGAAGGTAGGCGAAGCTCCCCACCGCGCTATATTAGCGGGCCATGATCTCGATCCGCGAAATCGACCACCTCGTCCTGCGCGTGCGCGACATCGACGCCATGCGCCGCTTCTACTGCGAGGTCCTTGGCGCGACGCACGTCGCGTACCGGCCCGAGTACGGCATGTCGCACCTCAAGGCCGGCCGCTCGATGATCGACCTCATTACCGTCGACGGCAAGCTCGGCAAGACGGGCGGCGCCGCGCCCGGCCGCGAAGGCCGCAACCTGGACCACCTGTGCCTGCGCGTGGAGCCCTTCGACCAGGACGCCATCGTCGCGCACCTCAAGCGCCACGGCGTCGAGGTCGGTGAGATCCGCCGCCGCTACGGCGCCGAAGGCAACGGCATCTCCCTCTACGTGATCGATCCCGAGGGCAACACGGTCGAGCTGAAGGGCTCCTCGGACGGGAAGCCACCGCCGGCATGAAGCGAGAAGAGCTTTCGAAGGCGCTGGGCTTGCTGCGCCAGGGCGACTGGAAAGCCGCGCACCTCATCGTGCAGAAGGATGAAGAGTCGCCGCTGGCCTGCTGGGCGCATGGCATCGTGCACCTGATGGAGGGAGATACCTCGAATGCGCGCTACTGGTACCGGGCAGCGAGGCGCGACTTTCCCCGGGATCCTTCGGTTGCCGATGAAATTGCCGCGCTGAGCGCCCAGCTATTGCGTGCTCGAGGAGCGCGGGAGTAGCCTGTTTCTCGGCGACGGCCCACGGGTCGATTCCGCCGGAACCCAGGGAGGAGGTCATCATGGCTGCTTGGAAGATCGAAGGCCAGTACATGGAAACCTGCAATTGCACCTACCTGTGCCCTTGCGCACCCTCGCATCTCACTGCGCGTCCAACGGAGGGCGAGTGCAAGGCCGCAATCGCGATGCGCATCGCCAAGGGAGAGAAGGACGGCATCAAGCTCGACGGCCTTTCCTTCATCGTCCTCATGCATGCCCCCAAGGCAATGGCAGAGGGCAATATCACAGTGGGCCTGATCGTCGATGAGCGCGCCTCCGACAAGCAGGTCGAGGCGATCAGTGCCATCGCCACCGGCTCTGCGGGCGGCCCAATGGCGGCACTGGGGCCGCTTGTCGGCAAGATCGCGGGCGTGGAAAAGCGCCCGATCCGCTTCGAGGCGGACGGCATGAAGTTCTCGGTGAAGGCGGGTGATCTCATCGACCAGGCCTGCGAAGGCGTCGCCGGCGCGGTGCGCACGAACGAGCCGCTGTTTCTCGACAACACCGCGCACCCGGTGAATACGCGCCTCGGGCTCGCCAAGGCGACGCGCAGCATCTTCAACGCCTTCGGCATCAAGTGGAAAGACACCAGCGGCACGCGTAACGGCCACTTCGCGCCTTTCGCTTGGTCGGGCTAGACATAGCGTCCCTGCAAAGCGACCGCGGGATCGCGTTCGGCGGACTCGCCGCCGTCGTCCTGCTCGCGTGGCTCTACCTGTGGCGCAGCGCCGCGGGCATGGACCATGCTGCGATGGCAATGGGCGCCATGCCGCGCGCCGCGGACCCGGGCGCGCTTGCGCTGACGTTCGTCATGTGGACGGTGATGATGGCCGGCATGATGCTGCCAAGCGCCGCCCCCGCGATCCTGCTGTACGGGACGCTGGTGCGGAAGAACGGCGCGCGCGGCACCGTCTTGCCGGGGATATCGATCTTCGCCGGCGCGTACTTGCTGGTCTGGACCGCTTTCAGCGCCGCAGCCACGCTCTTGCAGGTCTCGCTCGAAAACGCGTCGCTCATGACGCCGGCCATGACTCTCGCCGGCGCCGGACTGAGCGCCGTGGCGCTCGTCGCAACGGGCCTGTATCAGCTCACGCCGCTCAAGCAAGCCTGCCTGAGCAAGTGCAGGAATCCGCTCGAGTTCTTCATGATGCGCTGGCGCGCGGGACCGGCCGGAGCCTTCCGCATGGGTCTCGAGCACGGCGCGTACTGCCTCGGCTGCTGCTGGGTGCTGATGCTGCTGCTGTTCGTGGCCGGCGTCATGAACCTGGCGTGGGTCGCGCTCATCGCCGCCTTCGTTTTTGCCGAGAAGCTGCTGCCGCGCGCGCGACTGATCTCGCACGCCGCAGGCGCGATGCTCATCCTGTCCGGCATCTGGGTATTCACCGGGATCTAGAGCCGCAGCTCCCAGTACTCCCCGACCAGCCGCTTGCCGAAGCTGCGGTGCGGCTCGCTGCGCACCTTGCGGAAGCCGAGCTTTTCATAGATCGCCCGGGCGGCGGCGAGCTCGCTCTGCGTCCATAGCACCAGCTTCCGATAGCCCGCCGCCCGGGCGAAACGGACACACGCATCCACGAGGCGCCAGCCAAGGCCAAACCCCCGCGCCTTCGGCTCCACGATCAGCAGCCGCAGCTTCGCCACCCGCGGCGACTGCTTTACCAGAAACACCGCTCCGAGCCGCTGTTCCCTGCTCTCCGCGATCCAGCAGCGCTCGCGCCGTCGATCGAATTTCTCCACGTAGCGCGCCACGATGCCCGCCACCAGAGCCTCGAAGCGCTCGTCGTAGCCGAACTCCTCCCAGTACAGCTCGCCGTGGCGCTGCACCACCCAGCCCAGGTCGCCCGGGCGGTGCCGGCGCAGCCGCACTTGCGGTAGCATCGCCCGCTTCACCATGAGGAGAAACTAGCATGGCCGCCCGGAACAAAGTCGCGATCGTCACCGGCGCCTCCGCCGGCATCGGCCAGGCCGCCGGCATGGCCCTGGTGAAGGCGGGCTGGAAGGTCACCTTCGGCGCGCGCCGCGCCGAGCTGCTGGACAAAATCGTCGCCGGGTGCGGCGCCGACAACGCGCTCGCCGTGGTCGCCGACGTGAGCAAGCCCGAGTCCGTGAAGAGCCTGTTCGCGAAGACGACGCAAAAGTTCGGGCGCCTCGACCTGCTGTTCAACAACGCCGGCATGGGCGCGCCCGCCGTGCCGATGGACGAGCTGCCTTACGAGAAGTGGAAGGAAGTGGTCGACGTCAACCTGAACGGCATGTTCCTGTGCGCGCAGGAGGCGTTCCGCATCTTCAAGCGCCAGCAGCCGCAGGGCGGGCGCATCATCAACAATGGGTCTATTTCCGCGCACGCGCCGCGGCCCTTCTCCGTCGCCTACACCTCGACCAAGCACGCCGTCACCGGATTGACCAAGTGCATCGCGCTCGACGGCCGCGCGCACGACATCTGCGGCTGCCAGATCGACATCGGCAACGCCGCCACGCCGATGACCGAGCGCATGCTGAAAGGGGTGCCGCAGCCCAACGGCACCTCGATGGTCGAGCCGCGCATGGACGTGCAGCACGTCGCCGACGCGGTGGTCTACATGGCGGGCCTGCCGCTGGAGTCGAACGTCCTCACCATGACGGTGATGGCGACGAAAATGCCGTTCGTGGGCCGGGGGTAGGGTGGGCCAATGGCCCACCGTACGTTCAAGCGAGGAGCTTTGGTAGGACCTCGCTGATCGAGTCGTTGAACACCGCGTCGGCGAGGTCGTCGAACGGGGTCGGCTCGGCGTTGATGATCACCAGGCGCGCGCCGGCGCCCTTGGCGATCTGCACGGCGCCGGCGATCGGATACACCTGCAGGCTCGTCCCCACGGAGAGAAACAGGTCGGCGCTGGCCGCCGCCTGCATGGCGCGGTCGATCACCTCCGGCACCAGCTGCTGGCCGAATGAAATGGTGGCACTCTTGAGAATGCCGCCACACGTGCGGCACGGCGGATCCGCTTCCCCCGCTCGCACGCGCGCCAGTGCCTTCTCCATGGGCGCGCGCTCGTCGCAGCTCATGCACACGACTTTGCGCATGGTGCCGTGCACCTCGATCACCTTCTCCGGCGAGCTGCCGGCGAGCTGGTGCAGCTCGTCGATGTTCTGCGTGATGAGCGCGTGCAGCTTGCCGCGCTGTTCCAGGCCGGCGAGCGCGCGGTGCCCGGCATTGGGCTGCGCGCGCCAGGCGCTGTGCTCGAGCCGGCTCTGCCATGACAGGCGCCGCACTTCCGGGTCGCTCATGTAGCAGCGGATGTCGGAGAGCTTCTCGGCCTTGGGGTTCCTGGTCCACACGCCCTGCGGCCCGCGAAAATCGGGAATGCCCGAATCGGTGGAGATGCCGGCGCCGGTGAGCGCCACCACGCGCTCGGCCTCGCCGATCCAGACGCGCACCATGTCATGCTTGGTTTTCATGCAAGGCCAATGATAGCCTCCCGCAAAGTGAGCGACACCCCAGCCCGACCCGCTCGCATCCTGCCGGTCATCATTGCCTCGCAATTCGCCGGGGTGGCGATCTGGTTCGCGGGCAATGCGGTGCTCCCCGAGCTGCAGCGGCAGTGGGGACTTGCGGACTCGGCGCTCGGCAACGTCACCTCGGCGGTGCAGCTCGGCTTCATCGCCGGTACGCTGGCGTTCGCGTTCCTCGCCCTCGCCGACCGCTATTCGCCGCGCCTCGTGTACCTCGTGTGTTCGCTGCTCGGCGCGGCTGCAAACCTTGCCGCCATCGCGTCGGATGGCAGCCTGGGCGCGCTGCTGGCGACCCGGTTCGCCACGGGGTTCTTCCTCGCCGGCATCTATCCGGTCGGCATGAAGATCGCCTCGGGCTGGTACCAGAAGGACCTCGGCAACGCGCTCGGCCTGCTGGTGGGCGCCCTCGTCCTGGGCACCGCGTTCCCGCACTTGCTGAAGGGCCTGGGCCAGGCCTGGCCGTGGGAGACCGTGCTGATCGGCGTGTCGGCGCTGTGCGCGCTGGGCGGAGCGCTCATGTTCCTGTGGGTTCCGGACGGGCCGTTCCTGCGCCAGGGGGCGAAGTTCGATCCGCGCGCCCTCGCCGACGTATTCCGCTCGCGCAGCTTTCGCGCCTCGGCGTTCGGCTATTTCGGCCACATGTGGGAGCTGTACGCGTTCTGGGCGTTCGTGCCGGTGCTGCTCGCCGCGCGCGGGGCCGTCGACAACGTCTCCGTGTGGGCCTTCGCGGCGATCGCGGCGGGCACCGTGGGCTGCGTCGGCGGCGGCCTCGCCTCGCTGCGCGCCGGCAGCGCGCGCGTCGCGGTCGCGCAGCTCGCAACCTCCGGCGCCTGCTGCCTGCTGTCGCCGCTCCTGTTTTTCGCGCCGGCGCCGGTGTTCCTCGCCTTTCTCCTCCTCTGGGGCGTGGCGGTGGTCGGCGATTCGCCGCAGTTCTCCGCCCTCAACGCCGCCAACGCACCGCGCGCGCTCGTCGGCTCGGCGCTCACCATCGCCAACTGCATCGGCTTCGCCATCACCATCTTCAGCATCGAGCTGCTGAACGCGGCCGCCGCCCGGATGCCGGTACAGTACCTGTTCCTGCTGCTCGTGCCCGGGCCCGTACTCGGGCTCCTCGCCATGCGACCGCTGATGAGGAAATCATGAAGACGATCCGCGTCGGCGATCTCACCGTCAACCGCCTCGGCTTCGGCGCCATGCGCGTCTGCGGCCCGCAGATCTGGGGACCGCCCGCCGACCGCGGCAACGCCCTCAAGGTCCTCGAGCGCGCCTACCAGCTCGGGCACAACTTCTTCGACACCGCCGACAGCTATGGTCCCGAAGTTAGCGAAAGCCTGATCGCGGAGGCGCTCCATCCTTACCCGAAAGACTTCGTCATCGGCACCAAGGGCGGGCTCACCCGCCCGAGCGCGCCGGCCTGGGAGCGCGATGCCCGCCCCGAGCACCTGCGCCGCGCCATCGAGGGGAGCCTCAGGCGGCTGCGCCTCGAGCGCATCGACCTGTACCAGCTGCACGCGCCCGACCCCAAGGTGCCGTTCGCCGAGTCGGTCGGCGCGCTCGCCGAGCTGCAGAAGGCGGGCAAGATCCGCCACGTAGG
The DNA here is from genome assembly GCA_040902335.1 of Burkholderiales bacterium. GTDB lineage: Bacteria > Pseudomonadota > Gammaproteobacteria > Burkholderiales > SG8-39 > JAABQT01. Next base: position 13,131 of record JBBDXL010000085.1, read on the forward strand.
ACTCTCCAATGTCAACCTGCAGGAACTGCAGGAGGCGCGGCGCATCGTGCCGGTCGTCTCGGTGCAGAACGCCTACAGCCTCGAGCGGCGCGACTCCGACGAGGTGATCGCCGCCTGCGAATTGGACGGCATCGCCTTCCTGCCCTGGTATCCGCTCGCCGCCGGCGCGGCGCTCAAGTCTTCCAAGGTGAAGCGCGTGGCGGCAAAGTGCAATGCGACGCCCGCGCAGGTGTGCATCGCCTGGCTGCTGGCCAGATCGCCCGTCATGCTGCCGATTCCGGGCACCGGCGACCTGCGCCATCTCGAGGAAAACTCGGCGGCACCGGCGCTGCGGCTCGCGCCCGAAGACCTCGCCGCGCTGGACCCGGCTACTTGAAGACCGTCGTCGTCAGCTGCCCCGGCAGCCAGGTGGCGAGGATCGGGAAGAAGATCACCAGCAGCAGCACCGTCAAGTCGCCGAGGAAGAACGGCACCGAGCCCTTCATGACCTTTGTTACCGGTATCCTGGATGTGCCGCTCACCGCAAAGAGATTCAGGCCCACCGGCGGCGTGACCACGCTCATCTCCACGGCGAGCGTCAGCATGATGCCGAGATGGATCGGGTCGATCTTGAGTGCGGCGGCGACCGGGAACACCACCGGCACCGTGAGCAGCACCATGGCGATGCCGTCTACGAACATGCCGAGGATCAGCAGCACCAGCATGAACGCGAAGATAAAGGTGAGCGGCGTGAGGCCCCAGGCGGTCACGGTCTTGGCGATCTGCTGCGGCCAGTACATGTTCGCCGCCAGGAACTGGAACACGCCGACGGAGCCGACCAGGAACAGCACCACCGCGGTCAGGTTAAGCGCCCGCTTCGCGGTCGGCACCAGGCCGGCGAAGAACCTGGCCCGCTCCATGATGAAGCCGTAGATCAGCGCGTAGCCGCAGGCCGCGGCCGCAGCCTCGGTAGGCGTGAATACGCCCCCGTAGAGTCCGCCGAGAATGACGACCGGCATGCCGAGCGCGGGCGCCGCCTTCAGGAACTCGTGCCACAGCCGGCCCGGTTTGAACTCGCCGCGCGGCAGCTTGAGGAACCAGGCAATGATGATCACGCTGATGATGTTGCCCAGAGCGAGCAGCAGGCCCGGGACCACCCCGGCGAAGAACAGCGCCACGATTGAGGTTTCGGTGACGATGCCGAAGAGAATCAGGATGATGCTCGGCGGAATGAGCATGGCGATGCCGCCCGCGGTCGCGACCAGCCCGCCCGAGAGCCAGTCCGGGTAGCCGCGGCTGCGCATCTCGGGAATGGCGATCACCGCCATGGCGGCGGCCATGGCCACGCTCGAGCCCGAAATGGCGCCGAACAGCACGCAGGCGAGCACCGTGGCGACGCCGAAGCCGCCCGGCAGCCAGCCCACCAGGGCGTCGGAGAACTGGAACAGCTGCTTCACCAGGCCGGTGCGCTCCATGAGGAAGCCGGCGAAGATGAACAGCGGGATCGCCATCAGCGAGTAGCGCCCGATGAAGTTGAAGAAGGCGCGGAAGATGACGCCGGGCTCGAGCAGCGGGTCGACCAGGATGTAGGCTGCGCTCGCCGCGGAGAGCGCGATGCCGATCGGCACGCTCAGCACGAGCAGCGCCAGGACGACGATGCCGACGATGTACATGCGCGCCCTTTACCCGACCGTCAGTCCGGCATGCGGTCTAGCAGTCCCAGCTCGTCGGGAACGGGCCGGCCGCGCAGTTTCTGGATCTCGAACCAGATCTGGAACGCCATGGTCACCGCCATGAAGGCGAAGCCGACCAGCAGCGTGGCGAGAAACGGCCACAGGTAGAACTGGAGGCTTTCGGTCTTGGTGTCGTACTGGATGCCTTCCGTGACCTCGGGGATGCCCCACCACACCACGGCCAGCAGGAACAGGAAGGAAAACACCAGCGCGATCAGCTTGATGATCTCGGCGGCCAGCTTCGCGCGCGGGCCGCTCGCCTGCAGCACTTCCAGCAGCACGATCACGTTGAGGTGCTCGTTATGCCGCTGCGAGATGGCGAAATACAGGAACACGCCGCTCAGGATGAAGAACGTGACCGCGTCCTGCTGCCACTCGAAGGAAAAGCCGAACAGGTAGCGCCGCACGACCTCGACGAGGGCGAGCAGCGTGCAGCCGATCAGGAGAAACGCGGCCGCGCGCGCCAGGACCTGATCCTGGAACGCGCGCCAGACCGCGTAGGCCTTCTCCACTTACTTGATCTTGATAACCGAAGCGTGCTTCGAGCAGTCCACCTTCTCGATCCAGGACGAGCCGCTCGGGTGCTTCTTCGACAGCTCGCGGCCTTCCTGCACGAACTTGTCGACCCACGGCCCAGCCGCCGGCGGCGTCTTGCTCTTCACATAGTTGACCGCGGCGTCGCCCATGGCATTCACCATGGCGGAAACCTGTTCCGGGGTCATCCAGTACACGCCGGGCTTCGACGGATCCTTGGTACCGTATTTCTCGTACGCCATCTTGTCGAAGCACCAGTTGTACTCCTTCTGCACCTGGATGGTCTCGGCGATCAGCTTCCCCACCGCGTCGCGCTGCGCCGGGCTGAGGCGGTTCAGCCAGCGCTGGCTCGCGCTCACCATGTAGTAGTCGCCGACGAAGGCGCCGGGGCCGCCAATGGTGTAGAAGGGCGCCTGCTCACGCATGCTGTTCCAGCCCCCGAGGCTGGTCATGAGGCCGTCGATCACCCCCGATTCCATGGCGCTCGGCACTTCGCCAAAGGCCATCACCACCGGGCTGGCCTTCCAGGCTTCGAGCACGGGGTTTTCAGCGGGCCCCATGCTGCGCACCTTCTTGCCGGCCACGTCGCGGGGGCTGGTCCAGCGACTCTTGGCGCCCACGCCCATGCCGAAGCTCATGTGCCCTACGCCGAACACCTTGACCAGCTGGTTCTTCGCCAGCCGCTCGACCAGCATCTGGTAGGTCGAGGTCTTGTCGAGGTTGTCCACCGCGCCGACCGTCGTGAGGATGCCCGGTCCGACCACCGTCAGCATGTAGGAATCCACCGGCGCCGCCTTGCCGATCTGCATCCAGGTCATCTCCAGATTGCCCTGGCGCATGGCCTCGAATGCCTCCGGGATAGTGTAGAGCGCGCCGGCGAAGTACAGCCGGGCCTCGCTGCCGGGAATCACCTGCGGCAGCCGCTCGGAGAAGTACTTCATCGCGAGGCCCGCCGGATGCGGCGGCGGCGGGAAATCCGAGGCGAAGCGCATGACGACGGGCTTGGCCTGGGCCTGCACCGGCGGCGCGACGCTCCAGCTCGCGGCCGCGAACGCGGCGGCGACCGCGACCACCGGCAGTTTCTTCAGCGAAATTCCTTTCATGGCACCTCCTCCTTGAATCCTATGATCTGCATCTTCTCACAGCCCGGCGACCGTATCTCACTGCACAGCGCAAGGTCAAGCGGCGACGCTAAATGGTGCGCCGCCGCAATGCACTCATCTCGGTGCATCGCCCGCGAGCGTAACGCGATGCATGACGCGGCGGTAGCCGTGGTAGTCGTTCACCGGGTTGTGCTGCGTGCAGCGATTGTCCCAGAAGGCGAGCGAGCCGGGCGCCCAGCGGAAGCGGCAGGTCAGTTCGGGGCGCACTTGATGCGCGAACAGGTACTCCAGGAGCGGGCAGCTCTCCTCTTCCGACCAGCCCTTGAAGCGCTCGGTATGCCCGACGTTCACGTACAGCGCCTTGCGTCCCGTCTCCGGGTGCGTGCGTATTACCGGATGCTCGCCCGAGAGCACTTTCAATTCCTCGCCGGCGGCGCGCATGCGATCCTCGCGCGTCTTCGAGGCTGCAGCCTTGGTCGAGGTGTTGACGCCGACGAGCCCGTCCAGCGTGCGCTTGAGTCCGTCGGACAGCGTTTCGTAGGCGAGGTACTGGTTGGCGAACAGCGTGTCGCCACCGCGCGGCGGTACTTCCAGCGCATAGAGCATGCTGCCCATCGGCGGGTGCGCGAGGTAGGTGGTGTCCGAATGCCACACGCCGCCGAAATTCATGCGCTCGTGCTCCAGCTTGACCACGGGCGTGATGAGGGGGCATTCGGGCAGCCCCTTCAGCTGCGGGTACTCCATCGGCTCGCCGAAGGCGCGCGCGAAAGCGAGCTGCTGCGCCGGCGTGAGCTTCTGGTCGCGGAAGAAGATCACGAGGTGCTCGAGCAAGGCGTTGCGGATCGCGGCGATCGTGTCTGCGGGAAGCGGCTGCGCCAGGTCGATGCCGAGAATCTCGGCGCCGAGCGCGCCGGCGACAGGGCGGACGTCCATGCCGCGGATGTTACAGCCTCGAGCGGCTACTTCTTTTCGCGGGCGGCGCGCAGGACGTCGGCGCTGAGCGGGCCGGTGAAATCGAGGTCCTCACGCATGCGCTGCTGCGCCGCCTGGATGTCCGCGACGAGGAAATTGCCGGTGAAATCGAGCTCGCTGCTGCTCGGCGCCGCTTCGACCGACTGCACCCATCCGCCCTGTTCCAGCTCCTCGAGGATATCGTTCACCGCAGACTCGGACCAGCCGAGCTTCGCGCGCAGGTCGCTCGGGTCGGTGTCCCGCCCCACGAGGCCGAGGACGCGCCGGGACTCGAGCGGCACCTGGCTGCTCTGTGCGTCCCAGATCCTGCGTCCGGCGTCGGTGCGGGTGTAAAGGCGCGCCATCCTGCGGCTATTATTCGCCCACCGCGCGGCGCAATGCAAGGGCGCGGCCCGGCCGCACGCGTAAGCTTCTGAAAGAAAACGCGCCGCCCGCCCGCGGCGGCGCCTAGAGCGCCTGGCGGGCGATCCTCAGGCGCGTGGCGCGCATGTCGTCGCCGCGCACCTCGCGCAGCGCGTAGCCGAGGAAGGCCGCCGCGACGTCCTTGCGCCAGTAGAGGTCAAGATCTGTGTTGTCCATGGGCTTGGCGCGCGCGGCGACGATGGCGCCGGCCTCCGCAATCACTTCGTCCGTGAGGCGCTTGCCCTTCAGGAATTCGCCCGCCTTCTCCACGAGGAATGGCCGAGACGCAGCCGCGCCGAGCGCGAGCCGCGCTTCGGCCACGGTCCCGTCCCTCTCCAGCTTCACCGCGGCCGCCACGCCAAGCACCGGGAAATCGAAGGCGCCGCGCCGGCGCAGCTTCCAGTAGCTGCTGGTCCAGCCCTGCGGCACGCGCACCTCGGTCAGGATCTCGTCTGCGCGTCGCGTCAAATAGTCGATGCCGTCGTTGTTGTAGAGGGCGGCAAGCGGCACCTCGCGCTCGCCCTGCGCCGATACCAATTCAACCTTGGCGCCGAGCGCGATGAGCGCCGGCGCGGTATCGGTCGAGGACACCGCCACGCAGCGCTTGCTGGCGGTGGCGACCCAGCAGATGTCGCCGTCCTTCTTCAGGCAGAAGTCGATCGCCTTGCGCCACTCGTGGTTCTGGTTGTAGTAGGTGCAGCGCGTATCGAGGCACAGGTTGCCGCCGAGCGTGCCCATGTTGCGCAGGTGCACCGTCGCCACCTGCGCCGCGGCCTGCCACAGGCCCCGGTACTGCGCGCGCACTGTGTCGTCGTGCACCAGCTCGCTGAGGGTCAGCCCCGCGCCCAGCGCCCCGTTCCTCTTCTTCAGCTCGGGCACGCGCCGCAGCGATACCAGCGTCTTCGGCGACTGGTGGCGGCGCTTCATGTTGGGGATCAGGTCGGTGCCGCCGGCGATGAGCATCGCCTGCGGGCCCTCGCCCGCCAGGATCTTCGCCGCCTCCGCGATCGAGCGCGGCGAGCGCCACTCAAACCACGGCAGCCGCATCATGTCGCTTCACCTCGTTGCCGTCGCCGCCCTCCCAGGGCGGGGGCACGAACATCGGTTTCGGATAAGGCACCTGCGGAAATGCGTCCGGGCCGACACGCGGCGTCTTGCCCGCCGCCTTCAGCTCGAGCGCCTTCAGCACCTTGTCGGGCGTGATCGGCAGCTCGTCGATCCTCACGCCCACCGCGTCGTAGATCGCGTTCGCCACCGCCGGCATCACGGGCAGGAGCGGGCCCTGGCCGACTTCCTTGGCGCCGAATGGGCAGTTGGGATCGGGGTACTCGACCAGTTCGGTGACCACTTCTGGCATGTCGAGCGAGGTCAGGCTCTTGTACTCAAGGAGCGAGGGAAACTTGTGCACCAGCGCCCCGGAGAGTTTTGCCGGCAGGCGCCGGAACACCTGCTCCTCCATCAGCGCCTCGCCGAGCGCCATGTAGACGCTGCCTTCCACCTGCCCGCGCGCCAGCACCGGATTCACCGTGCGGCCGATGTCGTGCGCGATCCACACCTTGGGAATGCTCACCCAGCCGGTCGCCTTGTCGACCTCCGCTTCCACCACGCAGGCGGTATACGAGTAGGCCGGGGACGGACCCACGCCCGCGCCCTTGTAGCGGCCGGGCGCGCGCGGCGGCACATAGGAGCCGACCGCACCGAGCGTGCCGAACTTCGTTTCCGCGAACACCACGGCCTCGGCGAACGTCATGCCTTTCGCAGGATCGTCGGCGAAGAACACGCGCCCCTGCGAGAAAGCGACGCGCTGCGGGATGATCATCAGTTGCTCGGCCGCCGCTTCGGCGATCTGCGCCTTGAGGCGCTCGGCCGCCTGGATCGCGGCATTGCCCATCATCACGGTCACGCGGCTGGAGTAGGAGCCGAGGTCCACCGGCGTGAGCCCCGTGTCGCCGGTGACCAGCCGCACGTCGTAGGGGTCGATCCCGAGCACCTCGGCGATGATCGCCGCGAGCACGTCGTCGGAGCCCTGGCCGATCTCGGTCGCGCCGCAGAACGCGGTCACCTGCCCGCTGCGATCGAGCAGCAGCTGCACGCCCGATTGCGGCATCCTGTTCCAGTAGATCGGCAGCCCCGCGCCGCACAGGTACGCGCCGCAGGCGATGCCGAGGCCCTGGCCTTCGGGCAGCTTGCGGTAGCGCTTGTTCCAGTCGGATAGCGCCACCACGCGCCGGATGCATTCGTCGAGGCCGATGGAGCCGATCTTGAGCCAATTGGCGGTAAGCGAATCGGACTTCGCCACCATGCCGAGGCGCAGCTCGGCGGGGTCCTTCTTCAGGAATTCGGCGATCTTGTCGAGCTGCACTTCCTGGCCGAAGCGCGGCTGCGGCGTGCCGTGGCCGCGCTTGGGGCCGCAGGGCGGCTTGTTGGTGAAGGTGCGGCAGGCATCGAACTTGTAGCGCGGCAGCTCGTAGGTCACGGTCTGCAGCACGCCCGTGTAGAAGGTGCTCGCGGCGCCGTAGCCGCCGTAGCCGCCGCCGTCGAGCAGCGTCTGCACGTGCATGCCCGTGAGCTTGCCCTCCTTGGTCACGCCGGTGCGCATCCTCATCAGCACGGGGTGGCGCCCGCGGTGCATGTAGAACACTTCCTCGCGGTTCAGGCAGATCTTTACCGGCCGGCCGAGCCTGAGCGCCGCGCGCGACACCACGATCTCGTGGTTGTGCAGGTCGCACTTGCCGCCGAAGCCGCCGCCGTTCGGACAGGCGATGACGCGGATGTGCGCCGCGTTCATGCGCAGCGCGCGCGCGAGCGCCCGGTGGATGTAGTGCGGCACCTGCGTGGACGACCACAGCGTGAGCTTGCCTTCGCCGTCGGGCGCCGCCACCGCCGCATGCTGCTCGATGGGCAGGTGCGTGTTGCCTTCGTAGAAGAACAGGTCCTCGAACACGTGCGCGGACTTCTCGAGCGCCGCGTCCACGTCGCCGAACTCGAAGGCCTGCAGGCGGTGGATGTTGCCGCGCTCGCCATGCTCGTGGATGCGCGGCTCGGGGGTCGCCAGCGCCTCCTCGGAATTCGAGATGGTGGCGAGAGGCCGGTACTTCACGTCGATCAATTCGCAGGCTTCCCAGGCCGTCTGCTCGTCGGTGGCCACCACCGCGGCCACCGGATCGCCTATGTAGCGCACCTTGGCGTTGGCGAGCGGATACTCGTCCTGCGACACGGGCAGGATGCCGAACGCGACGGGAAAGTCCTTGCCGGTGAGCACGAGGTGCACGCCCGGGAGCGCGGCGGCCTTCGCGACGTCGATCGACTCGATCTCGGCGTGCGGGTGCGGCGAGCGCAGCAGCTTCATGTGCAGCATGCGCGGCAGCACGATGTCGTCGGCGAACTTGGTGAGCCCCGTGACCTTGGCGCGGCCGTCGACGCGGCGGCGCGGCTTGCCCAGCACCTCGAAGCGGGTCTTCGCCGTGGCGCTCATGCCGCCTCCCGCATGCGCTTCGCCGCCTCTTCGATCGACTCGGTGATCTGCTGGTAGCCCGTGCAGCGGCACAGGTTCCCCGAGATCGCTTCGCGAATGCGCTCGCGGCTCGGATTGGGCTCCTTCTCGAGAAGCGCTTTCGCCGTCATCAGGATGCCCGGTGTGCAATAGCCGCACTGCGTACCGCCGAGGTCGGCGAACGCGGCCTGCAGCGGGTGCAGCTCCGAACCCCGTTGCAGCCCTTCCACGGTCTCGACCTGCCGGCCTTCGCATTCCAGCGCCAGCTCGAGGCAGGACAGCACCGGCTCGCCGTCCATCAGCACGGCGCAGGCGCCGCATTCGCCCAGCTCGCAGCCGTGCTTGGTGCCGGTCAGATTGAGCTCCTCGCGCAGCACTTCGAGCAGCGTCTTGTAGGAGTGGAACAGGACTTCCTGCTCCTCGCCGTTCACGCGCAGTGTTATGCGTACCCTGTTCATGCCAGTCCCTTCACCAGGTAGTCGGACAGCGTCTCGGCGATCTCCTCGGGCCCCTGCGCCCCGTCCGGGCGGTACCAGCGCGCGGTCCAATTGGCCGCGCCCAGCATGGCGCGCGTGACCAGCGCCGCGTCGCCGCGCGGCATGGCCTGCGCGACGATGGCGCGCACCGCGCGCTCGTAGGCGTCGCGCTTCTCGATCATCGGCGCGCGCAGCTTCTTCGGCAGCGCCTCGACGTCGAGGTGCGCCGTGGCGCCCTCCAACTCGTCGAGCATGCAGCGCACGTGGACACGCAGCACGCAACGCAGGCGCTCGGCCGCCGTGCCGCGCGCCGCGTCGACCGCCGCCTGCATGCGCTCGAGGGTGCGCTCCTGGCAGAACAGCAGGATCTCGTCCTTGCCGGAGAAGTAGTGGTACAGGTTGCCCGGGGACAGACCGGCTTCCTCGGCGATTTCGCGCATGCCCGCGGCGGCGATGCCGCGGCGGCGGAATACGCGCGCGGCGGCGCGCAGGATGTCCATGCGCCGGGCTTCGTTGCGCTGGCGCACGCGCGCCGAGGGCTGGCGCTCGGAACTCATGTTCAAAACTTGAACCATCGTTCTAATGCTATACCTAAGGCCATGGAAATCAATACCTTTTTTTGACCTTGGTCATGAAATCCGGCGCCAGGGCGCGCAACCGCTCGTCGCTCATGCGCCCGCTGCGCGTCATGTAGTCGTAAGCGAGCCCGAGCGCGTCCAGGCGGCGCATGCGTGCCGGGAACTCCTCGTACCAATAGGAACTCGCGCTCGCGGCCGAGAACAGCTTCTCCACCACCGGCCGGCGCTCGCGCTCGAAGGCCGCAAGCGCCGCCGGCACGTCCGCGCCCGCTTCGCCGAACGCGCGATCGAGCGCGATGGCGTCCTCGAAAGCGAGCCGGGTGCCCGAACCGATGGAGAAATGCATGCTGCGCAACGCGTCGCCGATGAGCACCCGGTTCCCGGCCGACCAGACGCCGTTGGACAACAGCGGAAACTGCCGCCACGTCGAGTTGTTGGACACGAGCGCATGGCCGCCGAGATCCGCCGCGAACACGCGCTCGCAGTAGGCGCGCGATGCGGCATCGTCCATGCGATCCAGTCCCGCGCGCCGCCAGGTCGTCGCGTCGCACTCGACGATGAAGGTGCTCATGTGCGGGCTGTAGCGGTAGTGGTGGGCGACGAAGGCGCCATGCGCGCATTCGTGAAAGGTGAGCGTGAGGCACTCGAAGCGCTGGCGCGTGCCATACCAGACGAACCTGTTGGTGAGCCATTCGATGCGCGGCGCGAACCCCTGGGTACCCCGCACGAACGAATTGAGGCCGTCGGCGCCGACCACCAGGTCCGCCGGCGGCAGCGACTCGAGGCGCCGCCCGAACCGCATCTCGACCCCTGCGGCGCCGCACAGTTCCTGGAGAAACCGGATCAGCTGCAGCCGCGCGATGGCGGAGAAGCCGTTACCGTCGATGTCGATCGCCTCGTCGCGGTGCACGATGCGCTGCATCGGCCAGGATTCCATGCGCGCGGCGAGCGCGGCGTGCAGGTCGGGCGCGTCGCGCTCGAGGAAGGCGAGCGCGCCTTGCGAGAACACCACGCCGAAGCCGAAGGTGGCGTCGGGCGGATTCTGCTCGGTGACTGCGATGTGCCAGGCAGGAAAGCGCCGCTTGGCGAGCAGCGCAAACAGGAGCCCGGCCGGGCCGGCGCCGACAACGCATATCCGCATCGACGCATGATACAAATTGTTACGCCTTGTTACCCAAGACAGGCCGCCATGGGTCTAGGCTTGGCGCTGTGAAGCGGGCATTAATCCTCGTGGCGGTAGCATGCATCGGCGCCCTGGCGATCGCCGGCCCCGCCGACGCCCACGGCCGCCGCGGCCGTGTCCACTTCGGCGTCGTGATCGGCGGTCCGCTGTGGTGGAACGCGTGGCCGCACTACCCGCGCTACTACGAGCGCGTGATCGTGGAGCGGCAAGGGCCTACCGTTTACGTGGAGAAGGACGCCGACGGCGGGGAGCGCGACGCCGACCAGTACTGGTACTTCTGCCCGGATTCCGATACCTACTACCCCTACGTCAAGCAATGCGCGAGCCCATGGCACCGAGTCGCACCGCAGCCGTCGCAATAGCCGCGGCCACGCTTTTGGCGGCCGCCTGCGCCACGGTGCCGACCGGTCCGTCGGTGCTGGTGCTGCCGGGCAGCGCGAAGAGTTTCGAGCAGTTCCGCGCCGACGACTACGAATGCCGGCAGTACGCCGGCTTCCAGGTGAACGGCACCACGCCCGATCGCGCCGCCGAGCAAAGCGGCGTGAAGAGCGCGGCCATCGGCACCGCGGTGGGCGCCGTCGCAGGCGGCCTCATCGGCGGGCACGACGGCGCGGCGAGCGGCGCGGGCGCGGGACTGATCATCGGCGCGCTGGCCGGCACGGGCGCGGCGCAGGGCTCGCAGCGCAGCGCGCAGCAGCGCTACGACCACGCCTTCCAGCAGTGCATGTACGCGAAGGGACACAAGGTGCCGGTGGAGGGCTACGCGCTGCCGCCGCGCAACGCGCGACGCGCGACCATTCCGCCGCCGCCGCCACCGCGCTAGCGGCGTACGGTGGGCCATTGGCCCACCCTACGGCAGCTGGATCTTGCCGCCGCCCGCGCCGCCGAGCCCGCCCATGCCGCCGGCGGGCGGCAGGCCGCCCTGCGGCACGACGATGGACGACGCGGCCTGGCGCCGCAGCTCCTGCAGCTCCTTCATGGTGCGCTCGATCGCCTCCTTGGCGAGCGCGCCGAACTGCTTGGCCGCGTCCTCCAGCGTCGACGCCGGAATTTCGAACGCGATGGGCAGCGTGCCGACCTGCGTCAGCACCTGCGTCTCGCCCACGTAGATGACGGGCCGCGAGACGTCGGTGGTGGCGTCGGCCTTGACCGGGGTCATGCGGCGGATCGTGCCGATGCGCCGGTCGGTGAACACTTCCTCGAGGTAGAGCGCCGCCGGGTCCAGCTTCGGATCGGTGCCGCGCTGCTTGTCGTCTCCCATTGCCATGTGCGTCCTCTGCGATTAGGCGAATGGCGCTAGTTTACTGCGCGCGTAGCTTGAACCTCTGGATCTTCCCGGTCGCCGTCTTCGGCAGCTCGTTCGCGAACTCGATCCAGCGCGGGTACTTGTACGGCGCGAGCTTCTCCTTCACGTACGCCTTCAGCTCGTCCTCGCTCGCTTTCGTCCCGGGCTTGAGCACCACGTAGGCCTTCGGCTTCACCAGCTTCTGCTCGTCTTCCTTGCCGACCACGGCCGCCTCGAGCACGGCCGGATGTCCCACCAGGGCCGCTTCCACCTCCGCCGGCGACACCCAGATGCCCGACACCTTCAGCATGTCGTCGGTGCGCCCGCCGTAGGCGTAGAAGCCGTCGGCATCCTGCGTGTATTTGTCGCCGCTCTTGGTCCAAGCCCCAACGAACGTGGAACGGCTCTTGGCGCGGTTGTTCCAGTAGTACATGGCGCTAGTCGGTCCCGAGATCTCGAGCTCCCCCAGCTCGCCCTGCTTCACCAAATTGCCCTGTTCGTCCACCAGCCGCAGCTCGTAGCCCGGAACCGCCTTGCCCGTGGTGCCGTAGCGCAATTCTCCCGGGCGATTGGAGAGGAAGATGTGCAGCATCTCCGTGGAGCCGATGCCGTCGAGGATTTCGAGGCCGGTCTTGTCCTTGAAGCTCTTCGCGATCTGCGGCGGCAGCGCTTCGCCCGCGGAGACGCAAATGCGCAGCGCCAGGTCCTCCTTCTTCGGGAAACTGGCGTCCGCGAGCATCGCGGCATACAGGGTGGGAACGCCGTAGAAGAAGGTGGGCTTCCTCTCGACGAGGCGCTTGAAGACCGACGCGGGCGTCGGCCGCTCGGACATCAGCACCGCGGTCGCGCCCGCCGCAAGCACGAAGGACAGCGAATTCCCCAGCCCGTAAGCGAAGAACAGCTTCGCCGCGGAGAACACGACGTCCGAATCCTTGATGCCCAGCACGCCCTGCGCATAGAGCTCGGCCGTCTCGACCATGCTCGAATGCGCATGCACCGTGCCCTTCGGCATGCCGGTCGAGCCCGAGGAGTAAAGCCAGAAGCAGGCGTCGTCGCGCGTGGTCGGCGCGGGGGCGAGCTCCACCTTTCCCTTCTTCAGCACGTCCTCGAACTGCGGGCCGGCGACGATCACGTGCTGCAGGAACGGCAGTCCCTCGAGGATCGGCTTGAACTGCGGCAGCAGCGCCTCCGACACCACGAGCGCCTTCGCGCGGCTATCGGAGAGCATGTACTGGTAGTCCTTCGCGGTGAGCAGGGTGTTCACCGCCACCGGGATGATCCCGGCCTTGATCGCGCCGAGAAACGCCACCGGCCAGTCGGCGGTGTCGTGCATCGCGATCAGCACGCGGTCTTCCATGCGCAGGCCCATGGCGAGCACGCCGCTGCCGAAGCGGTTCACCCGCTCGGCCAGCTGTGCGTAGGTAATCGAGCCCCTGTCGTCGTGGAACGCCGCCTTCGCGCCGCGCCCGGCGCGCAGGTTGCGCTCGATCAGGTCGTGGGCGGCGTTGTAGTCGCGCGGTACCTCCATGCTGCACCTCCTCCTCAACCACTATTGTAGGGTGGGCCATTGGCCCACCCTACGCGGTCTGCGCGAGCCTTTCGCGCACCTTCGCCACCCAGGCCTCGGCCCACTCGATGGCGATCTCCTCGGGCAGCGTGCCGCTGGAGGCGTCGTGCATCAGGCGATCGCCGATCCTCTGGGCGCCCAGCTCGGTGAGGATGTCGTCGAAGCGCTTGCCGCCGAAGTTGTAGGTCTCCGCGTAAGTGCGGTCCCCGAGGCCGAATACGCCGTAGCGCACGCCGGCGAGATCCGGCTTCTGGCCGCAAAGCGCCTCGTACAGCGCCTTCGCGTTATCGGGCACGTCGCCCTGGCCGTAGGTCGAGGTGCAGACGAGGTACACCGCTTCCCGGTCGGCGAACACCGAGGGGTCGAGCTTGTCCATGAGCAGCGTGGCCACCTGGACCTCGTCGCCGTCCAGCGCCAGCTCCATTTCCTGCGCGCACATCTGCGCGGTGCCGGTCATGGTGCCGACGAGGATGTTGATTTTCATCGCCGGCACACTATAATGCAGTCGTTATCATCACGCAAGCACTATACCGCATGGGCGCACCCCACCTCCCCCTACACCGAGAAGACCGGAGCGAAGCCGCCTACCTCGCGCGCCTCGGCGAGCGCGTGCGCGCCTGGCGCGCCGAGCACGCCATGACGCGCAAGACGCTCGCCGTCGCCTCCGGCGTCTCGGAGCGCTACCTGGCCCAGCTCGAATCGGGCCTGGGCAACATCTCGGTGCTGCTGCTGCGGAAGCTCGCGCACGCCATGCAGGTGCCGGTCGAGCTGCTGGTGCGCGAGCACGGCGCTGCCGCCAAGGTCGCGCGCATCGCGCTGCTCGGCCTGCGCGGCGCCGGCAAGTCGGCGCTGGGCGCGAAGCTGGCGCAGGCGCTGCAGGTGCCCTTCATCGAGCTGGACCGTGAAGTGGAGACGGAGGCCGGCGCGCCGCTCGGCGAAGTGTTCTCGATGTACGGCCAGGAGGCGTTCCGGCGCTTCGAGCGGAAGGCGCTGGCGCGCGTGCTGAAGCAGTTCCCGCGCGCCGTGATCGCGACGGGCGGCAGCCTGGTCAACGATCCCGACACCTACAGCCTGCTGCTCGACCACTGCACCTGCGTGTGGCTGAAGGCCACGCCCGAGGAGCACATGGCGCGCGTCATGGCGCAGGGCGACGTACGGCCCTTCAAGGGCAGCCCGGCGGCGCTGGAGGAGATCCGGCGGCTGCTCGCCGACCGCGACCGGCTGTACGCGCGCGCCGATGCCGTGCTCAGCACCTCCGCCCGGCCGATGAAGCAAAGCCTCGCCGAGCTGAAGGCGCTCGTCGCCAAGGAGACCGCATGAACGCCCCCGACAACCTGCCCATCCGCGTGTCCTTCGAGACGCGGCCCGAGCAATACCATCACTGGAAGCTCGCTTTCGACGGCCCACTGGCCACGCTCACCCTCGACATCGACGAGGACAAGGGCATCGCCCCCGGTTACAAGCTGAAGCTCAATTCCTACGACCTCGGCGTCGACATCGAGTTGCACGACGCGCTGAACCGCATCCGCTTCGAGCACCCCGAGGTGAAGTCCGTGGTGATCACCAGCGGCAAGAGCCGCATGTTCTGCTCGGGCGCCAACATCTACATGCTGGGTCTCTCGACCCACGCCTGGAAGGTCAACTTCTGCAAGTTCACCAACGAGACGAGGAACGGCCTGGAGGATTCCAGCGCGCATTCGGGCCTGAAGTTCCTCGCCGCGCTGAACGGCACCACCGCGGGCGGCGGTTACGAGCTCGCTCTCGCCTGCGACGAGATCGTCATGGTGGACGACCGCTCCACCACGGTGAGCCTGCCGGAGGTGCCGCTGCTCGGCGTGCTGCCGGGCACCGGGGGGCTGACGCGCATCGTCGACAAGCGGAAGGTCCGGCGCGACCTCGCCGACGTCTTCTGCACCACGGCCGAGGGCGTGCGCGCCGACCGTGCGCAGCAATGGAAGCTCGTCGACCACATCGCCAAGCCGCAGGAATTGGCGGAAAAGGTGAAGGCGCGCGCGCTCGAGCTCGCCAAGCTCTCCGACCGGCCGGGTGGCGAAGGGGTGAATCTCACCCCGCTCGGCGAAAGCCGCCTCGTGCAGATCGCCGTGGATGAGGCCGCCGGCACAGCGACGATCAGCGTGCGCGGGCCGGACAAATTCGCGCTCGAGCGCAACGCCGACTGGTACCCCTTGCGCCTCACGCGCGAGCTGGATCGCGCGATCCTCGACCTGCGCCACAACCACCTCACCGTCGGCCTGTGGATCCTGAAGACCGAGGGCGATGCGGCGCGCGTGCTCGAGATGGACGCGGGTCTGGAGAACAACGCGGGCGACTGGTTCGTGCGCGAGACGATCGGCTACCTGCGCCGGACCCTCGCGCGGCTCGACGTGTCCTCGCGCTCGATCTTCGCCGTGATCGAGAAGGACTCCTGCTTTGCGGGGACGCTCCTCGAACTGGCGCTTGCCGCCGACCGCAGCTTCATGCTCGATGCCGAGGAAGGCGGGCCCGTGATCGCCCTCAGCAACCTCAATTTCGGCACTTACCCCATGGTGAACGGGGAGCCGCGCCTCAGCGCGCGTTACTGCGGCGAGATGCCCGCGCTCGAGCGCGGCAAGCCGCTCAACGCCAAGGCAGCGGGCGCGGCCGGCCTCATTACCGCCGCACCCGATGAGCTCGACTGGGAAGACGAAGTGCGCATCGCCATCGAGGAGCGCGCGAGCCTCTCGCCCGATGCGCTTACCGGCATGGAGGCGAGCCTGCGCTTCACGGGCAGGGAGAACATGCTGACGCGCATCTTCGGGCGCCTGTCGGCGTGGCAGAACTGGATCTTCATCCGGCCGAACGCGGTCGGCGAGCACGGCGCGCTCAAGGTCTACGGCACCGGCGCCAAGGCGAAATTCAACAAGGAGCGGGTATAGGCGGGCCATGGGCCCAGTACAGGTGGGCCGTTGGCCCACCCTACGCGCATCGACCGCATCAACGTAGGGTGGGCCAACGGCCCACCCAAATGGAGAGGCATATGTCCGGCATCAACTACAGCGAGAAGATTCCCAACAACGTCAACCTGGCGAACGACCGCACGCTGCAGCGCGCGCTCGAGCACTGGC
>JBBDXL010000086.1:0-4445 GCA_040902335.1 Burkholderiales bacterium
ATGTCCTCGAGGCTGTTCATGCGCTGCACCGGGATGTCGGCGCGCTCGAAGGCCTCCAGCCAGTGCGCCGTGCTCTGCCGGGTCATCTCCTCGGCGACGAAGCCGTAAACCGCGTCGTAATTCTGGCTGCGCCCTTCCGGCGAAACGAAGCGCGGGTCGGCGAGCATGTCGTCTCGGCCGATCATCTCGAAGAACGCCTTCCAGTGCTTGTCGTTGTAGATCAGTACGCAGACGTAGCCGTCCTGGGTCTCATACGGGCGGCGGTACTTGGAGAGCATCCTCGTGTAGCCGCCCTCGCCGATCTGCGGCTCGAAGGTGTAGCCGCCCAGGTGCTCGCCCAGCACCGTCTGCAGCAGGCTCTCGAACATGGGCACGTCGATGCGCTGGCCCTTGCCGGTCTTCTCGCGCGCGTAGAGCGCGGCGCACACCGCGTTCACGACGTGCAGGCCCACCGTGCGGTCGGCCATGGTCGCCGGCACGAAGCGCGGCGACTCCGCACCGGACTCGCGCAGCAGCCAGGGCAGCCCCGCGGCGCCCTGGATCAGGTCGTCGTAGGCGGCCTTCGCCGCGTAGGGGCCCGCCTGGCTGTAGCCGAAGGCGCCGACGTAGATGATCTTCGGGTTCACGGCGCGCACCTCGTCGTAGCCGAGCTTGAGGCGCGCCATGGCCTGCGGGCGGATGTTGTAGACCAGCACGTCCGCCTTCGCGGCGAGCGCGAGGCATGCCGCGCGCCCCTCGGGTCGCTTCAGGTCGAGCACGATGGCGCGCTTGTTGCGGTTGGCGTTGAGGTAGATGTGGCCCATGCCGCGCGAGCGGAACGGCCAGGCGTAGCGCATGATGTCGCCTTCGGGCGGCTCGACCTTCACCACGTCGGCGCCGAAGTCGGCGAGGATCTGGGTGGCGTACGGGCCCATCACCACGCTGGTGAGGTCCAGTACGCGCACGCCGTCGAGCGGTCCGGGCATCGGGGTGGTCCTCAGGCGTTGAGCTTGGCCAGCAGTGCGCGCGTCTTCGCCGCGTCGGTGGAGCGCAGCACCTTGTGCGCGAGCGGCTCGGCGGCGGCGAGGTCGGTGCGCAGCACGCGCTCCTTGATCGCGAGCAGCTGCGCCGGGTGCATGGAGAAGTTGCGCAGCCCGAAGCCGAGCAGCAGGCGCGTGAGCGCAAGATCGCCCGCCATCTCGCCGCACACCGCGACCGGCGTATGCGCGCGCTGGGCGGCGTGGATCACCTGCGCCACCAGCTGCAGCACGGCCGGGTGCAGCGGGTCGTACAGATGCGCCACCGCGTCGTCGGTGCGGTCGATGGCGAGCGTGTACTGGATGAGGTCGTTGGTGCCGAGCGAGAGGAAATCCAGCCGCTTGATGAACATCGGCAGGGCGAGCGCCGCCGCCGGGATCTCGATCATGCCCCCCACCTCGAGCACCGGGTCGTAGGGCTGGTGCCGCTCGTCGAGCTGCGCGCGCGCCTGGCCGATGAGGACCAGGGCCTGGTCGACCTCGTGCGCGTGCGCCACCATCGGCAGCAGGATCTTGACTTTGCCGTGGTGCGAGGCGCGCAGGATGGCGCGCAACTGCGTGAGGAAGATGTGCGGCTCGGCGAGGCAGTAGCGGATGGCGCGCAGGCCGAGGGCCGGATTGGGCATCGACTCGACGTGGCCGGAGAGCGCCTTGTCGGCGCCGATGTCGAGCGTGCGGATCACCACCGGCTTGCCGTCCATCCGGCGCGCCACCTCGCGGTAGGCCTCGTACTGCTCGTCCTCGCCCGGCAGGTCCTTGCGGTTCATGAACAGGAACTCGGTGCGGAACAGGCCGATGCCCTGCGCGCCCGACTCGTGCACCTTGTCCAAGTCCTGCGGCAGCTCGATATTGGCGTAGAGCTCGACCGCCGTGCCGTCGAGAGTGGCCGCGGGCGTGCTCTTCAGGCGCCCGAGCTTCTTCCTCTCGAGCTCGTGCTGCGACTGGCGCAGGCGGTACTCGGCGAGCACCAGCGGGTCGGGGTCCACCACCAGCACGCCCTGGATGCCGTCGACGATCAGCAGCTCGCCTTCGCGGATCATATGGCGCGCGTGATGCAGGCCGACCAGCGCCGGGATGTTGAGGCTGCGGGCGAGGATCGCGGTGTGCGAAGTGACGCCGCCGACGTCGGTGACGAAGCCGCCGTACTCGTGGCGCTTGAACAGCAGCATGTCCGCGGGCGAAAGATCGTGCGCCACGACGATCAGCTTGTGCTCGTCGGAGAGCTTCGGCGCGAGCGGCGCGCGCTGGCCCATCAGGGCCTTCAGCACGCGCTCCACCACCTGCTGCATGTCGGCGCCGCGCTCGCGCAGGTAGGGATCCTCGACCTGCGCGAACTGCTCGCCGAGCGTCTCCATCTGCTGCACCAGCGCCCATTCGGCGTTGCAGCGGCGCTCGCGGATGATCTCGCGCGGCGCGTGCGACAGCGACGAGTCCTCCAGCATCATGCGGTGCAGGTTGATGAAGGCGCCGAACTCGGCCGGCGCGTCCGCCGGGATCTGGCTCTCGAGCAGCGCCAGCTCCTGCTTGGCGCGCGCGACGCCGGCGTCGAAGCGGAAGATCTCGCCCGCCACCGCCGGCTCCGGAATCTCGTAGTGCGCCACCTCGAGGCGCGCCGTGGAGACGAGGTGCGCCTGCCCGATGGTGATGCCCGAGGCGACGCTCGAGCCGTGCAGGACGAAGTTCATTCGCCTTCGCCGAATCTGCCGGCGACCAGCTTGCGGATCGCCGCCACCGCCTCGTTCGCATCGAGGCCTTCGGCCTCCACCGTGACCGAGGCGCCCTTGCCGGCGGCGAGCATCATCACGCCCATGATGCTCTTCGCGTTCACGCGCCGGCCGTTGCGCGTCAGCCACACCTCGCTTTGGAAGCTGCTCGCGATCTGGGTGAGCTTGGCCGCGGCGCGCGCGTGCAAGCCGAGCTTGTTGGCGATGGTGAGCTCAGCGCTCGTCACCGCAGCGGTCCGCGTTCATGTGCACCACGCCCTCGGTGCCGCCCGAGAGCGCGCGCTGCACCGCCGCCGCGAGCGAGCCGTCGCGGCGCGAGAGCACGCGCACCAGCATCGGCAGCGACACGCCCGCGACGCCCTCGACGCGCCCGTCGGCGAGCAGGCGCGCGGCGATATTGCAGGGCGTGGCGCCGAACATGTCGGTGAGCACGAGCAGCCCCGCGCCGTCGTCCAGGCGCGCGGCCAGCGCGCGCGCGTGCTCCAGCACCGCTTCGGGATCGTCGCCGCGCGCCACGCCGAGCGCCGCGGCCTGCGCCGGCGGCGCGCCCAGGATCTGCGCCGCACTGGCGAGCAGCGTTTCGCCGATGGCGCCGTGCGAGATGACCAGCACGCCGATCACCGCGCCAGCCTCGCTTCCAGCGCCTGCACGAACACCTCGCCCGCGTCGTAGCCGGTCTGGTCCTGGATCTCGCGGAAGCACGTCGGGCTGGTGACGTTCACCTCCGTCAGCCAGTCGCCGATCACGTCCAGGCCGGCGAACAGAATCCCGCGTGCGGCGAGCGGCGGGCCCATGATCTCGGCGATTTCCCGGTCGCGCGCCGAAAGCGGCTGCGCCACGCCCTTGCCGCCGACGGCGAGATTGCCGCGCGTCTCGCCCGCCTTCGGGATGCGCGCCAGCACGTACGGCGCGGGCTTGCCCTCGATGACGATGAGGCGCTTGTCGCCCGCGGCGATCTCGGGGATGAAGCGCTGCGCCATCACGCTTTCGGCGCCGTGCCGCGCCAGCGTCTCGACGATCACGTTGCGGTTGGGGTCGTCGCGGCGCACGCGGAAGATGCCGGTGCCGCCCATGCCGGAGAGGGGCTTGAGCACCGCGTCGCCGTGCTCGTCGATGAACGCCTGCAGCATCGCCATGTCGCGCGTGACGAGCGAGGGCACGGTGAGCTCAGCGTATTCGGCGATGGCGAACTTCTCGTTCAGGTCGCGGAGCGCCTGCGGCGCGTTGTAGACACGCGCGCCCTGGCGCTCGGCTTCCGACAGCAGCCAGGTGCTCGCCACGTACTCCATGTCGAACGGCGGGTCCTTCCTCATCAGCACCGCGCCGAAGTCCTTGAGCGGGCTTTGCGCGCTGCCGTCGCGGCGGTACCAGTCCTCGTCGTTGTCGGTGAGCGCGATGCGCGTGGCCTGCGCGGTGACCGGCCCGGCGCGCCAGGCGAGGGACGCCTGCGTGCAGACGTGCACCTGGTGGCCGCGGCGCTGCGCGGCGCGCATCATGGACACGGTCGTGTCCTTGTACGCCTTGAGCTCTTCCGGCGGATCGATGATGAAGAGCAGGTTCAAGGGCGTTGCGCGCCGGCTTGCGGCGTGGCCTGCGTGCATTTATAAAGGTATGATTTTAGCTTGAAAGCGCCCGTAGCTCAGCGGATCAGAGTATTGGCCTCCGAAGCCAAGGGTCGTGGGTTCGAATCCCGCCGGGCGCGCCA
>JBBDXL010000087.1:0-29501 GCA_040902335.1 Burkholderiales bacterium
GAGTACTTGGCTACGAACCAAGGGGTCGTGGGTTCAAATCCTGCCGGGCGCGCCACTCATGCCAAGGCCCTAGCGCGAGCTAGGGCCTTTTCTTTTTGTTGCTCCCTGGTGGTTCGGCACCCATCGATTCAGATCGCGTGCGCCTGTACGACGATGGCTTGTCCGTAGCCGGAATAGGGATTGCCTCCAGCCGCGCCCAGGGCGTGAGCAACCTTCTCGATCACGACGTCGAGCGACACGCCCCGCTTTTCCAAGAGCACTGACCTCGACGTACCGCGGATCTGACCGGTGGCGATGGCTCTGGGATCAGCCCCTGTGATCGCAATCCGTTTCGTTTCGATCAGTGTTTCGCGAAAGCCTGCATCCGCGAGAAGCTGCCGCAGGGCGTCGATGTCGTGCATGTCGTAAGGCATGCGGAATCGCATCTCGGCGTCTCCGGGAAACATCGCCTCGATCACCGCCGCGTTGACCGCGGCGTGCGGATTGTCCTCGATTCGATCCCATACGTTGAACAGTAGGATGCCGCCGTCCGCGAGAACCCGCCGCGCCTCCTTCAGCATGGCCGGCCGGTCCGGAATGAACATGATGCCGAATCCGCAGATGACCGCGCCGAACGAACGATCTGCGAACGGCAGCGCGAGCGCATTGGCTTCCTGCCATTCGATACCGACAACGTCGCCAAACTTCTCGCGCGCGTAGTCGAGCATCGCGGCACTCAAGTCGGTCGCCACGACCCGCATGCTTGAATAGACGCGTTCGCGCAGCCGGCGCGTCACGAGGCCAGTGCCGCACGCGATCTCGAGGACATCAACAGGCGGCCAGCTCGGCAGGCGCTGCACGAGGTCGGCCGCAAACGGATCGAACCACAGCGGGCCAATGCAATCGTCATAGTACGAGGGCCCCGTAAACCCGGATGAGACGCGCTGTTGCAAGATTACACACTGCCGGGGACGGTGACGCCCGGCTTGGGCGGCGCCGGAATGATCTCGGCATCCATGTACCCGCGAAATTCATCGGAAAGCCAGTGCTTGCGGTCTTCCCAGTATCCGGAAAAAGCAGCCATCGACTTGTAGTCGATCATCAGCCGGGTCATGCCGCTCCAATGCGCTTCGCTGATCGAGTTCTCGCGTTTCAGCAGATAGGCATTTTCATAGATGCGCAGGAGGTTGCTCGTAAATGTCCAGTAGCGAATACGAGTCGACCCTTTCAATTCGGTCTTGTGACCCGCTTCGACCAGGATTTCCGCGAGCCCTTGATCCGAGGCCAGCAAGCTGAACATGCCCTGTAGTTCCGCCGTGACCGCATGGGACGTGCCGAGCCGCACCGCCTTGGTGTTCTGGCGCATTTGCAGCGCGAGGAAAATCAGTGTCGCGATGACGCCAAAGGAGGCGACGAGATCTCCCAGCCCGCCGAGTTCCGTGAGCGACATCGGCAAGAACTACCCGGCGTACGCCGCCAGGCGGGCGAGATCGAGAGCCTGCATGCCGGTCTTGCCGCCGAGCCGCTCCGCCTCGCCGTTGAGCGCCGAGACGACGCCATCCAGCAAGGTCGAGCGGCCGTCGCCGATCCTCGCCGTCATGGACGAGACCGCGGCGGCGGCGATACCCGCCCGACCAAGCACCTGAAGGGCCGCGATGCCCGCATCCTCGATGCCCATCGAGGCGTCGTTGCCGAGGCTGAGTTTCGGCCGGATCCTGGCGATGTATTCGCCCGCGGGGAGGGCGGAATGGGAGCCCGTGGCCATCACCTGGCCCTCGTCTTGCGCTGTCATCAGCGCGACGGAATCGACGCTGGCAATGCCGCAACGCCTGCCTTCAGCCCTTTCGTGGACGTATCGCGTCTCTTCGCGCGGCTCGGGCGACGTGTGGGGCAGAGGCGCATCCCGCAGCCGCTCGGCGGCGTCGCGGCAGGTCATGCCGGACTTTACGCCGCAGGCTGCTGCGATCTTGTTGACCCGGCTCACGATTCCCCGGCGCATCATGTCGTCGCCGTCGCCAATGCGGGCGGAACTTGCCGCGACCGCCGCGACCGCCATGCCGAGCTTTTCCGCCCAGGCGAGGCCCGAGACGCCGGCTTGGTCCAGACCGATGCCAGCGTCGTGCTGGATGGCGGCGCGAGCGCCGGCGCGCGCCGAGAGATAGACGGTGAATATGGCGGCATGGCTGCCACTTACTATCACTGAGTCCGCCGTCTCGGGTGGCAAACGTGTGGAGGAGGGCGTCACGATGAGCCGAACAGTCGACTCCATCTCCAATCCTTTCAAGTGAAGCGTGTGAGTTGCCGAACGGTCCGCCCAGCCGCGTTCGCCCTGTCAGGGTTCACAAGTGCGGCAAGAAGGAGGAAATGCGTTGGGCAGTCTACGCCTTGTCGTTGCCTCAAGGTGGGAAACGGCAGCTACTCGAACGACTGGTCTGAGTTGGAATTGGTCTTCGGCCGGGCGCTAGGCCACGTTGCCAATTCGTAGCTCTATTGGATTTCTTGAGATCCCTTTGATACTTCCTCTGGCTACGTCAGAGCGGGGCGGGCGCCGCAGGTCATTGATTGAACGAGCTACAAATTCCGTCCGGCCATCCTACGAACCAAGGGGTCGTGGGTTTAAATCCTGCCGGGCGCGCCAGTTGCTGTGCGCGTGACGCGGGCAAGCGCTACACTAGCGGGAACAGGAAGTTAGGGAGGCGCGATATGGGAACCGCCGACCGAATCTATGAGCTGGTGAAGGGATTGCCCGAGCCCGAGGCAAGCAGGATTCTGCGATTCGTCGAGAGCGGCCGTGGCGAGCGCGTGACCGTCGCGCCCGCTCAGCGGCAGCTCGATCTTGCCCTGTTCCGCCAGTATCGCGGGCGCTACGACGGGGCAAGGATCGAGAGGGAAGCGCTCTACGAGCGTGCCGGCCTTCGCTGACCCGGCACAGGCTGGCGACGGAACTGATCGCCGGCTGCAACGTGGTCTCCTTGGACCCCCGAGTGGTCGAGAAGGCCATGGAAATCGAGGCCCAGGCGCAGATATCGTATTGGGATGCGCAGATCACCGAAGGGGTGGAGAGCCATCGCGTAGAGGCGTGACCCGCGCGCGGACCGTCTTTCCTTTGCTTGGCCCAGCGACAGCCGCTGAGCTATCATCGGGTCGAGAATGGCTGGATCGCCAATGACCACTGTCCAGATCACCCTGCCCGACGAGCTCGCCAAACAGGCCGAGGCTGCGGGATTGCTCGCCTCGGATGTGCTTGGCCGCATGATCGAGGAAGCGCTGCGGATTCAGGCCGGCAAGGAGTTGCTCGCGATGACCAAGTCGGTGGCAACGGAGCAGATCACCGACGAGGAGATGCGGCGCATCGTCGCGATTGTCCGCGAGGTGCGCGCTGAGCGACGCAATGTCGGCCGCTGAGCGTGCGGCTGGTCCTTGACACCAACGTCGTCATCGCGGCGCTGCTCTGGAAGGGTCCGCCGCACGAAGTGCTCGGTTCCGTGGTTGAAGGGCACGCGCGCTGCTATAGCAGTCAAGCGTTGACAGACGAGCTCGCTCGAGCTCTTCAGTATGCCAAATTCAGGCAACGCCTCAGCGAAGAGGGTGTGAGCCCGCAGGACCTTGTGGATCGCTACATGCGGCTGGCCAAGCTTGTCGTTGCGGCGGACATCGGATCGACAGTGACTGGAGACCCCGACGATGACCACGTGCTCGCTTGCGCTCTCGCAGCGCGGGCCGACATGATCGTTTCGGGCGACGTCCGTCTGCTTAACCTCAAGGCCTATCAGGGCATGCCCATCGTGAGCCCCGCCGAAGCGTTGGCGCGACTGGCGCAGCGCTGAGCACGCATCGCCCGCTCGGTACTCGCAGTTGGGGACTTTGGGGACTCTCGATGTGAATGCTCGTGGGGAGAAATTGGGGACTAAACCGCGAGAACGTGCACAAAACGGCGCAAAACAGCGGAACGGGCGGCGCCGAGCTGGTACTTCAATCAATCACTTGCGCTCGGCCGGTCACCTACGAACCAAGGGGTCGTGGGTTCAAATCCTGCCGGGCGCGCCAATCATTCCAAGGGCTTGCCAACGCAAGCCCTTTTTCGTTTCCACGTCCGCAGTCGCCGACATGATAACCACGCGGGCATCCTTGAGTGCGGATATGACGGTCTTTCCGTTGCGTGTGAGCGCGAAGCAGTGACCGGCTTCGAGAATGATGTCCTCGACCTCGCGGTCCTGTGTGATCCAGAGCATTCCCGAGAGCACGCGCAGGGTCAGGCCGGCAGCGTCATGGAATCGGATGATTCGGCGACGCGCGAGCGAGACCTCGACTGGGGATGTGGGATAGAGCATCGTTGCCTCCGTGGTTTCGCCGAAATGCGAACCCAGTGTGGCACTCGAGGGGTAGACCCGTCGTGAGTCCGCAGTCCCGCACGGCCCAAATTCGACGGGACAGATGTCCCGTTCAACCGGTGCGCGGGTGCCTTTGCCCTACGCCAATGCCGGCTTCTCGGGCCAAGACGATCGCTTGAGCGCGGTTTTCGACGCCCAGCTTGTCGAAGATGCGCGTGATGTTATTGCGCACGGTCTTCTCCGACAGGCCGAGATGCGCGGCAATCTGCGCGTTGTCGCGTCCCTGAGCGATTCGCTCGAGAATCTCCTGCTCCCGCGCGGTCAGTCCTTCAATGGGGCCATGAAGAGCTGCGGTTGGCGATTCCTGCGGCACGAACGCCCGCAACTCCGAAACAAACCGCGCCCAGGCCGGTTCATGGGGAAGCAGGGCATGGTTCACCCCGTCTAGCGGCACAAAGCGAGCGCCGGAAATCTGTCCCGCCATGAGACGCCCCTCTTCGAAAGGAACGACAACGTCGCGCGTCACATGCAGGACGAGCGTCGGGCAATGCAAGGTGCGCGCAGTTTCCTGTACGTCGACGTACGCGAATTCCCGTATCAGACGCGCAGCAATGGAGGGCGAGGTCGAGCAACGCTCGAGCGCGCAGAACGCGCGCAGTTGCTCCGGCGATCCTTCGGGCAGGAACTTGGTGGCAAACACCTGCCTGTACGCGGGGCTATCTTCCCCCCAGCCTAGCTCGATGGCCTTGAATCCTAATTCGGCCGCCGCCTTTTCCTCGGGCGTCGGATTGCGCTTTAGCCGGCCCCGTACAAAAGTGCCATAAAGGACAAGATGGGTGACACGTTCCGGGTGCCGTGCAGCGTAGGAGATGGCAATCGGGCCGCCCTGGCATTCCCCGAAAAGCGCGAAGGAATCGAAGCCCGCCGAGTCGGCCACTGCCTCGAGATCGGCAACGCATGCGTCGAAGGACAGATCTGTAGCGTCTCGCTCGGAAAGACCGCAGCCGCGCTTGTCGTAGCGGATTAGGGTGTTGGCACGGCTGAGCTCCGATAGCCAATGCAGCCAGATCGGGCTCTTACTCTCTTCCTCAAGGTGCGTAAGCCAGTTAGCGGCGCTGATAAGCGGCGGTCCAATGCCGCTTGCGGCATACGCGATACGAGATCCGTCGCTGCTGGAACAAAAGCGAATCTGTTGCCGGAATTCGGGCACCCGGACCCCCCCTATGGCATGAATAAGGTAGTCCAAGGCACCAGCCTCGGCAATGGATATGTCCAGCTACAGCCGGGTGCACTACCTCTTCAAGGGCCTGCCAAAGCAAGCCCCTTTTTCATCGCCCGCTGCGTTTGGATACATTGGCGGGACGCGACTGGGAGTTAACATGCTGCGCGCAGCCATTTGCGGGGCCGGGCACTGGGGAACGCGCCTGATCGAGTCGGTTCAGGGCAAGAGCGCCAAGATCCGTTTCGTCGCGGCGGTGACCCGCGATCCGGCCGCCCGCAAGCCGCTCGGCGAGCGCTTCGGCCTCGCGCTGACCGCGCGCTACGCGGACGTGCTGGCGGATTCCGCTATCGACGCGGTGGTACTGGCGACGCCGCACTCGCAGCACGCCGCCGAGATCGCGGCGGCGGCGCAAGCCGGTAAGCACGTGTTCGTGGAGAAACCGTTCACGCTGACACGCGCCAGCGCGGAGAGCGCGATCGAGGCCTGCCGCACGGCTGCCATCACGCTGCAGGTCGGGTTCAATCGTCGCTACGCGCCGGCCTATGCCGACATGAAGCGGCGCATCGCGGCCGGCGAGATCGGCGCGTTGCGCCACCTCGAGGGCAATTTCTCCGGCCCGCCCAGCTATCAGATCGAGCCGGACAACTGGCGCTCCAATCAGATCGAAAGCCCGGGCGGCTCGATGACTGCGCGCGGCTGCCATGTGCTCGACGGCATGGTGCACCTCGCCGGGCTCGCGACCGGGGTCGTTGCGATCAGCGAGCGGCAGCAGCTGGGCATCGACGTCGACGACACGACGTCGTGCCTGCTGCACTTTGCGGGCGGCGCGACCGGCACCCTGGCGACGCTGCACGCGGCGACCCGGTTCTACCGCATCCATGCGTTCGGATCGAAGGGCGCCCTGGAAATGCGCGGCGAGACCGAGCTCGACGTTTTCGATCTCGACGGCAATGTCCGTCGCTTGAGCTTCGAGGTTATCGACAAGGAGCGCGCGGAGCTGGAGGCCTTCGCCGACGCGGTGGCGGGCAAGGTGAAATTCGTGATCGCGCCGGAGGAGATCGTCAACGTGGTGGCGGGGACCGAGGCGGTGGCGGCGTCGGCCCGTAGCGGCGAGAGGGTCACGATCGGTTGAGTGCGCCCGTCACGCCGCAACTTGGTCCGGATCGCCTACGAACCCCTGACACTCGGTGGCGCACGACCGGACCGTAGTAAAATGATATCGCTAATTCACTTTACGGTGCGCCCATGTCCTCAACGGTTACCTTGAGTAGCAAGAACCAGGTTGTCATCCCTCAGGAAGCGCGCAGGAAGCTCGGCGTCGGGCCGGGTGCGCGTCTGCTCGTGCTGGTCAAGGATGACCGGATTGTGTTCATGCCCGAGCCGCGCGACTTCGTCAAGCGTTCCTCTGGTCGCCACAAAGGCGCCTGGGGCAAGGGTTATCTTGAGCGCGAAAGACGCGCTTGGCGGCGCTAGCTTCGGCGCTCGCCGGCCACCGGCTGGTCGCGCTTGATACCTCGGTCTGGATTTATCACTTCGAGGGATCGGCAGCCCACGGTCGGGCCGCCGACAGCGTGCTGGAAGCCGTCAGCGAGGGGCACGTCTCGGCGGTGGCTTCCGAACTTGTGCTGCTCGAACTCTTGGTCGCTCCGCTGAGAAACGAAGCGCAGGATGTAGCGGACGAGATCGAACTGACGCTGCTGCATTTTCCGCATTTGCAGCTCGCGCCCGTAACGCGCGGCGTGCTCGTGCAAGCGGCCGAGATTCGCGCGAGGTACGGACTGCGCGCACCGGACGCGATCATGGTCGCCACGGCAGTTGCATCGGGATCCACACTTGCCATCACCAACGACGATGCATGGAAGAGAGTGAAAGAGATTGATGTATTGCTTTTGCGCGATTTGACGAAGTAGGGATACGAGATTGGCGCTAGGGCGCTTCGACGCAGAGGCTTCTTCGTCTTACTAGTTGCGGCGCCACGGGGCGCCGGCGAAACTCTCCAATAAAAACTCGACCATCGCCGCGACCTTCGGCGAGCGCTACCGGCCGTAGGCATGGACCGCCTGCAGCGGTATTGGCGTAGCGTCGTGCACGTCGGTGAGGAGCGGCTGCTGCCGGCCCTTGACGATCTCGGGGCCGACCAGAAAATCGGCCAACCTGACGACCCCAGCCCCTGGCACGCGGGCTCGAGGAGCGCCTCGCCGTCTCCCGCGGCCAGGTTGCCCGAGACCGAGATGATCTTTCGTCCGCGGCCCGCGGTGAAAGGCCAGCGCCTGAGCGCTGCGAAGCTGCTCACCCAAAGGCAGTTGTGCTGGAGCAGATCCTCGGGCTGGCGCGGCGTGCCGCGGCGCGCGAGGTAGGCGGGCGACGCGCAGATCACGCGCCCGACATCGCAGATCTTGCGCGCCACGAGCGACGAGTCCTCCAGATCGCCAAGGCGGATCGCGAGGTCGACACCCGTCTCCACCAGGTCGACCCGGCGGTCGGAAAGCTCGACGTCGAGCTGGATTTCCGGGTTGCGCTCGAGGAACCTGGGGAGCGCCGGCAGCAGCCGGCTGCGGCCAAAGACAACCAGCACGCTCATGCGCAACGGCCCTTTCGGGCGCTTGCGGAAACCGGCGACCTCGTTCTCCGTCTCCTCGATCTCGGTCACGATCCGCTTCGCGCGCTCGAAGTAGATCAAGCCCTCCGGCGTGAACGAGAGCCTGCGCGTGGTGCGGTTGACAAGGCGCACGCCGAGCCGCGCTTCCAGACGCGTGACGAGCTTGGAGATGGCCGAGGGGGTGAGCGACAAGCTGCGCGCCGCCGCCGAGAATCCGCCGAGCGCCGCGGTGCGCATGAATGCGCTCATCTCCGCGGGCACGGCCGATTTTAGACGAATCGTCACAAATCTTGTTACGCCGGACCGGATTGTACGTCGAGCGGCTCCGGATCTAGTCTGTACGCGCCTCACTTTACGGAGGATTGCCACGAAGGCTTGTCGAGTCGTTGCGTTCCTCACCGCCTTCGCCGTGCCGCTTCCCGGGCTGACGCAGGCCATCTACGAGTTTGAAATGACCAGGAGCTCCACCATGCCGCAATACCTCATCGAGCGCGATCTGCCCGGGGCGGGGAAGCTGTCTGCCGCGGAGCTGCAGGCCATCTCGTGCAAGTCAAACGGAGTACTGCGCAAGATGGGCGCGGAGATCCAATGGCTGCAGAGCTACGTCACGGGCGACAAGATCTACTGCGTGTACCGCGCGGAAAGCGAAGACGCGATTCGCAGGCACGCGCAAAGCGGCGGGTTTCCCGCGAACAAGATCTCGCGGGTGGTGACGACGATCGATCCGACGCCGGGTCGTTAGACGCCTGCGCCAATCGTCTGAGGGGTCGCACCATCCGGCCCCTTGTTCGTTTCACGCGTCGTTGGGGATGCTGCGCGCCGCCCGTTACCATTGGGCCAAGTGCGCACCAGAGTCCCCGTTCCAGTAAGAAAAGCCTGGCGCAAGCTGCGCAGCGCTCCGCCCGCGCTGCTGGTCGCGCTGGGCGTTGCCGTGTGCGTCGGGCTCTGGCTCGCCGCCAACGCGCTGGTGCAGCTCGCGCGCAAGCCCACCGAGATCTTCACTCCGGTAAGCGGATCGCTGAACAAGCTGCCGGCGGAAACCTGGCGCAGCTACGAGCCGATCTTCCGCGCGCACGCCACCGCCACGATGACCCCCGATTTA
Organism: Burkholderiales bacterium; assembly: GCA_040902335.1. Classification (GTDB taxonomy): domain Bacteria; phylum Pseudomonadota; class Gammaproteobacteria; order Burkholderiales; family SG8-39; genus JAABQT01. The sequence goes on from JBBDXL010000087.1 coordinate 9,234, forward strand.
CTCGCCGCGCTGGCGCAGGTCGAAGGTGCGGGCAACCCGGTCGCGCGCACGCCCTGGCGCTGGCGGCTCACGGAAGACCCGTTCGACGTCTACCGCCCCGCCTCGAGCGCCGTAGGCATGTTCCAGATCACCAACGGCACCTACCAGCAGGCGAAGCGCTTCTGCATCCACGATAACGAAGTCGCCGAGGACGGGCCGTGGTACGACTGGCGCTCGTGCTGGTTCAACTGGCTCTACGTCCGCGTCGTACCGAGCCACGCGGCGGAAATGACCTCCGCGTTTCTCGACAAGAGCGTCGATCGCACGCTCAACGCCCTCAGGATCCGCAACACCACGCTGCGCCAGAAGCAGGACCTCGCCGCGATCATGCACCTGTGCGGCGTGGCGGCGGGCGAGGCGTTCGCCAGGCGGGGGTTCCGACTCGCCTCGAACCAGCGCTGTGGCGGGCAGAACGTGGGCGCCTATCTGGGGCAGTTGTACGCCGTGCAGCGCACCTTCGCTACGCTCGCCCGGTAGGCGCCGCCGCCGCCCGACACTGGCGCGCCGCGCCCCCGCACGCTACCCTTCGCGCTTCAAGGAGGGCAGCATGATATTCGCCACCCGCGGGCTGCTTGCCGTGTGCGCCGCGCTGTGCATCGCCCCGGCGGCCGCGCAACAGCCCACCTACCCGACAAAGTCGATCCGCTTGGTGGTCGCCTTCGCCCCCGGCGAGGCCGGCGACGTGCTCGCGCGCGCCATGGTGCCGCTGCTCGCGGAGCGGCTGCGCCAGCCGGTGGTGATCGAGAACAAGCCCGGCGCCAACGGCAGCGAAGGCATCGACCTGGTGGCCAAGGCGGCGCCCGACGGCTACACCCTCGGCCTCGGCGGCTCGGGCGCGCTCGCCACCAACTCGAGCCTGTATCCGAAGATGCCTTACAACCCGGTGACGGATCTCGCGCCGGTGACCAGCATCGCGCACTTTCCGTTCCTGCTGGTCGCCCCGCCGAAGCTGCCGGCGGCGTCGCTCGAGGAGCTGGTCGCGCTCGCGCGGGCCAAGCCGGGCGAGATGCTCATCGGCTTCGGCGGCAACGGCACCGCGACGCACCTGGCGGCCGAGCTGTTCAAGCTGATGGCCAAGGTGCAGATGGTGAACGTGCCCTACAAGGGGGACGCCGCCGCCGCGGACGCGGCCAGCGGCAAGCTCTCGCTTGCCATGGTCGAGGTGGCGGCCGCGCTGCCGCACGTGAAGTCGGGCAAGCTCAAGGCGCTCGCCGTCACCAGCGCGAAGCGCGTGTTCGCCGCGCCGGATGCGCCGAGCTTTGCCGAGGCGGGCCTGCCCGGGTATCAGGCCGGCGACTGGCTGGGCATCGTCGTGCCGGTGACGACGCCGGGCGCCATCGTCGCGCGGCTGAACGGCGAGTTCGTCGCGACGCTCAAACGCGCCGAGGTGCGCGACCGCATCATCGCCGCCGGCGCCGAGCCGGCGCCGAGCACGCCCGTCGGCTTCGGCGCGCTGATCGCGTCGGAACTGGTCAAGTGGTCGGAGGTGGTGCAGCTCTCGGGCGCGCGCGGCGACTGAGCGTGGCTCGCCTGCGCGTCGATCCGCTCGCAGGTAAGCGCTAGCACAAATTCTTTCAACGCTCGCGCAAGTCTTTGGCGTTGTATTCGCGCGGCGATCTGATTATGATTCCCGCTCGTTCGCGCGAAGGGGAGAGAACAAGGCCATGCGATCCGTCACCAAGGCTGATCTCGTCGAAGCGGCCGCAAGGGCCGGCAACCTGAGCAAGTCGAGCGCGGGCGAAGCGGTGAACGCGGTGTTCGATGCGATCGTGGCGGGCGTGGCCAAGGGCAATCGCGTGACGGTGGTCGGCTTCGGCACTTTCCTGCCGAGAAAGCGCAAGGCCCGCGCCGGGCGCAGCCCGTTGAACGGCAAGGAGATCCGCATTTCCTCGAAGACCGTGCCGGCGTTCGCCGCCGGGCAGGGCTTCAAGGACCGTGTCGCCAGCCGCTAGCGCAGCCTGCCGGGCGGTATCATTGCCAAGTTCCTGAACCCTTGGCAGAATCCCGCTCGTCATGGACAACCTGCTGATCCTTTCGCTCGACAGTCACGGCGTGCCGCACCGCTGGATCAGCTGGCAGCAGGCCTGCTTTTACTACGCCAAGAACCTGGTCGCCTGGACCCTGGGCGAGCGCACCTTCACGTTCCGCGGCGGCATGTCGCGCCTGACCGGCGAGCGCTCGAGCATCACCGCGCACTCCATCATCGCCATCCGCGGCCGGGCGCTCGCCGCGCGCGGCTTTCACCAGGTGCCGCCGCTCAACAACCGCGAGCTGTTCCGGCGCGACCGCCATACCTGCGCCTACTGCGGCAACGAATACGGCTACTTCCGGCTGACGCGCGACCACATCACGCCGCTGTCGCGCGGCGGGCGCGACACCTGGATGAACGTGGTGACCGCGTGCCGGCATTGCAACGGCCACAAGCGCAACCGCCTGCCCGAGGAATCGGGCCTCGAGCTGCTCTATGCGCCGTACGTGCCGAACAAGGCGGAATACCTGATCCTCACGAACCGCCGCATCTTCGCCGACCAGATGGAGTTCCTGAGGCAGCACGTCGCGGCGCATTCGCGGTTGGTCGCCGCCCCTGCCTGACTTCTGGCGTCACAGCGGTTTCCACCTGCTAGAGCGTGACCCCGCAGGCCGGCTGCGGGTCACCGACGACTTCCTGCGCGCCTACTATCTGCGTCCGGAGATCCATCCGGTGGAGGAGTCGGGCGAGGCCGAGCTGCGGCTGCACGCGGCGCTCATGGCGGTGCCGCGGCGCGAGGTGCCGGACGCGGAAATCGGGGCGCTCGAGGACGAGGACGCGCGGCACAACTACCGCATGCTGCTGCGGTTTCGCGACCGGCTGCTCGCCGCCGGTACGGTCGAAGGCTGCTACATGGGGCTGTTCAAGGGCGCCATCGACGTGCCGCCGCTATTCATCGACCAGCTGGCGCACGTGATCCTGCGCAGCCTCCTCGACGGCAGCGACGACGCGCTGCGCCTTCGCGCTGCCGAGCTCTTTTTTCGCGAGCAGAAGGCCACCCTGCAGGAGGGGCACGTGCTGCTCGCGGACCACGAAACCGTGGAGATGCACGCCGCGGGCAACCGCTACGGCGGCATCGGCAAGCTGATCGTCGAAGCGCAGGGCTCGCTCGGCAAGGTGGACCTCGACGTGCTGGACCGCGCCAACGCCGCCCTGTACTGGGAGCGCGAGTCGCGCTACGACACCGTCATCAGTCTCACTTACGGGCAGCCCGCGCTCGACGCGCTATGCCGCGTCATCGAAGCCTGGGTGCGGCATTTCCACGCCCTCGAGGTCGCGATCGAACCGCTGCGCAGGATCGACGAAGCGCGCTGGGCGTGGCACATCGGGCTGGACGCCGAGTCCACGGCGATCCTGAACGAGCTCTGGTCCGGCAGCCAGGTCGACGCCGGGCGCATGCGCAACGTCGTCGCGCTGTTTTCCATGCAGTTCGCCGATCCCACGGCGATGCGCCTCGATATCGCGGGGCGCACCGTGTACCTCGCCCTGAGCGTGGACGCGGAGCAGGTGCTGCGCATGAAGCCGCAGAACCTGCTGCTCAATCTGCCCGTGCATGAAGCCTGACTACTGGGACGGCGCCAAGCGCGCGCTGGCGCGGCGCGACCCGGTGCTCGCCGCGATCATGCGCGCGCGCCCGCGCGTGCATCTCGCGCGCCGCGGCGAGCCGTTCCTGACGCTGGCGCGCGCCATCGTCGGCCAGCAGATCTCGGTCAAGGCGGCGCAGAGCGTCTGGGATCGCGTGATCGCCTGCGTTGGTGAATGCACGCCGCATGCCGTGCTGCGGCGCGAGCCCCGGCGGCTGCGCGCCTGCGGCCTGTCGGACCGCAAGACCGAGTACATCGTCGACCTCGCGCAGCGCTTCGATCGGGGCCTCGTGCACCCGCAGCGCTGGCCGCGCATGACGGACGAGGAAGTGATCGCCGACCTGGTGCAGGTGCGCGGCATCGGGCGCTGGACGGCGGAGATGTTCCTCATCTTCAACCTGCTGCGGCCCGATGTGTTCCCGCTCGACGACCTCGGCCTGCAGAACGCGCTGCGGCGCCACTATTTCAACGGGCGCCGAGCCTCCCTCGCGCGCATGCGACGGCTCGGCGCGCAATGGGCGCCCTGGCGCTCGGTCGCCACCTGGTACCTGTGGCGCTCGCTCGATCCGGTCCCAGTAGAATACTGAGCCAGTGAAAACCACCTTCCTCGACTTCGAGCAGCCGATCGCCGAGCTCGAGCAGCGCATCGAGGAGCTGCGCTTCGTGCAGGACGATTCCGCGGTCGACATCTCCGACGAGATCCAGCGCCTGACCAAGAAGAGCCAGGCGCTCACCAAGGAGATCTACGCCAAGCTCACGCCCTGGCAGGTGGCGCAGGTCGCGCGCCACCCGCAGCGCCCCTACACGCTCGACTACGTGGGCATGCTCTTCACCGGCTACGAGGAGCTGCACGGCGACCGCAGCTTCGCCGAGGACGCTTCGATCGTGGGGGGCCTGGCGCGCTTCGACGGCCTGCCCTGCGTGGTGATCGGGCACCAAAAGGGGCGCGACACCAAGGAAAAGATCCTGCGCAATTTCGGCATGCCCAAGCCCGAGGGCTACCGCAAGGCGCTGCGGCTGATGAAGCTGGCGGAGAAATTCGAGCTGCCGGTATTCACCTTCGTAGACACCCCGGGAGCCTATCCCGGGATCGACGCCGAGGAGCGCGGGCAGTCGGAAGCCATCGGGCGCAACCTCTACGCCATGGCGGGCCTGCGCACGCCCATCATCGCCAGCATCATCGGCGAGGGCGGCTCGGGCGGCGCGCTCGCCATCGCGGTGGGCGACGTCACGCTCATGCTGCAGTACGCGACCTACTCGGTGATCTCGCCGGAGGGCTGCGCCTCGATCCTGTGGAAGAGCGCGGACAAGGCGCCGGAGGCCGCCGAGACGCTCGGCATCACCGCCAGCCGGCTGAAGACGCTGGGGCTGGTGGACAAGGTGGTGCCCGAGCCGCTGGGCGGCGCGCATCGCGACCCGCAAGCCGCCGCGCAAGCGCTGAAGAAGGCGCTGGCCGAGGCCTTCCGGGATCTGCGCAGCACCAAGCCCAAGCAGCTCGTCGAGGAGCGCCTCGAGCGACTCATGAGCTATGGCAAGTTCAAGGAAGCCGCCGAGCGCTGATTTGGGCGGGCTGGATCTGCGCGGCAAGCGCGTCGCCGTCGGGCTCTCGGGCGGCGTCGATTCCGTGGTGCTCCTCGACCTACTGCGCGCGGCAGCGCCGCGGATCGGCTTTCGACTTGCAGCCGTGCACGTGCACCACGGGCTGAGCCCGCATGCCGATGACTGGGCGCGCTTCTGCCGCGACTTGTGCCGGCAGTGGGGCGTGCCGCTCGCGGTGCGGCGGGTGAAGGTGGAAAAGCGCGGCCGCGGCATCGAGGCGGCGGCGCGCGCCGCGCGCCGCGCCGCGTTCGCGCGCCATCCGGCATCCGTCATCGCGCTCGCGCACCAGCTCGACGACCAGGCCGAGACCGTGCTGCTGAATTTGCTGCGCGGCGCCGGCGTGCGCGGCGCGAGCGCCATGCCGGTGGCGGGGCGCCTGGGCGGCAAGACCGTGCTGCGGCCGCTCCTCGCGGTGCGGCGCAGCGAGATCGTGGCGTACGCGCGCTCGCGCGGCCTGCGCTGGATCGAGGATGAATCCAACCGCGATGCCGCCCTGACGCGCAATTTTCTGCGCCTGCAGGTCGGGCCGCTCCTCGAGACGCGCTTTCCGCGCTGGCGCGAAGCACTGGCGCGCGCGGCGCGGCATTTCGCCGGCACAGACGACAGGGCGCGCCTCGTGCTGCGGGAGTTCTTGCGCGCGCGCGGGCTACGCGCGCCGAGCGCGGCGAAGCTCGTCGAGATGCTCAGGCAATTGACCGGGAAAGGCACGCGCACTGCGATCGAGCACGACGGGGCGGTGCTGCGCGTGTACCGCGGGCGCGTCTCGGTCGAGAAGCGCCCCGGGGGCGAGCTGCGCCTGCGCCCCGCGCGCGGGCGCGGCATCGACGCCGCACGCCTGGAGCGCGCTCGCCTGACGTTGCGCCCGCGCACGGGCGGCGAGCGACTGCAGCTCGACGCGCGGCGCCCGCGGCGCACGCTGAAGAACCTGTTCCAGGAGGCAGGCGTGCCGCCGTGGCGGCGCGAGCGCCTGCCGCTCCTGTATTGCGGCGACGAGCTCGTCTGGGTGCCCGAGCTCGGCGTCGCCGCCGGATGGCAGGCGGCGCGCGGCGCGCGGGGCGTCGTGCCGGAGTGGCGGGAGACCTCCTAAGCCCTTGTTTTTACGAAAATCGCGACCTGCCCGTGATAGAATGCCGGCCTGAGATTTTCCTGGGATTCGGACGGAGAAACGCAGCATGGCGCTCGAGCGCACCTTGTCGATCATCAAGCCCGACGCAGTGAAAAAAAACGTCATCGGCCAGATCGTCGGGCGCTTCGAGACGGCCGGCCTGCGCGTCATCGCCGCGCGCATGATGCATCTGTCGCGCGCCGAAGCCGAAGGCTTCTACGCCGTGCACCGCGCGCGGCCGTTCTTTCGCGACCTCGTGGATTTCATGACCTCGGGCCCCGTGCTGGTGCAGGTGCTCGAAGGCGACGACGCCATCGCGCGCAATCGCGACCTGATGGGCGCCACCGATCCGAAAAAGGCGGACCAGGGCACGATCCGCGCCGACTTCGCCGCCTCGATCGACGCCAATGCCGTGCACGGCTCGGACGCGCCGGACACGGCGCGCGTCGAGATCGCTTATTTCTTTGCCGCCTGCGAGGTATTCTCGCGCTAGAGCGATGACGGCCAACCTCCTCGACCTCGACGCCGCCGCGCTCGCCGCGTTCTTCGCAGCGCTGGGCGAGAAGCCGTTCCGCGCGCGCCAGGTGCTGCGCTGGGTGCACCAGCAGGGGGAGGCGGATTTCGCGCGCATGAGCGACCTGGCGAAGGACCTGCGCGCCAAGCTCGCCGGCGCCGCGCGCGTCGAGGCGCCGCGCGTCGTCGGCGACAGCACGGCGGCGGACGGCACGCGCAAATGGCTGCTCAAGGTGGACGGCGCGAATGCCGTCGACGCGGTGTTCATCCCGGAAACCGGCCGCGGCACGCTGTGCGTGTCGAGCCAGGCGGGGTGCGTGCTCGACTGCGCGTTCTGCGCCACCGGCAAGCAGGGCTTCAACCGCAACCTGGGCACGGCGGAAATCGTCGGCCAGCTGTGGCTCGCGAACCGGCTGCTGGCGGGTCCGCGCCCGGTGACCAACGTCGTGCTGATGGGCATGGGCGAGCCGCTGCTCAACCTCGACAACCTCATCCCGGCGCTGCGCCTGATGCTCGACGACAACGCTTACGGGCTGTCGCGGCGGCGCGTCACGGTGTCGACCTCGGGCGTGATCCCGGGCATGGACCGGCTGCGCGACGCCTGCCCGGTGGCGCTCGCGGTGTCGCTGCACGCGCCCGACGATGCGCTGCGCGACCGCCTGGTGCCGGTCAACCGCAAGTACCCGATCCGCGACCTGCTGCAGGCCTGCAAGCGCTACCTGGAGAAGGCGCCGCGCGACTTCATCACCTTCGAGTACGTGATGCTCGACGGCGTCAACGACGGCGAGGCCGAGGCGCGCGCCCTGGCGCGCCTGGCCGGGCGCGTGAGCTGCAAGTTCAACCTGATCCCGTTCAACCCGTTCCCGCGCACCGAGTTCCGCCGCTCGCCGCCGGAGCGCATCCGGCGCTTTGCGCAGATCCTGCAGGCGAAGGGCGTCACGGTGACGACGCGCAAGACGCGCGGCGAGGCCATCGACGCCGCCTGCGGCCAGCTCGCCGGCGAGGTCGCCGACCGTACGCGGCGCAGCGCGAAGCTGCGCCTGACGGAGGCGCGCGCCTGATGCGCCGCCTCGTCTGCCTGACGCTCGTGCTCGCCGCCGGGTGCGCGACGCCGGTGCAGGGCCCGGTCGGCAATACCGGCACCATCGTCGGCGAGCCCTCCGCGCCGCGCAACCGCGCGCGCATCCATACCGAGCTGGCGACGCTCTACTACGCGCGCGGCAACATGAGCGTGGCGCTGGAAGAGCTGCGCACCGCCGTGGCCGCCGACCCGGGCTACGCCACCGCGCACGGGGTGTTCGGCCTGGTCTACATGGAGCTGCGCGAAAACGCGCTTGCCGAGAGTAGCTTCGGGCGCGCGCTCGGCTACGCGCCGGGCGATTCCGACATCAACCACAATTACGGCTGGTTCCTGTGCCAGATCGGCCGCGAGCGCGAGGCGGCGCCGTACTTCCGGCGCGCGCTGGACAATCCGCTGTATGCGACGCCGGCGCGCACTTTCGCGGCGGCCGGCGCCTGCGCGCTGCGCAGCGGCGACTTCGGCGCGGCCGAGGACAACCTGCAGCGGGCGCTGCGCATCGAGCCGAACCTGCCCGTGGCGCTGCTGCAGTTCGCGCAGCTGCGCTACCGCGAGCGCCGCTACGCCGACGCGCGCCGCATCATCGCGCAGCACGCCGCGGTCGCGCAGCCGAGCGCCGAATCGCTGTGGCTCGCGCTGCGCGTCGAGCGGCGCCTGGGCGCGCGCGCGGCGGAGCAGTCCTATGCCATCCAGCTGCGGCGGCGCTTCCCCAACTCGCCGGAATTCCAGGCCTTGCAGCGCGGCAACTATGAGTGACGCGCGCCCCGACACCGCCGGCGCGCCGCCGGCGGCCGCCGAAGAACCGGTCGGCGCCGTCCTGGCGCGCGCGCGCGAAGCCGCCGGCCTCGGGCAGGAAGAGGCGGCGCTCCGGCTGAAGTTCGCGCCGCGCCAGCTCGACGCGCTGGAGCGCGGGGAATGGGGCCGGCTGCCGGGCGGCGCCGCCGTGCGCGGCATGGTGCGCAGCTACGCGCGCCTGCTGGGGCTCGACGCCGACGCGCTGGTGGCGCGCGTCAGCGCGGGGCAGTCGCTGCCGGATCGCCTGGCGCAGCGCTTTCGCCAGCCGGTGCCGTTTTCCGACGCTTCGCGCCGCTCGAGCCTCACGTACGTCGTGCTTTCCGTTGCCTTGCTGGGGGTGGTCGCCGCCGTGGCACTGGAGTGGCGCGAGGAGCGCGCCGGGACGCAGCGCCTGAGCTTCGTGTCCGCGGCGCAGCAGCCCGCCGAGCCGGCGCGCGAGGCGCCGCCGACACGCATCGAGCTGGCGAGCGCCGCGCCGCAGGCGAGTGCCGCGGCCCCGGCGGGCACCGCGGCCAACGACGAAGAGCCGCGCGTCGCGAGCGGGGCTTGGCGCCGCATCGTCCTGCGGTTCGAGCGCGAGTCCTGGGTCGAGATCACCAGCGGCACCGGCAAGCTCCTGGTGTCGCAGCTGCATCCCGCGGGCAGCGAGCGGGTGGTGGTCGGCGTGCCGCCGTTCAGCGTCGTGATCGGCAACGCGCAGCACGTGCAGCTCATCTACAACGATCAGCCGGTCGACCTGAGGCCGCACGTCAGGGTCGAAGTGGCGCGCTTCACGCTGGATTAGCCATGCTCGAGCGCAGGATCTCCAGCCGCGTCATGGTGGGTCCCGTGGCCATCGGCGGCGGCGCGCCCGTCGTCGTGCAGTCCATGACCAACACGGATACGGCCGATGCGGCCGCGACCGCGCGCCAGGCGGCCGAGCTCGCCGCCGCGGGCTCGGAGCTCGTGCGCATCACCGTGAATACACCGGAGGCGGCGGCGCAGGTGGCGCCGATCCGCGCGCGGCTCGACGCCATGGGTTGCGCCGTGCCGCTGATCGGCGATTTCCACTTCAACGGCCACAAGCTGCTGGCGCAGTTTCCCGACTGCGCGCGCGCGCTCGCCAAGTACCGCATCAATCCCGGCAACGTCGGCCGCGGCGCGAAGCGCGACGAGCAGTTCGCCACCCTGGTCGAGACCGCGGTGCGCTACGCGAAGCCCGTGCGCATCGGCGTGAACTGGGGCAGCCTCGACGCCGAGCTGCTGGCGCGCATGATGGACGAGAACGCGCGGCGCCGGGAGCCCCTCGACGCCGGCGCGGTGATGCGCGAGGCGGTGATCCGCTCGGCCCTCGAGTCGGCGCGCGCCGCCGAGGAGCTGGGCCTCGCGCCCGAGCGCATTGTCATCTCCTGCAAGATGAGCCAGGTGCAGGACCTGATCGCGGTGTACCGCGAGCTCGCGCGCCGCTGTCCTTACGCCCTGCACCTTGGCCTGACCGAGGCGGGCATGGGCTCGAAGGGCATCGTCGCCTCGAGCACTGCGCTCGCCGTGCTGCTGCAGGAAGGCATCGGCGACACCATCCGCATCTCGCTCACGCCGGACCCGGGCGGCGAGCGCACGCGCGAGGTCGTGGTGGCGCAGGAAATCCTGCAGACCATGGGCATCCGCTCGTTCGCGCCGATGGTCGCCGCCTGCCCGGGGTGCGGCCGCACCACCAGTACCTATTTCCAGGAGCTCGCCGCGCGCATCCAGGGCTACCTGCGCGAGCAGATGCCGCAATGGCGCGCGCACTATCCCGGCGTCGAGGACATGCGCGTGGCGGTGATGGGCTGCGTGGTGAACGGCCCGGGCGAATCCAAGCACGCCGACGTCGGCATCAGCCTGCCGGGCACCAACGAGGTGCCGGTGGCGCCGGTATACGTGGACGGCGTCAAGACCGTCACCCTGAAGGGCGAGCGTATCGCCGAGGAGTTCCAGGCGATCGTGGAGGATTACGTCCGCAGAAATTACGCGCCGGGCGCGGCCCGCGGCCGTGCCCGCAACATCCCGATCAAGGCCGCCTGAGCCGTGAGCACGCCCCTGCAGGCCGTGCGCGGCATGAACGACGTATTGCCGGACGCAGCCGAGCAGCGCCTCTGGCTCGAAGGCGTGGTCGCCGGCTGGTTCGCGCGCTACGGCTACCGTCACATGCGCACGCCGCTGCTCGAGCACACGGCGCTGTTCCGCCGCGCCATCGGCGAGTCGACCGACATCGTCGAGAAGGAGATGTACACCTTCACCGACGCGCTCAACAACGAAAGCCTGACGCTGCGGCCCGAGGCCACGGCCTCCACGGTGCGCGCGGCGATCGAGCACAGCCTGTTGTACGAAGGACCGCGACGGCTCTGGTACCAGGGCCCGATGTACCGTCACGAGCGGCCGCAGAAGGGACGCTACCGCGAGTTCACCCAGTTCGGCGCCGAGGCGCTGGGATTCGACGGGCCCGACGTCGATGCCGAGCTGATCGTCATGTGCGCGGCGCTATGGAAGGAGCTCGGCCTGGAGGGCATCCGCCTCGAGCTGAATACCATCGGCTCGGCCGAGGAGCGCGCCGCCTACCGCGCCGACCTCGTGCGCCACCTGGAGGCGAACGAGGCTCGGCTCGACGCGGACGCGAAGCGCCGACTGCGCACCAATCCGATGCGCGTGCTGGATTCCAAGAACCCGATGGTGCAGGAGGTGGCGGCTTCCGCGCCCTCCATGATGCGCTACCTGGGCGAGGCTTCGCGCGCGCACTTCGACGGCCTGCAGCGCCTGCTGCACGCTGGCGGCATTGCGTTCGAGATCAATCCCCGGCTGGTGCGCGGCCTGGATTACTACAACCTGACCGTATTCGAGTGGATCAGCGAGCGGCTCGGCGCGCAGGGTACGGTGTGCGGCGGCGGGCGCTACGACGGCCTGTTCGAGCAGCTCGGCGGCAAGCCGGCGCCGGGCGTCGGCTTCGCCGCCGGCGTCGAACGGCTGGTCGCGCTGCTGGGCGCGCCGGCGCCGTCCGCGCCCAGCGCCTACCTGGTGCACCAGGGCGAGGGCACGCTCGAGTACGCGTTCACGCTCGGCGAGGAGTTGCGCGCGGCGGGCTTCGCCGTGGTGCTGCACGCCGGCGGCGGCAGCTTCAAGTCGCAGATGAAGAAGGCCGACGCGAGCGGCGCCGCGCTGGCGCTGATCGTCGGCGAGGATGAGCTCGAGGCCGCCGCCGTCACGGTGAAAACGTTGCGCGACGCGCGGCCGCAACAGCAGGTGGCGCGCGCCGCGCTGGCGGCGCGCCTGCCCGATTTTCTCAAGGGATCCTGACCCATGGCATTGCAGAACCTCGATCTGGAAGAGCAGGAAAAGCTCGACGCGCTCAAGGCGTGGTGGAAAGAGAACGCGCGGCTCATCGCGCTCGTGGTGGCGGCCGCGGCGATCGCCGTCGCCGGCGCGAACGGCTGGCGCTGGTACCAGCGCCAGCAGGCGCTCGAGGCGGGCGCGCTCTACGACACGCTCGCCAAGGCGGTGCGCGCCGGCGACGTCAAGGCGCTGCGCGACGCGGGCGGCGCGCTCACCGAGCGCTATGCCGGCACGCTGTACGCGTCGATGGGCGCGCTCGCCGCGGCGGATTTCCATTTCGAGCGCGGCGAGCCGAAAAGCGCGAAGGCGCAGCTGCAGTGGGTGGTCGAGCGCTCGCCTGCCGAGGACTTCCGCGACGTCGCGCGCCTGCGCCTCGCCGCGCTGCTTCTCGACCAGCGTGCCTACGACGAGGCGCTCGCGTTCCTGGCGGCGCAGCCCCTCGAAGCGTATACGGCGCTGTATGCGGCAATGCGCGGCGACCTGCTGGTCGCCAAGGACCAGCCGGCGGCGGCGCGCGCCGCCTACCAGCTTGCGCTGGAGAAGGCGAGCGGCCCCTTCCGCGACAGCGTGCAGCTGCGTCTCGACGCGCTCGGGGGCTGAGCATGCTGCGGCGCGCAGCGCTCGCCCTGCTGCTGCCGGCCCTCGCCGGCTGCTTCGGCGGCTCGACCGGCGGCCCGAAGCCCGCGGCGCTCGAGCCGCTCGCGCAGGCGCAGGAACTGCGCGTGCGGTGGTCGGCGAACGTGGGCGCGGCCGCCGCGTTCGAGTTCAGCCCGGCGCTCGCCGGCGATGCGCTCTACGCCGCGGCGCGCGACGGCGCGGTGGTGCGCCTGGATGCCGCCGACGGCCGCGAGCGCTGGCGCGTATCGCTGGATGCGCGGCTCTCCGGCGGCGTCGGCGCGGACGCGGCAACGGTTGCGGTAGCCGCCGATGACGGCGCGGTGTTCGCGCTCGAAACGCTCACCGGCAAGCAGCGCTGGCGCGCGCGCGTCTCGAGCGAAGTGCTCGCTGCGCCGCGCATCGCGGCGGGGCTGGTGCTGGTGCGAAGCGCCGACAGCCGCATCCATGCGCTGGATGCCGCCGACGGCAAGCGCCGCTGGGCGTACCAGCGCGCGCCCTCGGCGCTGCGGCTGCGCACGCCGCAGGGCATGATGCCGCACGAGGGTCTGCTGTACGCGGGCTTTTCCGGCGGCAAGCTGGTGGCGCTGGCGCTCGACGGCGGCACGCTGCGCTGGGAGGCGAGCGTGGCGGATCCCAAGGGCACCACCGAGCTCGAGCGCGTCACCGACGTGGTCGGCGAGCCGGTGCTCGTCGGGCGCGAGGTGTGCGCCGCCGCCTTCCAGGGCCGCGTCGCCTGCTTTGACGCCCAGACCGGCAGCCTGCTGTGGGCGCGCGAGATGTCGAGCGTGACCGGCGTGAGCGCGGACGCGCGCTACGCCTACGTGAGCGACGAGCGCGGCGCGGTGCACGCGCTCGACCGCACGAACGGGCGCAGCCTGTGGAAGCAGGACCGGCTCGCGTACCGGCAGCTGTCGCGCCCGCTGCCGCTCGGTGCCCGGATCGCGGTGGGCGACCTGGAGGGGATCGTGCACCTGCTCGCGCGCGATTCGGGTGCCCTCGTGGCGCGCGCCGGTACCGACGGCAGCCCGGTGCGCGCGGCGCCGATCGCGCTGCCGCGCGGCTTTCTGGTGCAGACGCAGGCCGGCGGGCTGTTCGCGCTGTCGCCCTGAGAGCGCGCGCATGAAACCGGTCATCGCCCTCGTCGGGCGGCCCAACGTCGGCAAGTCGACGCTGTTCAACCGTCTCACGCGCCGCCGCGACGCCATCGTCGTCGACGTGCCGGGCGTGACGCGCGACCGCCACTACGGCGAGGGGCGCGTCGGCGCGCGGCCGTTCATCGCCATCGATACCGGCGGGCTCGACCCCGGCGCCAAGAGCGGCATTTTCGCGGAGATGGGCCGCCAGGCCGAGCAGGCGATGGCCGAAGCCGACGCCGTGGTGTTCCTCACCGACGGCCGCGCCGGCCTGCACGCGGACGACCGCGCGATCGCCGCGCGCCTGCGCAAGCTCGGCGCGCGCGTCTGGCTGGTGGTGAACAAGTGCGAGGGCATGGCGAGCGACGCCGCGGTGGCCGAGTTCCACGCGCTCGGCCTGGGGCAGCCCAACGCCCTCTCGGCCGCGCACGGCGAGGGCGTCGCCGACCTGATCGAGGGCGTACTGGCGCAGTTTCCCGAAGATTCCGCGGACGGCGACGAAGCGCGCGACAAGCACCCCCGCATCGCCGTCGTCGGGCGGCCGAACGTCGGCAAGTCGACGCTGGTCAACGCGCTGGTCGGCGAGGAGCGCGTGATCGCCTTCGCCGAGCCCGGCACCACGCGCGACGCCATCGAAGTGCCGTTCGAGCGCGGCGGCCGCCGCTACACGCTGATCGACACCGCCGGGCTGCGCAAGCGCGGCAAGCAGGGCGAAACGGTGGAGAAGTTCTCCATCGTGAAGACGCTGCAGGCGATCGAGCAATCGAACGTCGCCGTTCTGGTGCTGGATGCCGTAGACGGCGTATCCGAGCAGGACGCGCATGTCGCGGGCTACATCCTCGAGCGCGCCCGCGCGCTGGTGGTGGCGGTGAACAAGTGGGACGCGGCGGGCAAGGAGGCGCGCGGGCGCGTGAAGCACGAGCTTGCATGGAAGCTGGGCTTCCTCGGCTTCGCCGAGATTCACACCGTGTCGGCGAAAGCCGGCAACGGACTGGGCGGGCTGATGCGCTCGGTGGACGCCGCTTACGCCGCGGCCATGGCGAAAATGCCGACGCCGAAGCTCACGCGCGCGCTGATCGCCGCGGTGGCGCGGCAGGCGCCGCCGCGCAAGGGACTGCGCCGGCCGAAGCTGCGCTATGCGCACCAGGGCGGGCACAACCCGCCGCGCATCATCATCCACGGCAATTCGCTCGACCAGCTGCCCGAGAGCTACCGGCGCTACCTCGAGGGGGTGTTCCGCGACACCTTCGCGCTGCGCGGCACCCCGATGCGGGTAGAGTTCCGCACCGGGCGCAATCCCTACGCCGGGCGCGGCCCGGCGCCGCGGCGCAGCAAGGCGCCCTAGTCCTCGGCGTAGGCGCGGAACGCGGCCACGCATTGCGCGCCGCGCTGCGCATGGCAGCGCAGCAGCCGGAACACCGGCTGCGCGATCGCGCTCGGCAGCTGCGGCGCCTGCGCCTGCCACAGGCCGAGCGCCTGCTCGGGACGTCCCGCGGCGATCGCGCCGCTCATGCCCGCCATCAGGAGGTATTCGCGCGCGTCCGCGCCCAGTTTGGGCGCGCCGTCCAGGAGCATTGCCGCGAGCTTCGCCATGGCGCGCGCATCTCGCGCGCCAGCCGCCTGGAACAGCGCGATCCAGCGGCGCTGGAAATCGTGGAGCGTGGCGAGGCACGGCGCGGCGCCGATGCGCGACCACAGCACCGCCGCCTCCTCGGCCGGTAGCACCGCGTTTACCAGCTCGGCGATGCGCAGCAGGCTGTGCAGCCAGACGTCGAAGCGCCGTGCCTCGCGGCAGGCCAGAAGGCGCAGCTGCACCACTTCGAGGTCCTTCTGCAGCTGAGGCGGGATGCCCTCTGGCACGGGCGGCGCGGGGCCGACGAGGTAATCGCGCGCGTAGCGCGCCTGGCGCGTTCTTTCGATGCGCTCGAAGGCGTAAGCGCCCTTGTGCAGCGGATTCGGCGGGCGGCGCACGAACTGCGGCTCGAGGAGCTCGAGCACGGGCACGGCGGCGTTCGCCATCGCCACCATGCCGGTGGCGCTTCTCTCGGCGAAGCGGTGGCGCGCGGCGTTGAGATCGAGCACCGGATAGTAGTCCGAGTTGGCGCGTGCGCCGTAGCTCTCGAACAGCGGCTCGAGCGTGGCGCGGCTGCCCAGGTAGCGCGCATCGAGGTCGCCCGCGGAGAGCACGTGCACCGTCCACAGCTCCTTCGCCAGCCCCGGGTGCTCGAAGACGCGCGCCTGCGGCGCCGGCGGCAGCGGCGATAAGCTCGCCACGATGAGCACGTCGTGATCGCTCGCTGCATACACCGCGTAGTGCGCGAATTCCTCGCCCAGCGCGCGCATCACCGAGGCGACGAGTGCGGCATCGATCTCGTAGAGCTGGAACCACTGCACCAGCAGGCCGCCCGGGGCGAGGTGCCCGGCGATGCGCCGGTAGAACTCGCGCGTGAACAGGCTCGAGACGCCGCTCACCCACGGGTTGGAGGGCTCCGAGACGATGATGTCGTAGCGGCGCCGGCGGGCGGAGAAGTAGGTTTTCGCGTCGTCGATCAGCACGCTGCCGCGCGGATCGGCGAACGCGGCGCTGGTGCGCGGCAGGAAGCCGCGCGCGGCTTCCACCATCGCCGCCTCGATCTCCACGGTGTCTACGCGCTCGATGTCCAGGCTCTGCAGCAGCGTGTGCGTGGTGAGCCCGGTGCCGATGCCGATCACCGCCGCGCTCTTCGCCTCGGGCTTGAGCGCGAGCGGCAGGGCGCCGGTGAGCACCATGGTGATCTCGTCGGTGCCGCGGTCGGCCTCCTCCTTGCCCTCGAGGTTGATCGAGCCGTCGGACTTGCCGTTGGTGCGGATGCTGGTGGCGGAGCTGTATTTGACGAGATGCACGGTGGCCGTCTTGCCGTCCTTCGCGTAGAGCACCGTCGCGTCGCGCGAGCTGCCGAGATCGCCGTGGCGGTACACGCCCGCGGTCATCTTGTTGGCGTCGAGCTCGAAGGCGAGTGCCGCGGCGGCGAACAGCAGCGCGCAGGCCGCGGCTACGGGCACGAGCTGCGCGCGCGGCGCCGCAAATCGGTGCAGCAGGTATAGGCCGAGCCCGGCGTCGAGCACGGCGCCGGCGATGAGCGCGCCCTTCAGGCCGAGCGCCGGCAGGCCGACGTGCAGCGCGAACAGCACGCCGGCGATGGCGCCGACCGTGTTGGCCGCGTACACGCGGCCGATGGCGCCTTCGCCCGCGCCCCGGCGCAACAGCGCCCCGGTGATGAGCGGCAGCGTCATGCCGGCGCATAACGTGGCGGGCAGCATGACCAGCGCGGCGATCGCCTGCCCGGAGAGGTTGAAAAGGGCGTAGCCCGCGTCGTTGCGCGCCAGGCCGCGCATCAGGAGCTCCATCAGCTCGAAGCTGCGGTCGTATACCGGCAGGGTGGCGAGCGCGGCGAGGCCCATCGTCACCTGTACCCAGCCGAGAAGCCGCTCGGGCGCCGCCACGCGGTCCACGCGGCGGCGCACGGCGTAGCCCCCGAGCGCCAGGCCGAGGATGAAGGTCGAGAGCATCAGCTCGAAGGAATGCGTGGAGGCGCCGAGCACCAGCGACAGCATGCGGATCCAGCTGATCTCGTAGATGAACGAGGCGACGCCGGTGAGGAAGCTCGCGGCAAGGAGCAGCGTCAGCACGCCCGTTTCCCCGCCCGCACGCGCCTCGAGCGCGGGCGCGCGCAGCGGCCGCGCGAGCAGCCAGACCGTGGCGGCGAGCGCCAGGTTGATCACGCCGGCGGTGCGCAGCGTGCCCGGCAGTCCCACCCAGGCGATCAGCACGAAGCCGCTCGCGAGCACGCCCAGCGCCGCGCCGAAGCTGTTGGTGAAGTACAGCATCGCCACCGATTCCCCGGAGGCGGCCGGATGCGCGCGCACGAGGCCCGCGCTCATCAGCGGAAAGGTGGCGCCGAGCAGCACCGATTGCGGCAGGATCAGCAGGCACGCGAGCGCGAGCTTGGCGGCGAGCACCGCCCATTCGGTGCCCAGCGCCGGCAATAGCGCCGCGAAGGACCAGTCGGTGAGCGAGACGAAGGCCTCGTGGAAGCCGAGCGCCGCCAGGCCGATCACGGCTTCCGCGAGCGCGTAAGCCGCGAGCGGGCTGCGCAGGCGCGCGGAAAAGCGGGCGCAGCCCGCCGCGCCGAGCGCCATGCCGCCCATGAACACCGCCAGCACCAGCGATTGCGCGTAGGCCGCGTGCCCGAGATACAGCTTCAGGTAGTGCGTCCAGATGGATTCGTAGATGAGCCCGGCGAATCCCGATACGGTGAACAGCAGGTAGAACGCGGCGCGCGAAGGCACGAAGCCCGGCATGGCGGGCGGTTATAGCACGCCATGCCGGTAAGATGCGCCGCGATGCCGCCGCCGTTCCGACTGTCCGCGTATTTCGGCGCGTACTTCCTGTACGCGGGCGCGTTCGTGCCGTATTTCGCGCTGTACCTCGCGGCGCGTGGCTTCGGCGCCGTGGAGATCGCGGCGGTGATGGCGATGCCGCAGCTGGCGCGGATCGCCGCGCCCACGTTCTGGGGCTGGCTCGCCGACCGTGCCGGCGCCGGCCGCGCCATCGTCGTGGGCTCGGGGCTCGCGCTGGTGGCGGGCTACCCGCTGCTCGGCGCGGCGGAAGGCGCGCTCGCCGTCGCCCTGGTGATGCTGCTCATGAGCCTGCTATCGGCCGGCGCGCTGCCGATCGTGGAGGCGATCACGATGGCTTCGCTCGAGGGGCGCGCCGAGCGCTACGGACCGATCCGCATGTGGGGATCGATCGGCTTCATCGCCGGGGTGCTCGGCACGGGCCTGTGGCTGGACGCGCATGCGCCGCCCACGCTGCTATGGGTGATCGTGGCGCTCGCCGCCCTGTCGCTCGGCGTGTCCTTGCTGCTGCCGGTGTCGCAGCCCCATCTGGGCGCGGTCGGCGCCGAGGCGGGGCTGGGCGAGGTGCTGCGCCGGCCCGACGTCATCGCGTTGCTCGGCGCCGGCGGCTGCATGGCCGCGGCCCACGGCGCGCTGTACGGCTTTTTCTCGCTGCACGCGCAGAGCCTCGGCTACAGCAAGACGGCGATCGGCGCGCTGTGGACGCTCGGCGTCGTGGCCGAGATCGGGGTGTTCCTCGCCTGGTCGCGGCTCGCACGGCGCTGGAGCCTGCGGCTGCTCCTCGTCGCGAGCTTCGCCTGCGCGGCGGTGCGCTTCCTGGCGATCGGCTGGGGCACGCACCTGCCCGTGCTCGTCGTGGCCGCGCAGCTGCTGCACGCGGCGTCGTTCGGCGTCTATCACGCAGCCTCGGTCGCGGCCGTGCACCGCCTGTTCACCGGCCGGCTGCAGGCGCGCGGGCAGACGCTGTATTCCAGCCTTTCGTACGGACTGGGCGGCGGCGCGGGCCTGCTTATCGCGGGGTGGACCTGGGAAGCGCTCGGCCCCGGCCCGAGCTTCTCGGTGAGCGCCGCGTTCGCGCTCGCCGGTGCCGCCCTCGTCACCTGGCGCGTGCGCGTGTAGGCTTTCGGCATGCGCAGAATCCTGTGGACGATTGTCGCGACGGCGCTCGCGGGTTGCCAGACGGTGCAGACCACGCAACCGGGCGCGGTCGGCGTGGAGCGGCAGCAATCGATGCTGCTGTCCTCCAAGGAGGTCAACCAGAGCGCGGCCAAGGCCTATGACCAGGTGCTCGCGGCAGCCGACAAGAAAGGCCAGGTGAACCAGGACCCCGTGCTGCTCGAGCGGATCCGGCGCGTCTCGCAGCGGCTCATCCCGCAGACCGGCGTCTTCCGGGCCGACGCGCCGGGCTGGGACTGGCAGGTGAACCTGATCAGTTCTAAGGACCTCAACGCCTGGGTCATGCCCGGGGGCAAGATCGCCTTCTACACCGGACTGATCGAGCGGCTGAAACTGACCGACGACGAGATCGCGGCGATCATGGGGCACGAAATCGCGCACGCGCTGCGCGAGCACGGGCGCGAGCGCGCGTCGCAGGCGATGGCGCAGGGCCTCGCGCTGAGCATCATCGGCGCCGTGGCGGGCGTGTCGCGCAGCGGCATGGACCTCACGCAGCTGGTGCTCAACGTGACGCTCAACCTGCCGAACTCGCGCGAGCACGAAACCGAGGCCGATCGCATCGGCGTCGAGCTCGCCGCGCGCGCGGGCTACGACCCGCGAGCGGCGGTCAATGTCTGGGAGAAGATGGCCAAGGCCGCCGACGGCGCGCCGCCGGAAATTCTCTCCACGCACCCGGCACCCGCCACGCGCATCGCCGATCTGCGAGTCTACGCCGCGCGCGTCATGCCGCTTTACGAGCAGGCGCGGCCCCGCTCCTAGTAAATCCAGTCCTATCAAGGACTTTGCCTGTGCCATAATCCCCCGTTTCCGCAACGCCGCATATGGACCGCACGCTCTACGACAAGCTCTGGGACAGC
>JBBDXL010000088.1:0-29424 GCA_040902335.1 Burkholderiales bacterium
GCACCGGATCGGACTCGAACCAGTCCTCCAGCCAGTCGGCGGCGCTGCGCGAAAAGAGTCCCAGCAGGTCGCGCCTCGCGACCATGTCGAGCGCCTTTATCCGCCACCCGGTGCGCAGTGCCGCGAGCGCGTCACGCGCGCCACCGCCGACGTTTGGCGGGGTCTCCAGGGCGAGCGCACGCAGGACGTCCGCCACGCGCCCGAGCCGCGACCAGTACTCGGGTAGGCGCTCGGCGTCGCGCGCCGAGAACCTGGCGAACTCGCGCTGCGTCGCCTCCAGGCCGCCGCCAACCTTGAGATAGCCGCCTTCGAGCGGCAGGAAGTTGGCGAGCGGCCGCTCGACCATGCGCAGGCCGTGCTCGGCGAGGCGCAGGTCGCGGATGACCTTGGACTGCAGCAGGCTCACCGTGTAGGCGGCAACCGAGTTGCGGAAACCCGGGTGGAACTCCTCCGTGACGGCCGCGCCGCCGACGCGCGCGCGGCGCTCGAGCACCTTCACCTTCAGGCCGCCGCGGGCGAGGTAGCAGGCGCACGTAAGCCCATTGTGCCCCGCGCCGATGACCACCGCGTCGTAGCGGCTCACCGCCTTACTCAACGGTGACGGACTTCGCGAGGTTGCGCGGCTTGTCGACGTCGGTGCCGCGCGCAAGCGCCGTGTGATACGCGAGGAGCTGCAGCGGCACCACGTGCAGGATGGGCGAAAGCAGTCCGTAATGCTCGGGCAGCCGTATAACGTGCATGCCTTCCTGCGGCGCGATGCGCGTGTCGGCGTCCGCGAGCACGTAGAGCTCGCCGCCGCGCGCGCGCACTTCCTGCATGTTCGACTTCACTTTTTCCAGCAGCGCGTCGTTCGGCGCCACCGTCACTACCGGCATCTCCGCGGTCACCAGCGCGAGCGGCCCGTGCTTGAGCTCGCCCGCCGGATAGGCCTCGGCGTGGATGTAGGAGATCTCCTTCAGCTTCAGCGCCCCTTCCAGTGCGATCGGGTAGTGCAGCCCGCGCCCCAGGAAAAGCGCGTGCTCCTTGTTCGCGAAGCGCCCGGCCCAGGCGATCAACTGCGGCTCGAGCGCGAGCGCCGCCGCGAGCGCCTTGGGCAGGTGGCGCAGCCGTGCCAGGTGCTGCTTCTCCGCCCGCGCCGGCAGCCGCCGGCGCAGCTTGGCAAGCACGAGCGCGAGCAGGAACAACGCCGTCAGCTGCGTCGTGAAGGCCTTGGTCGAGGCGACGCCGATCTCGATGCCGGCGTGGGTTAGGAACTTGAGGCGCGTCTCGCGCACCATGGCGCTGGTGGGAACGTTGCACACGGCGAGGGTGCGCTTCTGCCCCAGCTTGCGCGCGTGGCGCAGGGCGGCGAGCGTGTCCGCGGTCTCGCCCGATTGCGACACCACGACCACCAGCGCCGCCGGGTCGGGCACGCTGTCGCGGTAGCGGTACTCGCTCGCGATCTCCACCTGCGCCGGCAGGCGCGCCAGGGTCTCGATCCAGTGCTTCGCCGTGAGCCCCGCGTAGTAGCTCGTGCCGCAAGCGAGGATGAGGACGCTCTTCGCCCCCTGCAGCGTGCGCTGCGCGTCCTTGCCGAAGAGCGCGGGGGTCACCGCTTCGACGCCTTCCAGCGTATCGGCCACCGCGCTCGGCTGCTCGAAGATCTCCTTCTGCATATAGTGGCTGTAGGGCCCGAGTTCGACGGTGGCGCTGCCGGCTTTCACCTCGCGCACCTCGCGTGCGACCTCGCGGTCGGCGGCGTCGCGTACGCGAAAACCCGCAAGGTCGATTTCCACGACGTCGCCCTCTTCCAGGTAGGCGATGCGCTGCGTGGTGCCGGCGAGCGCCAGCGCGTCCGAGGCGAGGAACATCTCGTTCGCGCCCACGCCCACTACCAGCGGGCTGCCGGCGCGCGCGCCGACCACGCGGTGCGGCTGGCCCTTCGCCACCACGGCGATGGCGTAGGCGCCGGCGAGGCGCTTCACCGCCTGCCGCACCGCCTGGAACAGGTCGCCCTCGTACAGGCTGTGCACGAGGTGGGTCACCACCTCGGTGTCGGTCTGGCTGTCGAACTGGTAACCGCGCACCTGCAGCTCCGCGCGCAGCTCCTCGTAGTTCTCGATGATGCCGTTATGCACCAGCGCGATCTCCCCGCGCGAGATCATGGGATGGGCGTTGTGCGTCACGGGCGCGCCGTGCGTCGCCCAGCGCGTGTGCGCGATGGCGGTTTCGGCCCCGAGCCGCTGCCTGCGGATCTGGCCGGCGAGGTCCTCGACGCGCGCCACGCTGCGCACGCGCTCGAGCCCGTTCTCGCCCAGGGCGGCGACGCCGCAGGAGTCGTAGCCGCGGTACTCGAGGCGTCGCAGGCCTTCGACCAGCACCGGCACGATGTCGCGCGTGGCCACCGCGCCGACGATTCCGCACATGGGCTACTTCTTCCGCGGCTTCCAGTTGGGCAGCGACATCTGCTTGGCGCGCGCCACGGTGAGCTGTCCGGCGGGCGTGTTCTTGCTGATGGTCGAGCCGGCGCCGATGTAGGAGCCCCGGGCGATGGTCACCGGCGCGACCAGCGTCGCGTCCGAGCCGATGAAGCAGTCGTCCTCGATCACGGTGCGGTGCTTGGCCGTGCCGTCGTAGTTGCAGGTGATCGTGCCGGCGCCGACGTTGACGCGCGCGCCGACCTCCGCGTCGCCGATGTAGGCGAGGTGGTTGGCCTTCGACCCGGCGCCGATGCGGCTCGCCTTCACCTCGACGAAATTGCCGATGTGCACCTCCTCGGCGAGCTGCGCCCCGGGACGCAGGCGCGCGTACGGCCCCACGCGGCAGCGCTTGCCGACGGTGGCGTCCTCGAGCAGCGAAAAGGCGTGGATCTCGGTGTCGGCTTCTACAGTGACGTTGCGCAGCACGCAGTTCGGGCCGACGCGCACGCGGTCGCCCAGCCGCACGCGGCCCTCGAAGACGCAATTGACGTCGATCGCCACGTCGCGCCCGCAGGCGAGCTCGCCGCGCACGTCCACGCGCCACAGATCGGCGAGCGCGACGCCCGCCTCGAGGAGGCCCCTCGCCTGCGCATTCTGGTAGGCGCGCTCGAGGAGCGCGAGCTCATGGCGCGAATTCACGCCCGCCATTTCCCAGGGGTCCTCGGCCTTCACCGTCGCCACGTCGATGCGATCCTTGACCGCAAACCCGATCACCTCGGTAAGGTAGTACTCCTTCTGGGCGTTGGCCGGTTTCACCTTCGCCAGCCAGCTCGAGAGGCGGCCCGCGGGCGCGGCAAGGAAACCGGCGTACCACTCGCGGATACGCAGTTGCTTCGCGCTCGCATCCTTGTGCTCGACGATCCGGCGCACGCGCTTGCGCGCGTCGCGCACCACGCGCCCATAGCCGGAGGCATCGCCGAGGTCGGAGGTGCAGATGGCAAGCCCCTTCCGCGATGCTTCCACCAGTCGCTTGAGAGTCGCGGGGCGCACCAGCGGCACATCGCCATTCAGCACCAGAACCTGCGCGCCATGCGCCACTTTCGGCAGCGCCTGCGCCAACGCGTGGGCGGTGCCGAGTTGGTGCTCCTGCTCCACCCAGGTCACGTCCGCGCCGTCGAAGGCGGCCCGCACTTCCTCGCCGCCATGACCGTGCACGACGAGGATCTTCTCGGGTTGCAGCGCCCGCGCCGCATCGAGCACATGGGCCAGGAGCGGTCTGCCGGCCAGCGGATGCAGCACTTTGGGCAAGGCCGAGTGCATGCGCTTGCCCTGGCCCGCGGCAAGCACGATCACGGCGAGGCTCATGGCGCGGATTCTAGCACCCGGAATCGGGCGAACTCATTGAAAGATCATGGAAAACCGCTGTAACATGACAGCCACAAGGGAATCAGCGCCGATTGAACAACGAGTACGCCGAGATCACCTTCCGGCTCGTGGCCGCGCTTGCCGCCGGCGGCATCGTCGGCCTGGAGCGCAGTTTCCGCGGCCGGGCCGCGGGCTTTCGTACGCACGCGCTGGTGTGCGTCGCCTCGAGCCTGCTCATGCTCGTGACCGTGTACGAGCAGCAGTGGTTTTCCCCGCAGAGCGGCTCGCGCGTGGTCATCGATCCTACGCGCATGGCGCAAGGCATCATGACCGGCATCGGCTTCCTGGGCGCCGGCGTGATCGTCAAGGAGGGTCTCACGGTGCGCGGGCTCACCACCGCCGCGTCCATCTGGGTGACCGCCGCGATCGGCATCCTCACCGGCATCGGTTTTTATTTCGCCGCGGGCCTCGGCGTGGTGCTCACACTCGGCACGCTGTCCGTGTTCCGTTGGATCGAGGGCAGGATGCCAACCGAGCTGTACGCGAATTTCATGGTGCGCTTCGCGCGCGAAGCGGTGATGCCGGAGAGCGCACTGCGCGAGCTCGTCGCGCGGCATGGCTTCTCGGTGGCCAATCTCAACTACCGGCTGACCGGCGAAGGCCGGCAGTTCGAATACCGCATGGTGATGCGCACGCTGAGGGCGGACAATATGCGCAGCCTCGCGGAAACCCTGAACGCCGATCCCGCGGTCAACGAGTACCGCATCTCGCCGACGAGCGACTGAGCTAGCGCGGCAGCTCCGAGGCCCCCATCAGGAATTCGTCCACCGCGCGCGCCGCCTGGCGGCCCTCGCGGATCGCCCAGACAACGAGCGATTGCCCGCGGCGCATGTCGCCGGCGGCGAAGATCTTCGGCACGCTCGTCGCGTAGCAGCCCTCGCCGTCGGTCGCGGCCTGTGCATTGCCGCGCGCGTCCTTGGCAACGCCGAAGGCCTCGAGAATCGACGCGTACGGGCCGACGAAGCCCATGGCGAGCAGCACGAGGTCCGCCGGCATCTCGAACTCCGAGCCCGGGATCTCGACGGGCTTGCCGTCCTGCCACTCGAGGCGCACGGCGCGCAACGCCCGCACCCGGCCGTTTTCGCCGAGGAACGCCTTGGTGGCGAGCGACCAGTCGCGCGTGACGCCTTCCTCGTGCGACGAGGACGTGCGCAGCCGCGTGGGCCAATAGGGCCAGGCCGGGTTACGCTCGACGTCGGGCGGCATGGCGAGGAGCTCGAAGTTGGTGACCGATTTCGCCCCATGCCGGTTGGAGGTGCCGACGCAGTCCGAGCCGGTGTCGCCGCCGCCGATGATGACGACGTGCTTGTCGGTGGCCCAGAGCTCCTTCACGTTCTTGTCGCCGGCCACGCGCCGGTTCTGCAGCGGCAGGAAATCCATCGCGAACTCGATGCCCGCCAGCTCGCGCCCCGGGATCGGCAGGTCGCGCGGGGCCTCGGCCCCGCCCGTCAAGACCAGCGCGTCGAATTCGGCGAGCAGCCCTTTGGCATCGAGCGGGCGCGCCTGGGCGTTGCCCGCCCCCACCGGCGCACCGCCTGCCACGCGATTGACGTGGAACTCCACACCTTCGGCGGCCATCTGCTCCACGCGCCGGTCGATCAGCCACTTCTCCATCTTGAAGTCCGGGATGCCGTAGCGCAGCAGCCCACCGAGGCGGTCGTTCTTTTCGAACACCGTCACCGCGTGTCCGGCGCGCGCGAGTTGCTGCGCGCAGGCGAGCCCCGCCGGGCCCGAGCCCACCACTGCGACTTTCCTGCCGCTGCGCCGCGCCGCGGGCTGCGCGAGCACCCAGCCCTCGTCCCAGGCCTTGTCGATGATCGCGTGCTCGATCGACTTGATGCCCACCGGGTCCTCGTTGATGCGCAGCACGCACGCCTCTTCGCAGGGCGCCGGGCAGATGCGGCCGGTGAACTCGGGGAAATTGTTGGTCGAGTGCAGCGACTCGATCGCCGACTTCCAGTCCTGGCGGTACACCAGGTCGTTCCAGTCGGGAATGAGGTTATTCACCGGGCAGCCGCTCAGGCAGAACGGGATGCCGCAGTCCATGCAGCGCGCGCCCTGGACCTTCGCGTCCTCGTCCGACAGGCGCGCATAGAACTCGCGATAGTGCTTCTTGCGCGTTTCCGGCGCCTCGTGCGCCTCCTCGAGCCGCTCGTACTCGAGGAACCCCGTGACCTTGCCCATCTATGCCGCGGCTTTGCGCTGCGCGGCCGCCAGCTCGCCGAGCGCCCTGCGGTACTCCTTGGGGAAGACCTTCACGAAGCGCGGCCGGTACTCGCTCCAGCGCTCGAGCACCTCGCCCGCGCGCCGGCTGCCCGTGTAGCGCGCATGGCGCTCGATCAGGCGGCGCACGATCGCCTCGTCCGCCTCGCCCAGATGCCATAGCTCGCGCGCGAGCCTCGCCGGCTGCTCGGCTGCGGAGAGCAGCGGCTCGACGTCCACCATCGCCGTGTTGCAGCGCTGCGCGAAGCCGCCGTCCAGGTCGAGCACGTAGGCGATGCCGCCCGACATCCCGGCGGCGAAGTTGCGCCCGGTGCCGCCGAGCACGACCACCGTGCCGCCGGTCATGTACTCGCAGCCGTGGTCGCCCACGCCCTCGACCACGGCCTGGGCGCCGGAGTTCCGCACCGCGAAGCGCTCGCCGGCGACGCCGCGGAAATACGCCTCGCCCGCGATCGCACCGTAGAGCACGACGTTACCGGTGATGATGTTCTCCGTAGGCTCGCCGCGGAACTTGGGCGAAGGCTGCACCGAGATGCGCCCGCCCGACAGGCCCTTGCCGCAGTAATCGTTGGTGTCGCCGATGAGATCCAGCCAGACGCCGCGCGCGAGGAACGCGCCGAGGCTCTGCCCGGCCGAACCGGCGAAGCGCACGTGGATCGTCTCGTCGGGCAGCCCCTCGTGCCCGTAGAGCGCCGCGATGCGCCCGGAAAGCATGGTGCCGACGGTGCGGTTGATGTTGCGGATCGGCATCTCGATGGTCACTTTCTCGCCGCGCTCGAGCGCCGGCGCCGCCAGCTCGATGAGGCGGTTGTCGAGCGCCTTGGCGAGGCCGTGGTCCTGTTTCTCGCAGTGATACCGCGCCACCTCCGGCGGCATCTTGGGCATGCGGAACACGCGCGAGAAATCGAGCCCCTTCGCCTTCCAGTGCTCGACGCCCTGCTGCATGTCGAGGAGCTCGGTGCGGCCGATCAGCTCGTTCATGGTGCGCACGCCGAGCTTGGCCATGAGCTCCCTCGCCTCCTCGGCGACGAAGAAGAAGTAGTTGACCACGTGCTCGGGCTTGCCTTCGAACTTGCGGCGCAGCACCGGGTCCTGGGTCGCCACCCCGACCGGGCAGGTATTGAGGTGGCACTTGCGCATCATGATGCAGCCCTCCACCACCAGGGGAGCGGTGGAGAAGCCGAACTCGTCGGCGCCGAGGATGGCGCCGATCACCACGTCGCGCCCGGTCTTCAGCTGTCCGTCGACCTGCACCGCGATGCGCCCGCGAAGGCGGTTGAGCACGAGCGTCTGCTGCGTCTCCGCGAGGCCCAGCTCCCAGGGCGTGCCCGCGTGCATGATCGAGGACCAGGGCGAGGCCCCGGTGCCCCCGTCGTGCCCGGAAATGGTGACGTGGTCGGACTTCGCCTTCGAGATGCCCGCCGCGACGGTGCCCACGCCGACCTCGGAGACGAGCTTCACGCTCACGCCGGCCCCGGGATTGGCGTTCTTCAGGTCGTGGATCAGCTGCGCGATGTCCTCGATCGAGTAGATGTCGTGGTGCGGCGGCGGGCTGATGAGCTCCACCCCCGGCGTCGCGAAGCGCAGCTCGGCGATGTACTCGGAGACCTTGCGGCCCGGGAGCTGCCCGCCCTCGCCGGGCTTCGCGCCCTGAGCGATCTTGATCTGCATCATCTCGGCGGAGGCCAGGTACTCGGCAGTCACGCCGAAGCGCCCCGAGGCCACCTGCTTGATCTTCGACTTGAGCGAATCGCCCTCGCGCAAGGGAATGTCCACCTCGACGCGCTGCCTGCCCAGGCGGCTCATCAGCGTCTCGCCGGCCTTGACCGGCGCGTAGCGCGCCCGGTCCTCGCCGCCTTCGCCGGTGTTCGAGGCACCGCCGATGCGATTCATGGCGATGGCGAGCACGGTGTGCGCCTCGGTCGAGATCGCGCCGAGCGACATCGCCCCAGTGGAGAAGCGCTTGACGATCTCGGCGGCCGGCTCGACTTCCTCGAGCGGCACGGGCTTCGCTTCAGCGAAGCGGAACTCGAACAGGCCGCGCAGCGTCAGATGGCGCCGCGACTGGTCGTTGATCAACTCGGCGTACTCGCGGTAGGTCTTCACGGAATTCTCGCGCGTCGCGTGCTGCAGCCTGGCGATCGCGTCGGGCGTCCACAAGTGCTCCTCGCCGCGCACGCGCCAGGCGTATTCGCCGCCCGCATCCAGCGCGCGTGCGAGCAGCGGGTCCTCGGGGTCGAACGCCGCGCGGTGCACGCGGATCGCCTCCTCGGCGACCTCGGTGAGGCCGATGCCCTCGATCGAAGCGCTCGTGCCGGCGAAGTAGCGCTCGACCAGCTCGCGCGTCAGCCCCACCGCCTCGAAGATCTGCGCGCCGGTGTAGGACATGTAGGTGGAGATGCCCATCTTCGACATGACCTTCTTCAGGCCCTTGCCGACCGCCTTGACGAAGAGCTTGATCGCCTTGGAGCCGGCGGCGCGGTCGCCCGGATGCATCGCCAGGACCGTCTCCAGCACGAGGTAGGGGTGCACGGCTTCCGCGCCGTAGCCGCCGAGCAGCGCGAAGTGGTGCACCTCGCGCGCCGAGCCGGTCTCGACCACCAGGCCCGCACTCGTGCGCAAGCCCCTGGCCACCAGGTGCTGGTGGATCGCCGAGAGCGCGAGCAGCGCGGGTATGGCGACGCGCTCCGCTTCCACCAGCCGGTCGGAAACGACGATGATCGAGTAGCCCGAGCGCACCGCGTCCTCGGCCTGCGCGCATAGCGACGCCAGGCGCGCCTCGATCGCCTCGGCGCCCCAGGCGACGGGATAGCTGATGTCGAGCTCCAGCGAGCGGAACTTGCCGCCGGTGTAGCGCTCGATGTGGCGGATCTTCTCCATCTCGTAGAAATCGAGCACCGGCTGCGACACTTCGAGCCTGAGCGGCGGGTTCTGCTCGTCGATGCCGAGCAGGTTCGGCTTCGGCCCGATGAAGCTGACCAGCGAGGTCACCAGCTCCTCGCGGATCGGGTCGATCGCCGGGTTCGTGACCTGGGCGAAGAGCTGCTGGAAGTAGTGGTACAGTGTCTTGTTCTTCTTCGACAGCACGGCGAGCGCCGCGTCGTTGCCCATCGAGCCCACCGGCTCCTCGCCAGCCTGCGCCATCGGCACGATCTGGAACTTGAGGTCCTCCTGCGTGTAGCCGAAGGCCTGCTGCCGGTCGAGCAGCGGCACCGCGGACTTTAGCGGGGCGGTCTTCGCGCTCTCCACCTCGTCGAGCTTGACGCGGATGCGCTCGATCCACTCGGCGTAGGGCCTGGCGCTGGCGAGCGCGTCCTTCAACTCGGCGTCGTCGACGATGCGGCCCTTCTCCAGGTCGACGAGAAACATCCTGCCGGGCTGCAGGCGCCACTTCTTGACGATGCGCTCCTCGGGCACCGGCAGGCAGCCGCACTCCGAGCCCATGATCACGAGGTCGTCGTCGGTGACGATGTAGCGCGAGGGCCGCAGGCCGTTGCGGTCGAGCGTGGCGCCGATCTGGCGCCCGTCGGTAAAGGCGATCGAGGCGGGACCGTCCCAGGGCTCCATCATCGCCGCGTGGTACTCGTAGAACGCGCGCCGCGCGGGGTCCATCAGCGTGTGGTTCTCCCACGCCTCCGGGATCATCATCATCATCGCGTGCGCGACCGAGTAGCCGCCCATGACGAGCAGCTCGAGCGCGTTGTCGAAGGAGGCCGAATCCGACTGCCCCTCGTAGATCAGCGGCCATACCTTGTCCAGGTCCTTGCCCAGGATGGGCGAGGAGATCGCCCCCTGGCGCGCGCGGATCCAGTTCTGGTTGCCGCGCACCGTGTTGATCTCGCCGTTATGGCAGATCAGGCGAAACGGATGGGCGAGATCCCAGGACGGGAAGGTGTTGGTCGAGAAGCGCTGGTGCACCAGCGCGAGCGCGGATTCGACGCGCGCGTCCTTAAGATCGAGGTAGTACTCGCCGACCTGGTACGCGAGGAGCATGCCCTTGTAGCACACCGTGCGCGCCGACATCGAGGGCACGTAGAATTCCTTGCCGTGCTCGAGCTTCAGGGCGCGGATCGCGTGGCCCGAGCTCTTGCGGATGATGTAGAGCTTTCTCTCGAGCGCGTCGGTGACGGTGACGCGCCGGCCCCGCCCGATGAACACCTGCCGGATCACCGGTTCGAGCTTTCGCGCCGGCTCGGCGAGATCGGCGTTGTCCACCGGCACGTCGCGCCAGCCGAGCAGCACCTGCCCCTCTTCCTTGATGGCGCGCTCGATCTCGTACTCGCACGCGAGGCGGCTCGCGGGGTCGTGCGGCAGGAACACCATGCCGACGCCGAACTGGCCCGCGGGTGGCAGCTTTACGCCCTGCCTGGCCATCACCTCGCGATAGAACCGGTCGGGAATCTGGATCAGGAGGCCGGCGCCGTCCGAGAGCTTCGGATCCCATCCCACAGCCCCGCGGTGCGTGAGGTTCTTCAGCACCGTGAGCCCCTGCTCGACGATCAAGTGCGACTTCTTGCCCTTGATGTGGGCGACGAAGCCCACGCCGCAGGCGTCGTGCTCATGCCGCGGGTCGTACAGGCCTTGCGCGTCGGGCCGGAGTTGCGCGTCCACAGGTATCCTTCTGATCAGGAATACATTTCTCGCCGTTTCGCCGCTCTGCACAAATTCGGCGCTCGAACCGGGAAATATACCTGCAGAGTCCTGCACCAACAAGGGTTTCGGGCGGCGGGCGGGCTACTGCGCCGCGGCGGCTGACGACCCTTCCACGCTCGCGGCGATGGCGTCGCGCACCGCCCGCTCGTCGATGTCGTCGCGCAAGGAGGCGCGGCCTACTTCCTTCAGCACGACATAGCGAGCGCGGCCGCCGGCGGCCTTCTTGTCGCCGGCCATCAACTCGAGGTAGCGCTCTGGCGCAAGCGCCGGTCCCGCCACGGGCAGCCCGGCGAGCTGGACAAGGCGGCGCAGACGCTCGGCGTCGGCTGCGGGCAAGAGCCCGGCGCGCACCGACAGCGCGGCCGCCATCACCATGCCGGCCGCCACCGCCTCGCCGTGCAGCCAGACGCCATAGCCGGCACCGACCTCGATAGCGTGGCCAAACGTGTGCCCGAAATTGAGCAGGGCGCGCGCGCCGGTCTCGCGCTCGTCGGCCGCCACCACCTGCGCCTTGAGCTCGCACGAACGGCGTACCGCGTGCGTCAGCGCCGCCGCGTCGCGCGCCAGCAGACGTCCCATGTTGTTCTCCAGCCATGCGACCAGCGCGGCGTCCAGGGCGAAGCCGTGCTTGATCACCTCGGCGATGCCGGCGCGCAGCTCGCGCTCGGGCAGCGTGGCGAGCGTGCCGACGTCGGCGATCACCGCTACGGGCTGATGGAAGGCGCCGATCATGTTCTTGCCGCGCGCGTGGTTCACCGCGGTCTTGCCGCCGACGGAAGAATCGACCTGCGCGAGCAGGGTGGTCGGCACCTGAATGAACGGGATGCCGCGCTGATACACCGCCGCGGCGAATCCTGCGAGGTCCCCGACGACGCCGCCGCCCAGGGCGACCAGCAGGCCGTCGCGCCCCACGCGCGCCGCCAGCAGGGCGTCAAACACACGATCCAGCGCTGGCCAGCTCTTCGCCTGCTCGCCGTCCTCGACCACGATCTCGATCGCGGGCGACGCCCCCGCGCGCGCCAGCGCCGCTTTCACCCGCTCAAGGTACAGCCCGGCCACCACCGGGTTGGTGACGACGGCAATGCGCCCGGCGCGCAGGTGCGGGCGATACAGCGCTTCCGCATCGATCGCGCCCGCGCCGATGTGCACGGGGTAGGCGCGCGCATCGAGCGCTACGCGGATAGTTTCCATTCTTCCTTGAGGCGGGCGAGCAGCTGGCGCGCCAGGTTCTGCACGCTCTGGCGTCCCGTGTCGACGACGATATCGGCGATCTCGCGGTACAAGGGGTCGCGTACCGCGTAGAGCTCCTGCAGGCGCGCCAGCGGGTCGGCGGTAGCGAGTAGCGGCCGGTTCCTGTCCTGGCGCACGCGCTCGAAGAGCGCCGGCGGCGACGCATGCAGGTAGACCACCGTGCCGCGCGCGGCGAGGTAGCCCCGATTGGCCTCCGCCAGGACTGCCCCGCCCCCCGTGGCCAGCACCACGTCCTCGCGTGCGGTGAGCTCGGCGATCACTGCCGCCTCGCGCTGGCGAAAGCCCGCCTCGCCCTCGATCTCGAAGACCACCGGCACCGTCACGCCGCAGCGGCGCTCGATCTCGTGGTCGCTGTCGAGGAACTCGCGCTTCAGGCGGCGCGCCATGAGCCGGCCGGCGGTCGTCTTGCCCGCGCCCATCATGCCCACCAGGAATACGTTTCGCCTGCCCCGCATGCGCCTATTGTACGGACGCCACAAACAAAAACGGCCGGGCAAGCCCGGCCGCGTGTCCCAGAAGGAGACCTGGCAAAACTCGTCAGCGCACCGTCACGCGCTCGTTGACGACGCGCGGCGTCACGAACACCAGCAATTCGGTCTTCTGCGACGTCGTCGTGTCGTTGCGGAACAGCCGGCCGATGACCGGCAGCTCGCCGAAGAACGGCACCCGCGTGATGTCCGTGCGCTCGGTCTGCTCGAAGATGCCGCCGATCACCACCGTGCCGCCATTCTCGACCAGCACCTCGGTCTTGACGTGCTTGGTGCTGATCTGCACGCCCGCCGGGGTGATCGCGCCCGGGGCGTCCTTGTTCACTTCGAGCGTCATGATGACGTTGCCGTCGGGCGTGATCTGCGGCTTCACCTTGAGAGCGAGGTTCGCTTTGCGGAAAGAGGTGCTCGTTGCGCCGGACGAAGTCGCCTGCTGGAAGGGGATCTCGGTGCCCTGCTCGATCACCGCCTCGACCTGGTCCGCGGTCAGCACGCGCGGGCTGGAGATGATCTTGCCCTTGCCGTCGGCCTCCAGCGCCGAGAGCTCGAGGTTGAGAAAGCGCGTGAGCGCGCTGTTGAACAGGATGAACGAGATCTGTCCCGGGTTAAAAGTATTCAGCGGCCCGGCCCGAAAGTCCGTATTCAGGCCCGGCCCGTCGATCACCGGTGTGCCCGCCACCACGCCCATGCCCTGGCCGGTATTGACCAGTTCCGCGCCGACGTTGGGGCCGCTCACGCCCAGTCCCGGACGGCGCCCCGCGACGCTGCTCTCGAAATAGCCCATGCGTACGCCGAGGTTCTTGCTGAAGGTGTCGCTCGCCTCGACGATGCGCGCCTCGATCATCACCTGGCGCACCGGCACGTCGATCTTGGCGAGCAGCTTCCTGACCTCCTCCAGCCGCGTCGGCGTGTCCTGCACGAAAAGCGTGTTGGTGCGCGCATCGACGACGGCGCTGCCGCGCTTGGACAGGATCGGCTGCGAGCGGTCCGAAAGCAGCTTCGCCACGTCGGCGGCCTTCTGGTAGTTCATCGGGAAGGCCTCGGTGTGCGTCTGCTCGAGGTCGGTGATCTGCTGCGCCGATTCGAGCGCCAGCTTCTCGCGCGTCGCCAGCTCGTCGCGCGGCGCGATCCAGATGACGTTGCCGTTGCGGCGGCTGTCGAGACCGCGGGTCTGCAGGATGATGTCCATCGCCTGGTCCCACGGCACGTCCTTCAGCCGCAGCGTGATGTTGCCGCCGACCGAGTCGCTGGTGATGATATTGAGGTCGGTGAAGTCCGCGAGCACGTTCAGCACCGCGCGCACTTCCACGTTCTGGAAGTTGAGCGAGAGCTTCTCGCCGACGTACTGGCCCTTCTTGGGCGTCGCGTCGGGGATCACCGGCTTCACTTCCACCACGAACTGCGTATCGGACTGGTAGGCGTTGTGGTCCCATTGGCCGCGCGGCTCGATCACCATGCGCACGTTCTCGCCCTGCTGGAAGGTGCTGATGGTCTGCACCGGCGTGGCGAAATCGACCACGTCCAGACGCCGGCGCAGATTGTCCGGCAAGGCCGTCTTCAGGAAGTCGACGATGATGTTCTGCCCCTGCTGGCGGATATCGATGCCGGTCGAAGCGTCCGACAGGTCCACGACCACGCGGCCTTCGCCGGTGCGCCCGCGCCGGAAATCGATGTCGCGGATGGCGTGCTTCGATTCGCCGCGTCCCTCGGCGAAATGCGCCACCTTGTCGCCCGCGGGCACGGCCGCCGCAGCCAGCGTCACGACCACGCTGCGGCCGTCGAGCGCCACCTCGTGCGCCACCGGGCGGCGCAGGTTCAGCACCAGGCGGGTCTTGTCGGGCGCCTGCACCAAGTTGAGGGAACGCAGCTCGCCCTGGGAGATGTCCTGGCTGGAGCGGCCGAGCGCATTGACCGTGCCGGCAAAATCGAAGGCGATGCGCGCCGGATTGGCGACGCTAAAGCTGGGTGGTGCGACTTTCAACGCCTCCGTGGTGGTGATGCGCAGCACCACCGTGCCGCCTTGCAGCGACACGTCGACCGCCTCGATGCTGTTGGCCTGAGCGAGGGCGATGCCCGTACCCGCGAGGCAAAGAACGAGCGCGCGCAAGACGCCGCGCACGATGTGGGTGATTGTCATTTCTTTACCTCCTGCAGTTGCAGCGCGCTCGCCCGCTCGATCCACTCCCCGCTGCCTTCCTGGATCAGCTCTTTCAGGCTGATCTGCACTTCGTCGATGCCGGTAATGACGCCGAAGTTCTGCCCCATGTAGTTGCCCTTGCGCACGCGGTAAAGGTTGGGCCCCGCCTTGACCAGGCCGAAAGTCTCCCGCCCCTGCGTGAGCGAGCCCACCATCTGGATGGACTCCAGCGGGAACGCCTCGAGCGGCTCCTTCGGCCGATCGAGGTCCGGCTGCTTGCCGCTCGCCGCCGGCCCGGTCCCGGCCGCGGCCGCGACCTCGATGCGGTCCGGGCGGAACGGGTCCACCTCGTTCTCCGCCTGGTAGGGCACCGGCTCGTAAGGTCGCACCTGCGGCAGCGGGTCCACCCGGCCGCGCAGGTCCTTGGTCATGTCGTTCAGCTCCTTCCTCAGATCGCTGTACTGCTCGCCTTCGCAGCCGGCGAGGATAACGACGCACCCCAGGATCAGCAGGCGCTTCATCGACGCTGGCCCTTGCGCGCACCGGCCGCGGCCTTGCGCTGCGCGGCCACCTCTTCGTCGTCGAGGTAGCGGAACGTGCGTGCCGTCACGTCCATCACCAGCGTCCCGTCCTTGGCGGCCTGGATGGCCACGTCGTTCAGTGTGACGATGCGCGAGAGCTGCCCGACGTCGCTCGCGAACGCGCCCATGTCGTGGTACACGCCGACTACCTTCACGGTGATCGGCAGCTCGGCGTAGAAGTCGCGCACGATCTCCTGACCCGCAGGCTTGAACAGCTCGAACTGCAGACCGCGGCCGAGGCCCGCCTGGTTGATGTCCACGAGCAGCGCATCCATCTGCGACTTGTTAGGCAGCTGCTTGAGCAGCGCCCCGAACTGCGTGTCGATCTCCCGGAGCTGCTGCTTGTGCAGGTCGAGGTTAACCGCCTGCCTTTTCTTGTTCACGTAATCGATCTTGAATTTCGCCTCGGCGGCCTTGCCCGTCTCCAGCTCCTCGAGCTGGCCCTGCCACAGGCCGAAATAGCCCAATACCGGCAGCGCGGTCACGATCGCCACCAGCACCACTGCCTTCGGGATCGCGGTCCACGTGCCCGCATCGCGCCAGTTGGTAGCCTTGAAGTCTTCCGCAATCTTCTTGAAGTCGATCGCCATCGCCATGGCTTACCCCTTCTTCGCCGGCGCCTTGGCGGCGTCCTTGGGCGTTTCCTTGAGCTGGAAGCGCTTGAGCTGTAGGTTCATGTTGAACTCGGACAGGCGCTTGCTGCCCACACGCGCGGCCTTGATCTCGATGAGCTGCGGGCTCGACAGCCAGGGCGAGGACTCGATATTGCGCATGAGCGTCGACACGCGCGCATTCGATTGCGAGTAGCCCTGCATATTTACCGAGAGGCCGCGCTGCCGGAGCTGGCGCAGGTACACGCCCTCGGGCATCTGCCGCACCAGCTGATCCAGCAGGTGCACGGTCTGTGCGCGATCAGCCTGCAGCGTCTCGATGATCTGCTTGCGCGCCAGCAGCGCGGCGATCTCGTCCTTCAGTTTCTTGATTTCGGCGATTTCCTTGTCCAGCTTCGCGATCTCGGACCTGAGAAACGCGTTGCGCTGATCCTGCGTATCGATCAGGCCAGCGACGTACAGGTAGCCCGCGCCGACCACTGCCGCGCCCAGGGCCGCCGTCAGCCCGGCGAGCACCGCGAAATGCTGGCGGCCGCGCTTGCGCCGCTCCTCGCGGTGCGGCAGCAGGTTGATGCGTACGTTCATGGGTCGAACCTGCGCATGGCCAGGCCGCAAGCGACGATCAGCGACGGCGCGTCCACCATCAGTTTCTTCATCTGGATGCGCGGCGACGCCTGCATCGCGGCGAACGGATTGGCCACCATGGCCGGAACCTGCGTGCGCGTCTGCACGACCTCGTCCATGCCCGGGATGACCGCCGAGCCGCCGGCGAGCAGGATCTGATCGACACTGTGGTACTGCGTCGAGGTGAAGAAGAACTGCAGCGCGCGCTGCACTTCCATGGACAGGTTTTCCATGAACGGTCGCAGCACCTCGGTTTCGAAGTCATCGGGCAGGCCGCCCGAGCGCTTGGCGCTCTCCGCCTCCTCGACGCTCATGCCGTAGCGGGCGACGATGTCCTGGGTGAGCTGATTGCCGCCGAAGGCCTGCTCGCGCGTGTACACGGACTGCTCGTTGCGTATCACGCTCACGTTCATCACGTTGGCGCCGATGTCGACGATGGCGACGTTCAGGTCCTTGCCGGCGCCCGGAAGCTGATTCACCACCAGACCGAGCGCCGCCTGCTGCGCGAAGGACTCGATGTCCATGACCGCCGCCTTCAGGCCCGCGGATTCGGCCACCGCGACGCGGTCTTCCACCTTTTCCTTGCGCGTGGCGGCGATCATCACTTCCTGCTCGTCGGCCGAGGTGGGCGAGGGTCCCACGACTTGGAAGTCGAGGTTGACCTCCTCCAGCGCGAACGGAATGTACTGATTCGCCTCCGACTCCACCTGCACTTCGAGCTCGTTCTCGCGCAGGCTTGCCGGCACGATGATCTTCTTGGTGATCACGGCGCCCGTGGGCACCGCCATGGCGACGTGCTTCGAGCGCGTGCCCAGGCGCTTGTAGCCGCGCTTGACCGCCTCGACCACCATCTCCAGGTTGCTGATGTTGCCATCGACGGTGGCATCGCGCGGCAAGGGCTCGATCACGTAGCGCTCGACACGATAGGCACCCTTGCCCGCGTCCACGATCTCGAGCATCTTCACCGACGATGAGCTGATGTCCAGCCCGAACAACGGCGGCGCCTTCGGGCTGAAAATATCCAGTTGCATCGTTATTTCCCTTTTTGTATCGGCTCTTAGGCACGATACGTAGAATTTGGGTTAAATGCTAGCAACAACTCCCCCCCGTGTCTAGCGAATCCGTCACCTTCCGGGGGACGGCTATAATGCCCCCGATTTCCTACCCGGTGCAACTGTGGCTGCGCTAGTGCCGCGACGGTCGTCTAACCCTTGATGTGGCTTCGTTTTTTGACGTTTCCGATGGCCCTTTTGGGGGGCCTGCTGGCGGCCGCTTTGTGTGTCGCCGGGCTGGTGGTCGCCCTCGCCTATCCGAATCTGCCCTCGCTCGACACGCTGACCGACTACCAGCCCAAGGTGCCGCTGCGGGTGTACACGGTCGAGGGCGAACTGATTGGTGAGTTCGGCGAGGAGCGCCGGGTGCTCGTCGACATCAAGGACGTGCCTGCGGCGCTCACCAACGCCATCATCGCCGCCGAAGACGAGCGCTTCTACCAGCACGCGGGCATCGATTACCTCGGCGTTGCGCGCGCAGCTTCCGCCAACCTGCTGACCGGCGGGCGGCGGCAGGGCGCGAGCACCATCACCATGCAGGTGGCGCGCAACTTCTTCCTGTCATCCGAAAAGACCCTCACGCGCAAGCTCTACGAGGTGCTGCTGGCGATAAAGATCGAGCGCAACCTCACCAAGGACCAGATTCTCGGCCTGTACGTCAACCAGATCTACCTGGGACAGCGCGCCTACGGCTTCGCCTCGGCCGCGCGCACCTACTTCGGCAAGCCGCTCGACAAGCTCACGCTCGCCGAAGCGGCCATGCTCGCCGCGCTGCCGAAGGCACCTTCGAGCTACAACCCGGTCGCCAATCCGCAGCGCGCGAAGCAGCGGCAGATGTACGTGCTGCGGCGCATGCGCGAGCTGGGCTACGTCACGGTGGATGAATTCGAAAGCGCGGCCGCCGCGCCGATCGTCACGCGCAAGGTGGTGGAAATTTACGGCGTGCGCGCGGAATACGTCGCCGAGATGGTGCGCCAGGCCGTCTTCGAGCAGTATCCCGAGGACGCCTACAGCCGCGGCTTTCGCGTCTATACCACCATCCGCAAGGCCGACCAGGAGGCTGCGGTGCTGGCGCTGCGCGACGGCCTGATGGCGTACGACCGCCACGGCGGCTACCGCGGGCCCGAGGCCTTCGTCGAGCTGGCAGCGGACGCCGACGAAGCGGATTTCGAGGAAGCGCTCGCCGAGCGCGAGGACGACGACGATCTGCGCGTCGCCCTGGTGACCCAGACTTCCCAGCGCGAAGTCAAGGCGATTCTGAAGACGGGCGAAACGGTCAGCGTCACCGGCGAAGGGCTGCGCTTCGCGGCACCGTCGCTGCAGCGCGTTGCGGCGCAGCGCCGC
The DNA here is from genome assembly GCA_040902335.1 of Burkholderiales bacterium. Lineage (GTDB taxonomy): Bacteria > Pseudomonadota > Gammaproteobacteria > Burkholderiales > SG8-39 > JAABQT01. Next base: position 18,789 of record JBBDXL010000088.1, read on the forward strand.
ATTCGCCGCGGCGCGATCGTGCGCCTGCGCGAGCTCGACGCCGAGCGCTGGGAGATCGTGCAGCTGCCGGAGACCGAAGGCGCTTTCATCGCCATGGATCCGACCGACGGCGCGATCCGCGCGCTCGTGGGAGGCTTCCAGTACTACCGCAGCAAGTTCAATCACGTCACCCAGGCGTGGCGCCAGGCCGGCTCGGCGTTCAAGCCGTTCATCTACTCGGCCGCGCTCGAGCGCGGCTTCACCGCGGCCACCGTGGTGCCCGACGAACCCATCGCCATCGAAGCCGACGTCACCGGCAGCCAGCGCTGGGAGCCGAAGAATTTCGACGGCAAGTTCGAGGGACCGATACGGCTGCGCACGGCGCTGGTGAAGTCCAAGAACATGGTGTCGATCCGCGTGCTCGACGCCATCGGCGTCAAGTACGCCCAGGACTACATCACGCGCTTCGGCTTCGACGGCGAGCGCCATCCGCCCTACCTGACCATGGCCCTCGGCTCGGGCACCGTCACGCCCTGGCAGATGGCGCGCGCCTACGCGGTGTTCGCCAACGGCGGCTACCTGGTGCAGCCGTATTTCATCCAGAAGATCGTCGACGATCGCGGCAACCCGCTGGGGGTGGCACGCCCGCAGCGCGCCGGAGACGAGTCGCTGCGCGTCATCGACACGCGCAACGCCTTTATCATGGACAGCCTGATGCAGGACGTCGCGCGCGTCGGCACGGCGGCACGCGTGGCGAGCCTCGGCCGCAAGGACGTCGCCGGCAAGACCGGCACCACGAACGAGTTCATCGACGCCTGGTTCGCTGGCTACCTGCCGTCGCTGGTCGGCGTTTCATGGGTCGGTTACGACCAGCCGCGCTCGCTCGGCAGGAACCAGACCGGCGGCCTGGTGGCGCTGCCGATCTGGGTGGGTTACATGGAGAAAGTGCTAAAAGCGGTGCCCGAAATGCAGCGCATCGTTCCCGACGGCGTGGTGACCGCGGATACCTTCAGCCTCAATGCGGAGACGCTGGGCGAGCTGAAGCATCTGCCGGAGTATTTCTATCGCGAGTTCGTGCCGAAGGACGACACGCCGCCGTTCCCGCTGCTGCCGGTATTCGTGCCGCCACCCGAAGAGTCCGCCGTCCCCGGATTCCCGGGCGCCCCGGGCGCGACGCCGCAGCCGGGATCGCCGCCGCAGTTCCTGCCGCCGCTCCTGCCGCGTCCGGCGCCCGCCGCGCCGCCGCCCTCGGGCTAGGCCGGCGCCAGGATCACGGGCGTCGCGCTTTGCGCCGTCACCAGGCGCGACAGCGCAGCATAGAGCTCGGTGCCGTCGCGCGTATCGCGCCACGCGTTGTCCGCGTGGCGGAAATGGAAGCCCCCTGATCTCGCCGCCACCCAGATTTCGCGCGCGGCCGTGTGCCGGTTGATGATCAGTTTCGTGCCGTCGGCGAATTCGATCTCGAGCACGCCCGCGCCCTTGGTCTGGACATCCACGTCCAGCTCGACCTTGTCGATGGCACGCTCGAGCGCCGCCAGCGTGGCATCGGCGAGCGACTCAAACTCTGCGTCCGTCATGCGCGGGTTCCCTGATAACATGGCCATTTTAGCTGCCGCCGGATGCGTTCTCTCGCCATTGTTGCCGCCGCCTTGCTGCTGGCAGCGGCCTGCGGCCAGCGCGGGCCGCTGTACCTGCGCGACCAGCCGCCGCCCGGCGTGACTCTCCCCAAGGCCGAGTCCTACCAGCCGGTGCCGTACCCCGCGGATACCGAGCGCAATTCCGACAAGAAGTAGCACCCCATGGACTTCGCGTACCGCAACGGCGCGCTGTGCGCCGAACAGGTGCCGCTCGAGGAAATCGCGCGGCGCTTCGGCACGCCCTGCTTCGTCTATTCGCGCGCGGCGATCGAGCGGCAGTATCGCGCGTACGCGCAGGCGCTCGCGGAGCGCAAGGCGCTCGTCGCGTACTCCGTCAAGGCGAATTCCAATCTCGCGGTCCTCGCCCTGATGGCGCGGCTCGGCGCAGGCTTCGACATCGTCTCGGGGGGCGAGCTGGCGCGCGTGCTCGCGGCGGGCGGCGATCCGCGCAAGGTGCTGTTCTCCGGCATCGGCAAGAGCGAGGAAGAGATAGAACAGGCGCTGCGGGCGGGAATCCTGTGCCTGAACGTCGAGTCCGAGGCCGAGCTCGAGCGCGTCGACGCCGTCGCCGCGCGCATCGGCACGCGTGCGCCGATCGCCCTGCGCATCAATCCCGACATCGACGCGAAGACCCATCCCCACGTTTCCACGGGCCTGCGGCAGAGCAAGTTCGGCGTGCCTTATGCCGAGGCCGACCGGCTCTACCGCGAGGCGGCGCGACGCGCGCACCTCGAGCCGGTCGGCATCGGCTGTCACATCGGCTCCCTGCTCGCGGATCCCGCGCCGTGGATCGCGGCCGCCGAGCGCGTCGTTGAGCTTGCTGACCGCATCGAGCGTGCCGGCATCGCGCTCGCGCATATCGACGTCGGCGGCGGCATCGGCATCCGCTATCGGGACGAGCCGCAACGCTCCATCGACGGGTTCCTCGGCGGCGCGCTGCGCGCGCTCGGCGCCCGCGACAAGACGCTGATTGTCGACCCGGGACGCTCGATCGTCGGCAACGCGGGCGTGCTGCTCACCCGGGTGCAGTACGTGAAGCCCGGCGACGCCAGGAAATTCCTGGTGGTGGACGCGGCTATGAACGACCTGCTGCGCCCGGCGCTTTACGACGCCTGGCACGAAGTGCGCCCGGTGCGCGAGCCGCAGGCGGGCGTGGCGACGGCCGTATACGATGTCGTCGGCCCGATCTGCGAAAGCGCGGATTTTCTCGCCCGGGACCGGGTGCTGGCGGCGCGCGCCGGTGACCTGCTCGCGGTCATGTCGGCGGGCGCTTACGGCATGAGCATGAGCTCGAACTACAACTCGCGGCCGCGCGCCGCCGAGGTGATGGTGGACGGCGCCGGCGCGCATCTCGTGCGGCGCCGCGAAGCGGTGCCGGAATTGTTTGCGGGCGAGAGCATCCCGGCATGGTGAAATCGGCACAACAACAAAGGCAAACATGACTGAAACGCGCAACCTCGCCGTATTCTGCGACTTCGAGAACATCGCCCTCGGCGTGCGCGACGCCAAGTACGAGAAGTTCGACATCGGCCGCGTCCTGGAAAAGCTGCTGCTCAAGGGCTCGATCGTGGTGAAGAAGGCCTATTGCGACTGGGACCGCTACAAGGAATTTAAGTCCGCGATGCACGCTGCGGCCTTCGAGCTGATCGAGATCCCGCATCGCGGCCAGTCCGGCAAGAATTCGGCCGACATCCGCATGGTGGTCGACGCGCTCGACCTGTGCTACACGAAGGGGCACGTCGACACCTTCGTCGTCGTCAGCGGTGATTCCGACTTCTCGCCGCTGGTGTCCAAGCTGCGCGAGAACGCCAAGAACGTGATCGGCGTCGGCGTGAAGAACTCCACCTCCGACCTGCTGATCTCCAATTGCGACGAGTTCATCTACTACGACGACCTGGTGCGCGAGGACGAGGCCAAGCGCCGCGCGGCGAAGAAGCGCCGCGAGGCGCGCCCGGCCGGCGGCGCAAAAGAGGCGGCGCCGAGCGACGACAAGAAGCAGGAGGCCTTCGACCTGGTGATCGAGACGCTGCAGGCGCTCGTCGCCGAGCGCGGCGAAGGCGAGAAGATCTGGGGCTCGATGGTGAAGCAGGCGCTGAAGCGCCGCAAGCCCGGGTTCAACGAGTCCTATTACGGCTTCAAGGCCTTCTCCGACCTGCTCGAGGAGCTGCAGAACCGCAAGCTCCTCGCTCTGGAGCGCGACGAGAAATCCGGCGGCTACCTGATCCGCCCGGCGACCGGCGGCTGAGGCGCCTCAGGGATTGAGCTGCTGGTAGACCGCGTTGGCGAGCTTGAGCAGTTCTTCTCTGTCCAGGTCGGCCGAGGACAGGGCGTAGCCGAACTTGCGGTCGATCCAGTAGAACACGCGCACATTGCCCTCGCGCGCGAAGCGGAAAGCCGTCTCGCGCTGATCGGGTCCCTCGGTGCGCACGTAAAGCGTCACGCGTCGCCCGGGCGCGCTCTGGTACATGAACTGCGCTACCGGGCCGGGATCTCGCGGCAGCAGGCGTCCGCCGACCAGCGTCATGCCTTCGGCTTCGAGCCGCGGTGCGCGCACCTGCGCGCCGAGGCGCTTGGAAAGCCAGGCAACCAGGTGCGGCTCCTGGTCCGCGCCTACTTCGACGGCGTGGCGCACCTCGGGAGCGTAGGTGGCGTGCGCGAGCGCGGCGCGGCGTGCGATCACCGGCGTGTCCGCCTGCGCCAGGGAAGCGGGCGCGCGCTGCGCATGCAGTTGCCAGCCCGTGACCCCGCCGAGCGCCGCACCCAGGACGAGCCATCCGGCAATCGCGGCCGCCGCGCGCCAGCGCCGGCGGCGCAGCGCCGCGCTTTGCAGGCGCTCGGGCACCGGCTCCGCGAGTACGGGATCGAAATGCGCGCGCAATTGCTCATTGAGAGCGCGGTAGGCCGCCGCGCGCTCCGCCTCCTCGGGGTGCGCCCGCAGCCAGGCGTCGACCTCGGCGCGCCTGCCTTCGGCGAGCCGGCCGTCGGCCCAGGCATGCAGGTCGGCTTCGCCGACGGATTGTTCCGCTTCGCTCATTTCACCACTTGCAGCTTGCTGCCGCCCTTTCCCTGCATCAATGCGCGCACTTTTTCGCGAGCGCGCGCCAATCGCGACATCACCGTCCCGATCGGGATGCCGAGCACGCGCGCCGTCTCGTCGTAGCTCAGATCCTCGAGCGCCACCAGCAGCAGCACTTCGCGCTGCGCCGCGGGCAGCGCGGCGATGGCGCGCTCCAGGTCGCGCACCAGCAGCGCGTCGCCCTGCACCGCGCGCTGCGCCAGTTCGGGCATCTCGTCGTCGAGCGCCGTGGTCGGCCGCGACGCGCGCACCTGGTTGACGTGCACGTTGTGCATCACCGTGAACAGCCAGGCGCGCAGGTCCGTGCCGTGCCGGTACAGGTGCAGCTTCGACCAGGCGCGCTCGAGCGTGTCCTGCACCAGGTCGTCCGCCGCCGCGCGCTCGCCGACCAGGGCCCGCGCGTAGCGCCGCAGGCGCGGTATCAACGCAACGAGGCTCACGGCATCGCTCATCGGGCCTAACAGTGCGCTGCGGCGCGCTATTCCGTCAAGATTGGCAAGCGCTCAGCGAGACCCGCGCAGAAGGTCTAGCGCAGACCGGCCGCGTACTCCGCAACCGCCTTGATCTCCTCGTCGCTCATGCGCGCGGCGACGCCGCGCATCATGCCGTTCGGATCGTTGGCGCGCCCGCCCGCGCGGAAAAGTTTCAGTTGCGCGTCGACGTATTCTGCGAACTGCCCGGCGAGCCGCGGATACTGACCCGGGATGCCGGCGCCGTCGGGACCGTGGCACCCGGCGCAGGCGGCTACGTTCTTGTCGGCGATGCCGCCGCGCCAGATCTTCTGGCCGAGCGCCGCGAGGTCCTTGTCGCCGGCCGCAGCGGGCTTCAGCTTGTGCGCTGCGTAATACGCCGCCAGCGCGCGCATGTCGGGATCGGAAAGATTCGCCACCATCCCCGCCATCAGCGCATTTTCGCGCGCCGCCTTCTTGCCGCCCTGCGCCTTGAAATTGGTGAGCTGCTTGTACAGGTAGTTCGCATGCTGCCCGGCGAGCTTTGGATTGGCAGGTGCGACGCTATTGCCGTCGGCGGCATGGCAGGCAACGCATACCTGCCTTGCGAGCTGCTCGCCCTTGGCGAGATCTGGCTTGGCGGCGTCTTGCGCCGCGGCTGGCGCGGCCCACAGCAGCCCCGCAGCGGCGAGCGCCGCCAGCATGCGTTTCATTCTGCAACTCCCCGGAATCGGTAGGAAACGCCTCATTTTATTAGAATTTCATCCATGCCGGAATCCAGCAGCGCGTTTTCCCGCGTCGAGTTCCTGGTTTCCGCAGGGATCACCGGCGGCCTGCCGCCGCAGGATGCGCCCGAACTGGCGTTCGCCGGGCGCTCGAACGTCGGCAAGTCGAGCGCCATCAACGCGCTGACCAGGCGCCGGCGGCTGGCGTTCTTCTCCAAGACGCCGGGCCGAACGCAGACCATCAACTTCTTCGACCTCGGCGGCCGCGGCCGGCTGGTGGATCTGCCAGGCTACGGCTACGCGCGCGTGCCCCAGGCGGTGCGCGCGCAGTGGGATCAGCTGGTGGGCGGCTATCTGGAAGCGCGTGATTCGCTGGCGGGCGTGGTGCTGCTGATGGATGCACGGCGCCCGTTTACCCCGCACGACGATCATCTGCTCGAGTGGCTGCGCCCGGCGGGCCGGCATCTGCTCGTGCTGCTGGCGAAGTGCGACAAGCTCTCGCGCAACGAGCGGGATGCCGCGTTGCGCAGCGCGCGCACTCGGCTCGCCACTACGGACCCGGGTGCCCAGGCGCTGCTTTTTTCCAGCCACAGCGGCGAAGGGGTGGAAGCCGCGCGCGCGCTGCTCGATGAGTGGCTGCGGGCGGCACGCGAGGAATAAAAGACCCCCGGTAAAGGGGATATAAACCGGGGGCAAAACGCCTTAATTGGGATTAAGGCAACCCGCTCAGGGAGGAGAAGCGGGAGACGATCAACATCGTCTACAGGTAAGATTGCCGGCGGCGCGGAAAGTTCCGCGTTCCGAAACCTCCAGAAAAATCAGCACTATGAAGATCTACGGGCAGTTCCCAGCAGTGCGCATGCGACGCATGCGGCGCGACGCTTTCTCGCGCCGCCTGATGCGCGAGACGGTTCTCACCGCCAACGATCTCATCTATCCGGTGTTCATCCTCGAAGGCAAAAACCGTACTGAGAATGTGGCTTCGATGCCCGGCGTGGAGCGCATGACGCTGGACCGGCTCCTGCCCGTTGCCGAGCAATGCATGAAGCTGCGTATTCCGGTGCTGGCGCTGTTCCCGGTGATCGAGCAGAGGCTGAAGACGCTCGACGGGCGCGAGGCCTTCAACGCGAAGGGGCTGGTGCCGCGCGCGGCGGCGGCACTGAAGAAGCGCTTTCCCGAGCTCGGCATCATGACCGACGTCGCGCTCGATCCCTACACCTCGCACGGCCAGGACGGCGTCATCGACAAGTTCGGCTATATCGTCAACGACGTGACGCTGGCCGCGCTGGAGAAACAGGCCCTGTGCCAGGCACGCGCGGGCGTCGACATCGTCGCGCCCTCGGACATGATGGACGGGCGCATCGGCCGCATCCGCGCCGCGCTCGAGAAGGCCGGCCACATCCACACCAGGATCCTCGCCTACGCCGCGAAGTACGCATCGGGCTTCTACGGCCCGTTCCGCGACGCCGTCGGCTCGGCGAAGAATCTCGGCAGGGGCGACAAGAAGACCTATCAGATGGACCCGGCGAATTCCGACGAGGCGCTGTGGGAAGTTGGCCTCGACCTTGCCGAAGGCGCCGACATGGTGATGGTGAAGCCGGGCCTGCCGTACCTCGATATCGTGCGGCGCGTGAAGGACGAGTTCAAGGCGCCGACCTACGTCTACCAGGTCTCGGGCGAGTACGCGATGCTGCGCGGCGCGATCGACCGGGGATGGCTGCCGCGCAGCTGCGTGCTGGAGACGCTGCTCGCCATGAAGCGCGCCGGCGCAGACGGCATCCTCACCTATTTCGCGCTCGAGGCCGCGCGCGAGCTACGCAAGCAGTAAGGTGGGCCATCGGCCCACCCTACCCGAAAACGACCGCGATGCCGTGCGCGTCCTCGGCGTTCACGGCAAGCGACCCGTCCGCGAGCGGCACCGGCTGCAGGCCATTGCGCCGCAGGACGTCGGCGGCGCGCGCGCGATCGGCGACGCGGATGAACAGCGCCGCCACCAGCGGCCGCGCGCGCAGCGGCAGGCCCACGCCGTGCAGGCGATGTCCCAGCTTCCAGCGCGAGGCGAGCGCGATCGGCGCGCTGCCGGTCTGCACCAGCAGTCCCTCGTCGATCTCCTGCGGCCGCGCGCCGAACAGGTTCGCGTAGGCCGAGGCCGCACGCACCGTGTCCTCCACCACCACCGCGACCGCGGCGATCTGCGTCGCGCCCACGGCGTGGCGCACGAGCTCCGGCCGCCACACGAGTTGGCGCGTAAAGTGCTGGCAAGCGAACATGAGGCAGCCGGGCGAGACCTCGCGCGGCAGCTGCACGATGCGAAAGCGCGCCTCGCCCAAGTCCGCGACCGGGCGCGAAAACTCGAGCGGCGCGTCCGCTGCGATGCCGTCCGCCGCCAGCTCGGCATACAGCCCGCCCGCGTCGTCGGTGGCGAGCGCGAGCGCGCCGAGTCCGTCGCCCTGAGCGAGGAAATCGGTGAAAGCCTGCAGGGCGGGATGGGGCCTGGGCACCGCCAGCAGCTCCAGATAGTCGCGCCCGAACATGATGCAGTGGTTCTGCGAGCCGAGCGTGTGCGTGCCGCGCGGCGTGAGCGTGAAGCCCAGGCGCGCGTAGGCGGCGCGCGCGCGCTCGAGATCGCGCACCAGGATCACGGCATGATCGATCCCTTGCAGGTGGCGCCGCATGGCCGGGCTCAGTCGGCGGCGGCGAGCTCGAGCGTCTTCAGGAAGCGCTCGGCGTCCTGGTAGCCGACGACGCGCAGCCCGCGGATTTCGCGCCCCTGCGCGTCGAAGAAGATGATGCCCGGGGGGCCGAAGAGCGAGAAGCGCCTGAGCAGCGCCTTGTGCCCGGCAGTGTTCTCGGTGACGTCGGCCTGCAGGAGCAGCATGCGCTCGAGCCGCTGGCGCACGCGCGCCTCGCTGAAGGTGAACGCCTCCATTTCCTTGCACGACACGCACCAGTCGGCATAGAAATCGAGCATCACCGGCTTGCCGGGAGAGCGCAGCTGCGCATCGAGCTCGCCGAGCGAGTTCACGCGCTTGAATGCAACGGGCGCCTCGCGCGCCTCGCCCGCGAGCCCGGCGAGCGGACGCAGCGGGTCGCGGCTGCCAGAGAGCGCGCCGATCAGCAAAGCGACGCCCGCCACCAGCGCGAGGATGCCCGCCGCCTTGCCGAGCCGCGCGAAGCCGCCTGCCTCCGCCGGCAGCCGATCGACGGCGCGCAGGTACACGCCCGAGCCCACCAGCAGCGCCGCCCATGCCAGCATGACCGCCGCGTCCGGCAGCACCGGCGACGCGATCCAGATCGCCACCGCCAGCAACAGCGCGCCGAAGAACTTCTTCACCCCGTTCATCCACGGCCCCGCCTTCGGCAGCAGCGCGCCCTCCGACACGCCGACCACCATGAGCGGTACGCCCATGCCGAGCGCCATGGCGAAGAGCGCCGCACCGCCGAGCGCCACGTCCCGGGTCTGGGAGATGTAGAGCAGCGCGCCGGCGAGCGGCGCCGCCACGCAGGGACTGACGATCACAGCCGAAAGCACCCCCATGGCCGCCACCGATACAATGCGCCCGCCGCGCAGGCGCTGGTGCGCCGACGACAGGCGGTGGTGCAGGAAACCGGGCAGCGAGATCTCGTACAGCCCGAACATCGACAGCGCAAGCCACACGAACACTGCCGCGAAGGCGCCCAGCACCCATGGATTCTGCAGCGCCGCGGCGATGAGCGTCCCGGAGTACGCCGCGGCGATGCCCGCCGCGGCATAGGCGAGCGCCATGCCGAGCACGTAGCTTGCCGAGAGCGCAAAGGCGCGCTGCTTGTCGAGGCTGCGGCCCTCGCCGGCGATGATCGACGACAGGATCGGGATCATCGGCAGCACGCACGGCGTGAATGTGAGCAGCAGCCCGAAGCCGAAGAAGCCGGCGATGACGAGCAGGACATGGCGCTCGAACAAGGCGGCGATGTCCCGGTCGCTCGCGTAGATCGACCATCGCGGCGCCTCCGGCACGCTACGCGGTCCCTCGCCGAACGCGGGCGGCGGCTGCGCTGCAGCGAGCCGGATCATGGCGCGCGATTCCATCGGCACGTAGCACACGCCGATGTCGGCACAGCCCTGCGAAGTGACGACGAGGCGCAGGGGGTCCGCCGCACCCGCGGCCACCGGCACGCGGATATGCACCTCGTTGCGATAGACCTCGGTATCGCCGAAGAACTCGTCCTTCTTGCGCAAGCCGCGCGGCAGGTCGGCCGGCCCGAGCCGGGCATTTTGCGCCTCGAACTTGAAGCGCTCCCGGTACATGTAGTAGCCCTCGGCGATGGCGAAGCTCACCTGCACGGCGTCTTCGCCCAGGGCGCGCGCGGAAAACTGGAACGCCTTTTCCGGCTCGAGCAGCTCGTCGGCCGCGGCCGCCGGCGCGAGCGGCGCCGCCAGTGCTAGCCAAAGGGAAAGAAGGCGGGTCACGGGGCGGATACGGTTTCCGCGGCCACCCAGTCCAGATAGGCCGGCAGTCCCCGCTCGATTGGGACTGCGATGATCTCCGGAAGTTCGTACGGGTGGTGCGCGCGGATCTGCGCCTCAAGCTCGGCATAGGCCGCGCGCGTCGTCTTGATGAGAACGGGATGCTCTTCTTCGTGCTGCACGGCACCCTGCCAGCGGAATACGGACCGGCAAGGCGCCAGGATGTTGATGCAGGCCGCGAGGCGCTTCGCGACCAGGACGTCGGCGAGCTTTTCGGCCGCGGCGCGCTCGGGCAGATTGGTGATCACCAACAGCGCGCTCAT
>JBBDXL010000089.1:0-20085 GCA_040902335.1 Burkholderiales bacterium
GGCAAGTCCACGCTCCTGCACCTGATCGCGGGGCTGCTCAAGCCCAGCGAAGGCACGGTAGAGGCGGCGCGGCCGGTCGGTATCGTGCCGCAGAAGCTGCACCTCATCGCGAGTCTCACGGTCGCCGAAAACCTGCTCCTTGCCCAGTACCTCGCGGGCGCGCGCCAGGAGCCCGCGCGCGCCGCGCAGGTGCTCGCGAGCGTAGGGCTCGCCGAGCGCGCCGCGGCGCGCCCGCGCGAGCTCTCGCACGGCGAGGCGCAGCGCGCGGCGGTGGCGCGCGCGGTGATGAACCGGCCTCGGCTGCTGCTCGCCGACGAGCCGACCTCCAACCTCGACGACGCGCACTGCGCCGCGGCGCTCGATCTGCTGGAGACGCAGGCGGCCGAATGCGGCGCGACGCTCGTCGTCGCCACGCACGACGCGCGCGCCAGACCCCGGTTCGAGAAGCGCCTGGAGCTCGGCGCGTGAACCTGCCGCAGATCAGCTTCGCCTACCTGCGCGCCAAGCCGCTCGCCACGGCGCTCAACCTGCTGCTCCTCGCGCTCGGCATCGCCACTATCACGGTGCTGATGCTCGCCACGCGCCAGCTCGAAGAGCGCATGACGCGCGACGCGCGCGGCATCGACCTCGTCGCGGGCGCCAAGGGCAGCCCGATGCAGCTCGTGCTCTCGGCGGTGTTTCACCTAGATGCGCCCACCGGCAACATCCCCCTCGCCGAGGCGCAGGCGCTCGCGCGCAATCCGCTGGTCAAGCGCGCCATCCCGGTGGCGCTGGGCGACAGCTACCGCGGCTTTCGCATCGTCGGCACCAGCCACGACTACCCGGCGCTCTACGGCGCGCGGCTCGCCGAAGGCAGCCTCTGGGCGAAGCCCATGGAAGCGGTGCTCGGGGCGCAGGCGGCGCGCGCCACAGGCTTGCGCGCAGGCGCGAGCTTCGTCGCCGCGCACGGCGTGGGCGCCTCGGACGGCGACGATCACGACGCGCTTCCCTACCGCGTGACCGGGATTCTCGCGCCCACCGGCAGCGTGCTCGACCGCGTGGTGCTGACCAGCGTCGAGTCGGTGTGGCTGGTGCACGAGCACTTCGAGCCAGGCGACGACCCGCAGAAGATCCTCGACGCGATGCACGAGGAGGAAAAGGAGCTCACGGCGCTGCTGATCCAGTATGCGAGCCCGCTCGCGGCGGCCCTCCTGCCGCGCCAGGTGAACGCCGGGCCGCTGCAGGCGGCGAGCCCCGCCTACGAGAGCGCGCGCCTGTTTCGCATGCTCGGGGTGGGGATCGAGGTGCTGCGCGCCTTCGGCTTCGTGCTGGTGCTGACCGCGGGCCTGTCGGTGTTCATCGCGCTCACCAACGCGCTCGAAGAGCGCCGCTACGACCTCGCCGTGATGCGCATGCTGGGCGCCACGCGCGGGAAACTCATGGCGCTCCTGATGCTCGAAGGATTGACGCTCGCCGCCGCGGGCGCCGCGCTCGGCCTCGCGCTCGGGCACCTGCTGACCGAAGCGCTCGGCGCGGCGCTGCGCGCGCAGCAGCAGGTGCCGGTGACCGGCTGGAGCTGGGCGCCGGAGGAACTCTGGCTGCTGGCGCTGGCGCTCGCCGTGGGCGCGGCCGCGGCGCTCATCCCCGCGTGGCGCGCCTCGCGCGCCGAGGTGGCGCCGGTGCTGGCGGAGGGATAAGATCGAGGCGCCATGAGGCCGGTCTACTTCGCCCTTGCGTTCGCGATTTGCGCGTCGGCGCTCGCGCAGTCCCAGCCGCAGGTTCCCCAACACATGCTGCCGCCGCAGCTTCGGGGCCAGGTCTTCAAGCCGCTGGCCGAGCGCGGCGACGTGGTGTCCTGGCGGCTGCTCGCGCAGGTCGAGCTGGTGCGCCTGAAGGACCGCTATGCGCCGCAGTTCTCCGGCAACGTCGAGAAGCTCGACCAGAAGCAGGTGAAGATCCAGGGCTTCATGATGCCGCTCGAGATGGGCGAGCGGCAGTCGCACTTCATCCTCTCGGCGATGCCGCAGACCTGCAGCTTCTGCATGCCCGGCGGCCCCGAGCAGCTGGTGGAGGTGCGCTCCGCGAAGCCCGTCAAGTACACCTTCGAGCCGGTGGTCCTCACCGGCAAGCTCGCCGTCCTCAAGAACGACCCCACGGGCGTCTACTACCGCCTGACCGGCGCGCTGCCGGCGAACTGAGCCGCGCATGATCCTGCGCCGCCTCGCGACGTTGCTGCTCGCCGCGGCGCTGCTCGTCGGCTGGCAGAGCGCGCTCGAGCACCCGCTCGAGCACCTCGACGAGCACGGCGGGTTCGTCCACAAGTCGGGCGATCATCACGATTCGAGCAATGCCGACGGGCCGCTGTGCGACGCGATTGCCGCGATCGCCGTAGCGGTCGGCTGCGCCGCCGCGCCGGCGGCATTCGCCGCGCCGGAATTCGCCGCTGCCGCCGAGACGCCTTCGCGCGCGCGGCCGAATACGCTGCTCGCGCCTTCTTCCCGGGACCCCCCGCAGCGCCTCTGAAGCGATGGTTCGGGCGCGCCGGCCGCAGCGGCGCGCGTGGCTATTTCTTTCGAGGAGCTTTCTCATGGTTCGCAATCTGTGTTGCGCGACGGCGCTCGCCACGCGCGGCTTCGCGCGCGGCAGGCTGGCGGCGTGCTACGTGCTGGGCGCGATTGGCTACGCGGGAGGGCTGGGGCTGTCGCTGCTCGCGGACCTGCCGGCGGGTCCGCTCATCGTCTGCACGATGACGGCGCTGGGGGTCGTGCTGTTCACGCTCGGGTCGCGAGCTCGCGCACGGCCCGCCTGAGGAAGCGGAGCTGCCGCCTCGCCCGCCGGCAGCCCAGGCAGATGGCGAGGTGCAGCCGCAGCGCCACGCGCTCGCCGAAGGCGAGCTCGCGGTCCAGCCCCTGGGAGACGAGGCGCGTGGTTTCCTTGCAGGAGATCAGTCCCATCATTTTCCGAACCAGGTCTGCTGCAGGCATTCGCGCAGCGTCATGCGCGCGCGGTACAGCATCACCCAGCAGTGGGTCGGGGTGATGTCGAGTTCCTTACAGATCTCCGCGGTCTCGTGGCCCAGGTGCTCGCGCATCATGAACACGCGCGCGGTACGCGCGGGCAGGCGCTCGAGGCACATCTCCAGCGCGCGAAAGAACTGCGACTGCTCGAGCGCCCCGTCCGGTTCGTCCCAGCCCGGCGGGCGCTCGGCCCAGTGGCCGTTCCTCCGGAACAGGGCCTCGAAATCGTCCAGCGCCTCTTCCGGATCGTCCGGCAGGCGCGGCTCGCGCGCCTGGCGGCGGATGGCGTCCACGATCTTGTGCTTGAGGATGCCCGTGAGCCAGGTGCGCAGGTTGGCGCGCCCGGCGAACCCGGACTCGCCGGCGAGCGCCGCGACGAGCGCCTCCTGCACCGCGTCCTCGGCGGCCGCCGCGTCCCGGAGCTGCAGGCTCGCGAAGCGCAGGAGGTAGGGGCGCAGCGCCTCGATCTGGCTGCGGAAGTCGGCGGCGGGCGGCATGGGGGTGGAGGAATTCTAAAGGAAGGGGGTCTTGAATCCCGGCAGGCCGGCCCAAGCTATGGGGACAGGGCCCGAGGGCCCTCCAGGACACGAAAGGAGACACGATATGAGCAACATCACCCGTTTTGATCCGTTCAACGAGCTGGTCGACGACCTGTTCAAGGGCTTTCTGGTGCGCCCGCTGAGCTATGAGGGGCGCGAGGCCGTCGCGCCGCGCATGAAGGTGGACGTCGCCGAGAAGAACGGCGCCTACCTGGTCACCGCCGAGGTGCCGGGCGTGAAGAAGGAAGACATCCACGTCAGCGTCGACGGCGCGCAGGTCACGCTGGAGGCCGAAGTGAGGCAGGAGCGCGAGGCCGGCAAGGACGAGCGCCTGCTGCACGTAGAGCGTGTGTACGGCAAGGCGACGCGCAGCTTCACCCTGCCGCAGGAGCTCGACGAATCCAAGGTCGAGGCGAAGTATCGCGACGGCGTGCTGGAGTTGACGCTGCCGAAGAAGGCCGCGGCGGCGCGCAAGCAGATCACCGTCCAGTAACTGCGCACGCAGCACTCAGAGCGGGCCGGCGCGCGAGCGCCGGCCCTTTTTTGTTTGTAGAATCCCCGCACATGAACGCGCCTTCGGACCCGCAGCCGGATGCCGCCCTGAAGGCGCGCATCCTCGCCGAGGCGCTGCCCTACATCCAGCGCTTCCACGGCAAGACCATCGTCGTCAAGTACGGCGGCAACGCCATGACCGACGAGGCGCTGAAAACGGGCTTCGCGCGCGATGTGGCGCTGCTCAAACTCGTCGGCATGAACCCGGTGGTGGTGCACGGCGGCGGGCCGCAGATCGAGCAGATGCTCGCGCGCCTCGGCATGAAGGGCGAGTTCGTGCAGGGCATGCGGGTCACCGACCGCGCCACCATGGACGTGGTGGAGATGGTGCTCGGCGGCCAGGTGAACAAGGAGGTCGTGGAGCTCATCAACCACGCCGGCGGCAAGGCGGTCGGGCTCACCGGCCAGGACGGCGTCTTCATCCGGGCGAGAAAGCTCATGCTGCCCGGCAAGCAGAACGGCACTGTCGATCTCGGCCAGGTCGGCGAGATCGAGTCGATCGACCCCTCCGTCATCTCCGCGCTCGAGCAGGGCGGCTTCATCCCGGTGGTGGCGCCGATCGGCACCGGCGTCGACGGCACCACCTACAACATCAACGCCGACCTGGTCGCCGGCAAGCTCGCCGAGATCCTGCGCGCCGAGAAGCTCGTCGTGCTCACCAACACGCCGGGCGTGCTCGACAAGGAGGGCAAGCTGCTCACCGGTCTCACGCCGAAGAAGTTCGACGACCTCGTTGCCAAGGGCGTGATCTCGGGCGGCATGCTGCCGAAGATCGGCTCGGCGCTGGATGCCGCGAGGAACGGCGTGAAGAGCGTGCACGTCATCGACGGGCGCGTGCCGCACGCGCTGCTCCTCGAAGTGATGACCGACCAGGGCGTCGGCACGCTCATCAAGAGCAAGTAGCAGAATGCGCCTCGTCGGCCTGCCGCCCTCGCGGCGGGTGTGGATCTTCGATCTCGACAACACGCTGCACGATGCGCACGCGCGCATCTTTCCGTCGATGCACGCGCAGATCAACGCCTACCTCCGGGAGCGCTTCGACCTGGACGAGGCGGGCGCGAACCAGATGCGCCGCGGCTTCTGGCAGCGCTACGGCACCACCATGAACGGGCTCATGCGCCACCACGGCACCGATCCGCGCGAATTCCTCGCCGCCACGCACCAGTTCCCCGAGCTCGCCGACATGGTGGTGCACGAGGCCGCGGTGCGCCACGCGCTCGCGCGCCTGCCGGGCCGCAAGCTCATCTTCTCCAACGCCCCGCGCCGCTACGTGACGGACGTCATCCGGGCGCTCGGCGTGGCGCGCTTCTTCGACGCCGTGTACACCATCGAGAGCACGCGCTATCGCGGCAAGCCGGCGCTCGCCGGGTTCCGGCTGCTGCTCAGGCGCCACGACCTCGACCCCCGGCGCTGCGCCCTGGTGGACGACATGCTGGAGAATTTGCGCACCGCAAAGCGTCTGGGTATGGCGACGGTATGGGTGAGCCGGGAAAGAAAGAGTGTGCCCTACGTCGACCTGCGCGTGTCTTCGGTCACGCAGCTGCCGGGGCTCGTTTTCCGCTATTCGCGCTAGTAGAATCTTTTTCATGCCCCGGGCCAAAGGCGAGCGCAAGCTGGAGATCCTCAAGGCGCTCGCCCAGATGCTCGAGGCGCCGCGCTGGGAGCGGATCACCACCGCCGCGCTCGCGGCCAGGCTCGACGTGTCCGAGGCCGCGCTCTACCGCCACTTCGCCTCCAAGGCGCAGATGTACGAGGGCCTGATCGAGTTCATCGAGAACTCGGTGTTCACGCTCGCCAACAAGATCACCAGCGACGAGGGCGACGGACGCCGGCAGGCCGATCGCCTCCTCGAGATGCTGCTCGCCTTCGCCGAGAAGAACCCGGGCATGGTGCGCGTCATGACCGGCGACGCCCTGGTCGGCGAGCACGAGCGGCTGCAGGCGAGGATGAACCAGTTCTTCGACCGCTTCGAGGCCACCCTCAAGCAGGCGCTGCGCGCGGCGGCCGACAGCGACGCCGCGGCGCACGCCGCGACGCTGCTCCGGTACGCCATCGGCTCGCTGCACCAGTTCGCGAAGAGCGGCTTCGCCAAGAAGCCCAGCGAGGGCTTCGCGGCGCAGCGCGCGTTCCTCTCGGCTTGAAGCGTCTGCTCGTCGCGGGCGGCGCAACGCCATGCACCCCGGCCAACTGGTCGCGTCGTACAAGTTCTGGGACATCGCCCCGCTGTGGGCGGCGGAGCGGCTCGACAACGAGCTGGTGATCGCGCGCGCGCTCGCGCGCGGCATCATCGCCGACGGCCTCAGGTTCCAGAGCGTCGATTCGAAATGGGTGAAGCCGACCCGATCGCTCTCCGGCTATCCCTATGTCGGCTACGCGGCCGACCCGGCGAAGCCGCCGGTGCTGCTGCGGGCCGAGGCGCTGGAGCACCTGCTCGCCGTCGTGCGCCAGGCCGCGGTCCCGTCGCGTCAGATCCTCGGCGACGAGTTCGTGCTGCGCGACGATTTCCGCGCCTGGATCCGGGCGACGCGGCAGATGCTGCCCGCGTTCTGGTTCGGCGACGACGAGCGTGGCGCCTAGCCCCCGCACACCGCGCAGCGCGGATCCTTCTTCACCTTGACGCTGCGCAGCTCGGACGCCTTCGCATCGAACAGCGTCAGCTGCCCGAGCGGCGTCTCGCCCGCGCCGGCGAGAAGCTTTACCGCCTCCAGCGCCTGCAGCGCGCCGATGGTGCCGGTGAGCGGCGCCAGCACCCCCATTGTCGAGCACTGCACTTCCTCGACTTCGCCTTCCTCGGGAAACAGGCACGCGTAGCAGGGTGCGTCTTTCTTCCTCAGGTCGAACACCATCAGCTGCCCGTCGAAGCGTATGGCGGCGCCGGAGATCAGCGGCCTGGAGTATTTGACGCAGGCGCGGTTGAGCAGGTGGCGCGTGGCGAAGTTGTCCGAGCAGTCGAGCACCACGTCCGCGGCCGCCACCAGGCGATCGACCGCATCGGCCGCGACTCTCTGCGCAAGCGGCACGACCTCGACCTCGGGATTGACGGCTGAAAGAGTCTTGCGCGCTTCTTCGACTTTCATCCGGCCGACGGAGTCGGTGCGATACAGGATCTGGCGCTGCAGGTTGGTGAGATCGACGCTGTCTGCGTCGGCGATCGTCAGGCGCCCGACGCCGCTCGCCGCGAGGTACAGCGCCGCGGGGCACCCCAGTCCGCCCGCGCCGACAACCAGCGCCGCCGCGGCCCGCAGTCTTTCCTGGCCCTCGATGCCGAACTCTTCGAGGAGGATGTGGCGGGAGTAGCGGAGGAGCTGCTGGTCGTTCAGCTGCCGGACTTGTTCGCGGCGACGGCCTTGGCGGGCTGGCCCTGCACCGGCTTGCCCTGCAGGAAGTTCAGCGCCTGGAGGAGCTGGAAGTCCTCCTTCGAGCCCATCTCGATCGGCTTGGGCAGCTCGCCCGCCGGCAGCGCGGGCGTGACGCGCGGCGCGTTCTTCTTCCGCTCGGCCTCGGCGTCGCGGTCGTTCTCCAGGTGGCGCTCGAGGTCGGCCTCGCGCAGCCGTGCCTGCGCGTCCGCGCCCGGCTCCTCGACGATGAGGTCGGGCGTGATGCCCTTCGCCTGGATCGAGCGGCCGCTCGGCGTGTAGTAGCGCGCCGTGGTGAGCTTGATGGCGGTGGCGTTGCCGAGCGGCATGATGGTCTGCACCGAGCCCTTGCCGAAGGTCTGCGTGCCGATGACCGTGGCGCGCTTATGGTCCTGCAGCGCGCCGGCGACGATTTCCGAGGCCGAGGCCGAGCCGCCGTTCACCAGCACCACCATCGGCACCGTCTTCGCCGCCGCCGGCAGTCCCTTCAGCACGTCCTCGCGCATGCCGCGCAGGTAGTCATCGGGCGTGGCGAAGAACTTCTTCTTCGCGTCCTCGGTGCGCCCGTCGGTGGACACGACGAGCGCCTTCTGCGGCAGGAACGCCGCGGAGATCGCCACCGCGCCGTAGAGCAGGCCGCCGGGGTCGTTGCGCAGGTCGAGCACCAGGCCCTTCAGCTCGCCCTGCTTGTAAAGATTCGAAAGATGGCGCACCAGGTGCTCGGTGGTCGATTCCTGGAACTGCGACACGCGCACCCAGCCGTAGCCCGGCTCGATGATCTTCGACTTGACGCTCTGCACGCGGATCACGGCGCGCGTCAGCGTGACGACGAGGGGCCGCGTCTCGCCCTTCCTCGAGATGGTGAGGGTGATCTGCGTGTTGGGTTTGCCGCGCATCCTCTTCACCGCGTCGGCGAGCGTCATGCCCTTCACCGGCGTGTCGTCGAGGCGGATGATGAGGTCGCCCGGCTTGATGCCGGCGCGGAACGCCGGCGTGTCCTCGATGGGCGAGACCACTTTCACGAAGCCGTCTTCCATGCCTACTTCGATGCCGAGGCCGCCGAACTGGCCCTGCGTGCCGACCTGCAATTCCTTGAACGCCTCGGCGTCCAGGTACGCCGAGTGCGGGTCGAGCCCCGCGAGCATGCCGTTGATCGCCTCGGTGATGAGCTTCTTGTCTTCGACCGGCTCGACGTAGTTCTGCTTGATGGCGCCGAACACCTCGGTGAAGGCGCGCAGCTCGTCCACCGGCAGCGGCCCGCGCGTGGCGCGGTCGGCGATGGCCTGGAAATTGAGGCTGAGCAGCACGCCGGCGACGGCGCCGAGCGCGATGAGCCCGATGTTCCTGATCTTGCTCATGTTCGATGGATCCTCACTTCAGGACCACCCAGCGCAGCGGATCGAACGCCTTACCGAGGTGCCTGAGTTCAAAGTATAAACCCGATTGCTCGTTGCCACCGCTCGCGCCCACCGTGGCGATGACCTCTCCCGCGGCCACCGGGTCGCCCGTCTGCTTGAGCAGCGACTCGTTGTTGGCGTAGATGGAGAGGTACGCCTCGCCGTGGTCGACGATCAGCAGGTTGCCGTAGCCGCGCATCCATTCGGCGTACACCACCTGCCCGGCAGCCACCGCCAGCACCGGCTGGCCTTCCTTGGCGCGGATGAAAACGCCCTTCTTGCCGACAGGGCCTTCCTCCCTTGGTGCGCCAAACAGGCCCACGAGTTCCCCGCGCACCGGGAGGCGCAGCTTGCCGCGCAGCCCCGAGAACGGCCCGGCGAGCGCGCCGAGCTGCGGGACCGTTTCCACGCGCGCGAAGCCCGCGCCCGGATGGACCTTGAGCGTCTGCACGATTTCCTCCACCAGCCGCGCCAGGCGCCGCTCGTCGGCCTCGAGCGTGCCGATCTGGCGGCGCGCCTTGCGCATCTCGCCGGAAACCTGGTTCAGGATGGCGCGCCGCTCGCGCCGCTCGGCGACGATACGCGCGCGGTCGCGCCGGCTCTCGGCCTCGATCGCCGCCAGGCGCCGCCGGCGCTCCTCGGCGGCGCGGCGCACGTCCTCGGCCTCGGCGAGGTTCGCGCGCAGCGCCTCGCCCAGGCGCGCCGTGGCGCGCGAGAGCTGCGCGAGGTAGTAAAGGCGCCGCGCCACGTCGGAAGGGTTCTCGCCCGAGAGCGCGATTTTCAGCGCATCGGGCGCGCCCGCGGCATGGCGCACGGCGAGCAGCCGTCCGAGCGCGGCCTGCTGGCGCGCGAGGCGCTCGCCGAGCGTGCGGCTGAGCCCCGCGAGGCGCGCGAGCTCGACTTGCGCCGCGCGGCCTTCGGCCTCGAGCTTGCGCAGCGTGCGGTTGGCTTCCGAAATGGCGCGCTCGGAGTCGCGCAGCGCGTCGCGCGCCTCGCGCCGGTCGGCCTCTTTCTCGCCGAGCCCCGCGCGCAGCGCCTCGAGGCGCGCGCGCAGCGCCGCCAGGTCCTCCTCGCGGCCCGCGTGCGCCGCGCCGGCGGCGATCGCGAGCAGGACGAGGAGCGCGCGCCTCAGGCCCTGGCCTTTCCCTGGGCCGAAACCGCCGCGACGCGCCGCTCGATGTCCGCCGCGTCTCCCAGGTAGTAGTGCTTGAGGGGCTTGAGCGCGCCGTCGAGCTCGTAGACCAGCGGTATGCCGGTGGGCACGTTCAGGCCGACGATGTCGGCGTCCGACACGCCGTCGAGGTGCTTGATCAGCGCGCGCAGCGAGTTGCCGTGCGCGGCGACCAGCACGCGCTTGCCCGCGCGCACCTGCGGCGCGATGGCCGAGCTCCAGTACGGCAGCACGCGCGCCACGGTGTCCTGCAGGCACTCGGTGAGCGGCACTTGCGTACCGGCATAGCGCGGATCGCCGCCTTCGTAGCGGGGATCCTGCCTGTCGAGCGCGGGCGGCGGGGTGTCGTAGCTGCGCCGCCAGGCGAGCACCTGCGCCTCGCCGAACTTCGCCGCCGTCTCGGCCTTGTCGAGCCCCTGCAGCGCGCCGTAATGGCGCTCGTTCAGCCGCCAGTGCTTCGCCACCGGCAGCCAGCAGCAGTCCAGCTCCTCCAGCGCGAGCCACAGGGTGCGGATGGCGCGCTTCAGGACCGAGGTGTGCGCGAGGTCGAAGGCGTAGCCCTCGGCGCGCAGCAGCCGCCCCGCAGCGCGCGCTTCCTCGACGCCGGCGGCCGACAGGTCGACGTCGGTCCAGCCGGTGAAGCGGTTCTCGCGGTTCCACGTCGATTCGCCGTGGCGCAGGAACACGATACGCTGCATGCGCTCAATTATAATGTTCCGTTGATGCTTGAATTCCTGCAGAAGAACATCCTGCTGGTCGCCGCGGCGGTCGGCTCCGGGGCGATGCTGCTGTGGCCGCTCGTGCGCGGCGGTGTCGGCGGCGGCCCCTCGGTCAACACGCTGCAGGCGACGCAGCTGATGAACCGCGAGAACGCGCTGGTGCTCGACGTGCGCGAGCCGGCGGCCTACGCCGCGGGCCACATCCTCGGCGCGAAGAACCTGCCGCTCGCCGAGATCGAGAAGCGCGCCGCGGATTTCGAGAAGTACAAGTCGAGGACGGTGATCGTGCACTGCGACACCGGCAGCACGTCGGCGCGCGCCGTGGGCCTGCTCAAGGCGCGCGGCTTCGAGAACGTGGTCAGCCTCGCCGGCGGCTTTCGCGCCTGGCTGCTGGCGAGCCTGCCGGTGGAGCGGTGACTTGGCGCGCGTGCTCATGTACGTGACCGCCGGTTGCCCGTACTGCCAGGCGGCCGCGCGCCTGCTGGCGCAAAAGGGCGTCGGCGATGTCGAGACCGTGCGCGTCGACCTCGAGCCGCAGCGCCGCGACGAGATGCAGGCGCGCTCGGGCCAGCGGACGGTGCCGCAGATCTGGATCGGCGCGCACCATGTCGGCGGCTGCGACGAGCTGTACGCGCTGGAGCGCGCCGGCGAGCTCGACGCCCTGCTCGAGACCGAAAGGACCTGACCGAATGGCCGAAGAGCAGCCGCAGCCCAGCTTCCAGATCGAGAAGATCTACGTGAAGGACCTCTCGCTCGAGATCCCCAACGCGCCGCAGGTGTTCCTCGAGGCGCAGACGCCGCAGCTCGAGATCCAGGTGCGCAACGAGTCCACGCGCTTCGCCGACGGCCTGTTCGAGGTCGTGATCACCGTGACGGTCACCGCCAAGGCGGGCGAGAAGACGCTGTTTCTCGCCGAGGCGGCGCAGGCGGGCATCTTCTCGGTGCGCAACGTGCCGAGCGCCGATCTCGAGCCGCTGCTTGCCGTCGCCTGCCCGACGATCCTCTACCCGTACGCGCGCGAGGCGGTGTCCGATGCCGTGACGCGCGGCGGCTTCCCGCCGGTGCTGCTCGCGCCCGTATCGTTCGAGGCGCTGTACGCGCAGCGCCAGCAGCAGCAGCAGCGGGGCGCGGGCGACGCGCCGCGCGTAGAGACGGCGAGCTAGCGCCATGCGCCGCGCCGCCGCCGCCTTTTGCTTGGCGCTCGCCGCCGGCGCCGCGCACGCCCAGTTCCTGAGCGTCGGCGAGAACGCCGTGATCCTGTACGACGCGCCCTCGCGCGCCGCCAAGCCCCTGTATGTCATGTCGCGCCAGTATCCGCTCGAGGTGATCGTCAACCTCGAGGCCTGGGTGAAGGTGCGCGACCACACTGGCGCGCTCACCTGGGTGGAGCGGAAGGCGCTGGTCGAGCAGCGCACGGTGGTGATCACCGCGCCCTCGGCAGAGGCGCGCGTGCGCCCCGAGGACGGCGCGCCGGTGGCGTTCGTCGCCGCGCAGAACGTGGTGCTGGAGCTCCTCGGCGCCGCGCCGGGCGGGTGGCTGCGCGTGCGCCATCCCGACGGCGCCAACGGCTACCTGCGCTCGAGCCTGGTCTGGGGGGCGTGACGCGCATCGGCGTGCTCGGCGCGGGCGCCTGGGGCACGGCGCTCGCTGCGGCGCTCGCCGCAAGGCACGAAGTGACGCTGTGGGCGCGCGATGCGGTGCAGGCCGAGGCCATCGGCCGCGCGCGAGTGAACGCGCGCTACCTGCCGGAATTTCCCCTGCCCGACGCGCTGACGGTGACCGACCGCTGGCCGCTGCGTCCGCACCTGCTGGTGGTCGCGACGCCGGTGGCCGGCCTGCGCGCAGTGCTGCCGCGCGCCGCGGGCGTGCCCCTCGTCTGGCTGTGCAAGGGCTTCGAGTCGGGCACCGGCCTGCTGCCGCACCAGGTGGTGGCCGAAGTGCTCGGCGCGCGCGCGGCCTGCGGCGCGCTCTCCGGCCCCTCGTTCGCGCTGGAAGTGGCGCGCGGCCTGCCGTGCGCGCTGACGCTCGCCTCGAGGAACGCCGACTTCGCGCGCGCCGCCGCGCAGATGCTGCATGGCGGGCGATTGCGCGTGTATCACAGCACCGACCTCGCCGGCGTGGAGATCGGCGGCGCGGTGAAGAACGTGATGGCGATCGCGGTGGGCATCGCCGACGGCCTCGGCCTCGGCCAGAACGCGCGCGCCGCGCTCATCACGCGCGGCCTCGCGGAGATCACGCGCCTGGGCGTGGCGCTGGGCGGCAAGCCCGAGACCTTCATGGGGCTGGCTGGGGCGGGAGACCTGATCCTCACCGCCACCGGCGACCTGTCGCGCAACCGCCGCGTCGGCCTCGCGCTGGCGCGCGGCGAAGCGCTCGCCGGCATCCTCGGCCACCTCGGCCACGTCGCCGAGGGCGTGCACTCGGCGCGCGAGACGCTGCGCCACGCCGCGCGCGCCGGCGTCGAGATGCCGATCACGCAGGCGGTGAACGCGGTGCTGCGGGGCAAGCTCACGCCGCCGCAGGCGGTCGCGCGGCTGCTCGCGCGCGACCCGAAACAGGAGGCGCGCGCTAGCCCGCGCCGCAAAAGCCGAGCTGCCGCCAGGCCTCGAAAACGACCACCGCCACGGCGTTCGAGAGGTTGAGGCTGCGGTTGCCCGCGCGCATCGGCAGCCGCAGCCGCCGCTCGGGCGCGAACTCCTCCAGCAGTGTCTGAGGCAGGCCGCTCGTCTCGGGCCCGAAGACCAAGGCGTCGGCGGCGGCATAGCGCGCCTCGGCGTAGCTCAGGCCGCCGCGCGTGGACACGGCGAACAGCCGCTGCCCCTCCAGCGCCGCGCGGCAGGCGTCCCAGTCGCGGTGCACGCGCACGCTCGCCATCTCGTGGTAGTCGAGCCCGGCGCGCTTCAGCTGCCGGTCCTCGAGCGTGAAGCCGAGCGGCTCCACGAGGTGCAGCCGCGCGCCGGTGTTGGCGGCAAGGCGAATCACGTTGCCGGCGTTGGGCGGGATCTCCGGCCGGTAGAGCACGATGTCAAGCATCGGCCGGGGCGGGGGTGCGCGCCACCACCCAGTTGACGACGCGCGCGGCGCCGGCGCGCTTCAGCGTGGCGGCGAGCTCGTCGAGCGTGGCGCCGGTGGTCATGACGTCGTCGACCAGCGCCACCGCGGCGCCCTCGAGCGAGCGCTCGCAGCGGAAGGCGCCGCGCACGTTGCGCGAGCGCTCGGCGTGCGACAGATCCATCTGCGATGGCGTGTCGCGGCTGCGCTCGGCGAGCCGCGGCTCGAGACGCGCGCCGGTGGCGGCGGGGGCGACGTGGCGCGCGATCTCGAGCGCCTGGTTGAAGCCGCGCGCGCGCAGGCGCGCCGCGGCGAGCGGCACCGGCAGCACGAAATCTACGCGCGCGCCGCGCTCGATGCGCGCGGCGAGCAGCGCACCGAGCAGCGGCGCAAGCGCGAGCTCGCCGCGGAACTTCAGCGCCTGCACCAGCACGTCGGCGGGAAACGCGTAGGCGAGCGCGGCCACCGTGGCGTCGTAGGCCGGTGCGCGCGCGAGGCAGCGCCCGCACACTTCCCCCGCGGGCGAGGGCAGCGCGCAGCGCGGGCACAAGGGCCCGCCGAGGCGCGGCAGGTCGGCGTCGCAGGCGGCGCACAGCACCGCCTTGGCGGCGCCGCGGCACACGAAGCAGCTGCCGCCGAAAGCCAGGTTCGCAAAGCGCCGCGCCAGGGGGCCGAGCATCGCGAATATTGTGCGCTAGACTCACTTCATGTGGACGGTCGAGCGGCTGCAGCGCGAGCTGGCCGAAGGCAGGACGACGAGCCGCGAGCTCGTGGAGCAGGCGCTCGCGCGCATCGCCGACCCGGCGGGCGAAGGCGCGCGCGCCTTCATCAAGACGTACGCCGAGCAGGCGCGCGCCGAAGCCGAGCACTCCGACCGCCTGCGGCGCTCGGGCGTCGTGCGCTCCGCGGTCGAAGGCCTGCCGATCTCGGTCAAGGATCTCTACGACGTGGGCGGCGACGTAACGCGAGCGGGCTCGAAGCTGCTCGCGGATGCGCCGGCGGCGAAGGCGGACGCTCCGGCGGTGGCGCGGCTGCGCGCGGCAGGTGCGGTGATCGTGGGACGCACCAACATGGTGGAGTTCGCCTTCGGCACCACCGGCCTCAACCCGCACTACGGCACGCCGAAGAATCCCTGGGACCGCAAGACCGGGCGGGTGCCCGGCGGCTCGTCCGCCGGCGCCGGGGTGGCGCAGGCCGACGGCATGGCGGTGATGTCGCTCGGCAGCGATACGCGCGGCTCGGTGCGCGTGCCGGCGGCGCTGTGCGGCATCACCGGCTGGAAGCCGACGCAGCGGCGCATGCCGCGGGAGGGCGCGTTTCCCCTGTCCTACACGCTCGACACGGTCGGGCCGCTCGCCAATACGCTCGCCTGCTGTGCCGCGTACGACGCGGTCCTCGCCGCCGAGCCGCACGTGCCGCTCCCCGAGATGCCGGTGCAGGGCCTGCGGCTGCTGCTGCCGCGCTCGTCCCTGCTCGACGATCTCGACGCGCAGGTCGGGCGCGCGTTCGAGGCGACACTGAAGAAGCTCTCGGCGGCGGGCGCCGCCGTCGTCGAGCGCCCGGTGCCCGAGTTCGACCGCCAGGCCGAGTACTTCAGGCTCGGCGGCTTCGCCGGCGCGGAGGCCTACGCCATCCACCGCCGCTGGCAGGACCGGCGCGGCGAGTACGACCCGCGCATCGCCAAGCGCATCGATCTCGCCGCGCCGATGAGCGCCGCGGACTACGTGGACCTCGGCCTGGCGCGCGTCGCGTACGTGCGCGCGGTCGAGGCGGTCGCCGCGCCGTTCGACGCGCTGCTGATGCCGACCACGCCCTGCGTGGCGCCGCCGATCGCCGAGGTGGACGCGAGCGACGAAGCCTACTTCGGCTGGAACGCGCGCTTCCTGAAAAACGTCGGCGTCGTCAATTTCCTCGATGGCTGCGCGGTGTCGCTGCCCTGCCACGAGCCCGGCGCCGCGCCCGTGGGCCTGAGCGTCTTCGGCCCCGCCATGAGCGACCGGCGCGTCCTCGCCGCCGCGGCCGCCATCGAGAAGCTGCTGCGCCCGCTTGTCTGAAATCGACGCGCGCGCCGCGCGCCGCCGCTTCGATCGCGCCGCGGCGGGCTACCTGGGCGCGGCGCGCCTGGAAGCCGAAGTCGGCGCGCGCATGCTCGAGCGGCTCGAGGTCGTGCGCCTCGCCCCGGCGCGCATCCTCGATGCCGGCTGCGGGCCGGCGCCGCAGGCCGCGGCGCTCGCGCGCCGCTACCCCGGGACGGCGCTGGTGGCGCTCGACTTTTCGCTGCCGATGCTCGCGCTCGCGCGCCGCGCGCTCGGCTGGCGCGCGCGGCTGCGCGGGGCGCGCGTGCTCGCGGTGTGCGGCGCGCTCGAGCGCGTGCCGCTCGCCGGGGGCAGCGTCGAGCTCGCCTGGTCCAACATGGCGCTGCACTGGGCGGCCGATGCGCGCGCGGCGCTCGCCGAGCTCGCGCGCGTGCTCGCGCCCGAGGGCCTGCTGATGTTCAGCACGCTCGGGCCCGACACGCTGAAGGAATTGCGCGCGGCGGCGGGCGCGGCGCGCGTGCACCGCTTCGCCGACATGCACGACGTCGGCGACGCGCTGGTGGCGGCGGGCTTCGCCGCCCCGGTGATGGACATGGAGATGCTGACGCTGCAGTACGCGGACGCGGCGGGCCTCGCCGCCGACCTGCGCGCGAGCGGGCAGACGCTCGCGCGGCGCGACCGCGCGCGCGGCCTCGCCGGGCGCGGCTTGCGCGCGCGGCTTGCCGCGGCGGGCGCTTCTGTCTCCATCGAAGTGATCTATGGGCATGCGTGGAAAGGCGCGCCGCGAAACAGCGCGCCCGCACGCAGCATCGTGCATTTCGAGCGCCGGCCGATGCCGTGAGCGGACAAACTATGTTAACGTTTCGCCCCGTTTTTCCTGCGCTGCGCTGATCTGGGAAGAGTCGATGATGCTGAAGAAGCTGTTGGTCGGCGCGCTGGGGCTGGCACTGTGCGGCCTGGCGGTGGCCGCGCAGTGGAACCTGCAGCCGGCGGCCTCGGCGCTGGCCGCGGACATCCACTGGGTGCACGAGATGGTCATGGTGGTGGTGCTGGTCCTGTTCGTGGGCGTGTTCGGGTTCATGTTCTGGTCCTGCTACGCGCACCGCAAGTCGATCGGCCACCAGGCCGAGCAGTTCCACGAGAACACGACCATCGAGATCATCTGGACGGTGCTCCCGGCGCTGGTCCTGGTGCTGATTGCCTGGCCGGTCACCAAGGTGGTGATCGCGCAGAAGAACACCGCGAATCCCGACCTCACCATCAAGGTCACCGGCATCCAGTGGAAGTGGGCCTACGACTACCTGAACGGCGAGGGCGAGGGCATCAGCTTCGTCTCGACGCTCGCCACGCCGCGCGCGCAAATCGAGAACCGCGAGGCGAAGGGCGAGAACTACCTGCTCGAAGTCGACCACGAGCTCGTCGTGCCGGTGGGCAGGAAGGTGCGCATTCTCACCACCGCCGCCGACGTGGTGCATTCCTGGTGGGTGCCCGCGTTCGGCGCCAAGCAGGACGCGATCCCCGGCTTCATCCGCGACATCTGGTTCACGGCCACCAAGACCGGCACCTACCGCAGCCAGTGCGCGGAACTGTGCGGCAAGGACCACGGCTTCATGCCGATCGTGGTGCGCGTGGTGTCGCAGGAGGACTACACGAAGTGGGTCGGGGAGCGGAAGGCGCTGCTCGCCAAGGCCGCGGTCGATGAAGCGAGGCCCTTCACCCTCGCCGAACTCAAGGCGCTCGGCGAGACGGTGTACGCCGCCCACTGCGTCGCCTGCCACCAGGCGAACGGCAAGGGCGTGCCGCCTGCGTTTCCGCCGCTCGACGGCTCGCGGGTCGTGCTCGGCCCGAAGGGCGCGCAGATCGACGTGCTGCTGCACGGCAGGCCGCAGACCGCCATGCAGGCCTTTGCCCAGCTCAACAACGTCGAGCTGGCGGCGGTCGTCACCTTCACGCGCAACAACTGGGGCAACCAGACCGGCGACGCGGTGCAGCCCGCCGAGGTCAGGGCCCGGAGGAACCCGCTATGAGCGCAGCCGCAGACGTCCACGCCCACGGCCACGAGCACGGCCATGGCGACCCCCATGGCGGCTACGGCGGCATCATGCGCTGGATCACCACCACCAACCACAAGGACATCGGCACGATGTACCTTTGGTTCAGCTTCATCATGTTCATGGTGGGCGGCATCATGGCGCTGGTCATCCGCGCCGAGCTCTTTTCGCCGGGACTGCAGGTGGTCGACCCGGACTTCTTCAACCAGATGACCACCATGCACGGCCTGATCATGGTGTTCGGCGCCATCATGCCGGCCTTCGTCGGCTTCGCCAACTGGCTGATCCCGATGCAGATCGGCGCGCCCGACATGGCGTTCGCGCGCATGAACAACTGGTCGTTCTGGATCCTGCCGTTCGCCGCGCTGCTTCTGATCCTCTCGTTCTTCACGCCCGGCGGCGCGCCCGGCGTAGGCTGGACGCTCTATGCCCCGCTCACCGTGCAGATGGGCATCGGCATGGACCTGACGATCTTCGCCGTCCACCTGCTGGGCATGAGCTCGATCATGGGCTCGATCAACATCGTCACCACCATCCTCAACATGCGCGCGCCGGGGATGACGATGCTGCGCATGCCGATGTTCTGCTGGACCTGGCTGATCACCGCCTACCTGCTGATCGCGGTGATGCCGGTGCTCGCCGGCGCGGTCACCATGACGCTCACCGACCGGCACTTCGGCACCAGCTTCTTCAACGCCGCCGGCGGCGGCGACCCGGTGCTCTACCAGCACATCTTCTGGTTCTTCGGCCACCCCGAGGTGTACATCATCGCGCTGCCCGCCTTCGGCGTGGTGTCGCAGGTGATCCCGGCGTTCTCGAGAAAGCCCCTGTTCGGCTACGCCTCGATGGTGTACGCGACCGCTGCCATCGCCATCCTGTCGTTCATCGTCTGGGCGCACCACATGTACACGGTGGGCATGCCCCTCACCGGGCAGCTGTTCTTCATGTACGCCACCACGCTCATCGCCGTGCCCACGGGGGTGAAGGTGTTCAACTGGGTGGCCACCATGTGGAAGGGCTCGCTCAGCTTCGAGACGCCGATGCTGTTCGCCGTCGGGTTCCTGTTCCTGTTCACGCTGGGCGGCTTCACCGGCCTGGTGCTGTCGCTGGTGCCGATCGACATCCAGGTGCACGACACCTACTACGTGGTGGCGCACTTTCACTACGTGATGGTGGCGGGGGCGCTGTTCGCGGCCTTCGCCGGCGTCTACTTCTGGCTGCCGAAATGGACCGGGAAGATGTACGACGAGACGCTCGGCAAGTGGCACTTCTGGCTGACGATGATCTTCTTCAACGTCACCTTCTTCGTGCAGCACTTCCTCGGGCTCGCCGGCATGCCGCGGCGCATCCCCGACTATCCGCTCATGTTCGAGACCTGGAACAAGTTGAGCTCGATCGGCGCCTTCGGCTTCGGGCTGTCGCAGCTCCTGTTCCTGTACGTGGTGCTGAAGTGCATCCGCAGCGGCGCGCAAGCGCCCGCGAAGCCCTGGGAGGGCGCCGATTCGCTCGAGTGGACGCACCTGCCGACGCCCGCGCCCTACCACAGCTTCGACCCGCAGCCGGACCTGCGCTGACCATGGCCTTGAGCCGGAACGCCAAGACGGGCCTGATCCTCGCCTCGATCGCCGCGGCGTGGTTCGTGGGCCTCATCATCAAGTACTGGGTGATGGGCCGATGAGCGAGGCACTGCCCGCGCGCGCGGCGGCGAACCGCTGGCTGCGGCTGCGCCTCGCCGTGGTGGCGCTCGTCATGTTCGGCTTCGGCTACGCGCTGGTGCCGTTCTACGACGCGATCTGCCAGGCGCTCGGCATCAACAACTTCGTGAAGCCGGACGCCGTGCAGCTCGCCAGTACGCAGGTCGACCCGTCGCGCACCGTGACCATCGAGCTCGACGCCAACGCGCACCACCTGCCGTGGAGCTTCCGGCCGCTGGTCCGCCACCTCACCGTGCACCCGGGGGAGCTCGCCACCGTCGAGTACGAGATTGCCAACGTGCGTAGCCAGGCGGTGACCGCGCAGGCGGTGCCGAGCTACGGCCCGGCGCGCGCCGGCGAGTACTTCCGCAAGATGGAGTGCTTCTGCTTCACGCAGCAGACGCTCGCCGCGGGCGAGACGCGACGCTTCCCGGTGGTGTTCGTGGTGGATCCGAAGCTGCCGCGGGACGTGAAGACCATCACGCTGTCGTACACCTTCTTCGAGGTTGCGGGGCGCGGGGGC
>JBBDXL010000089.1:20185-29296 GCA_040902335.1 Burkholderiales bacterium
CGTGAAGACCATCACGCTGTCGTACACCTTCTTCGAGGTTGCGGGGCGCGGGGGCCGCACATGAGGGCGCGACCCCGGCAAGCCGGTCCGCTCGACGTCGCCAAGACCGTGCTGTTCGGCCTCATCGGCATCCGCCGCAAGGCGGATCACGAGAGCGTGCGCGTGCGGCCGCTGCAGATCGTCGTCGCCGCGGTAGTGCTGGTGGCGCTGCTCATCTTCACGCTGATCACGATCGTCCGCGTCGTGACCGGCTGATGCAATCGAAGTCGGGAGACGCAAAAATGGCCCAAGGCGCAAGCACACAACGGCAGCACTACTACGTGCCGCAGCCCATGGTCTGGCCGCTGCTCGGCTCGATTTCGCTCTTTCTCATGGCGCTCGGCGGCGTGTTCGTCATGAACGCCTCCATGGGCGGGTGGGTGTCGATCGCCGCGGGCGCCATGCTGATCATCTACATGATGCTCCGCTGGTTCGGCGCCGTCATCGCCGAGTCCGAGGGCGGCAAGTACCACGCCCGGGAGGACATGTCCTTCCGCTGGGGCATGAGCTGGTTCATCTTCTCCGAGGTGATGTTCTTCGCGGCGTTCTTCGGGGCGCTGTTCTACATCCGCGTGCTGTCGGTGCCGGACCTCGCGAGCCTGGAGCACAAGGAACTGCTGTGGCCCGATTTCAGGGCCGCCTGGCCCTCCGCGGGCCCAGGCTTCGAGGAAACGTTCTCGCCGATGGGCGCCTGGGGCCTGCCGGCGATCAACACGCTGCTGCTGCTCACTTCCGGGGTCACGGTCACCTTCGCGCACTGGGCGCTCAAAGAGGGCAACCGCGGGATGCTGAACCTGTTCCTCTTTTTCACCATCGCGCTCGGCGTGCTGTTTCTCGGCGTGCAGGCCTACGAGTACGGCCATGCCTACGCGGATCTCAATCTCAAGCTCACCACCGGCGCCTACGGCTCGACCTTCTTCATGCTGACGGGCTTCCACGGCTTCCACGTCACCGTGGGCACGATCATGCTGGCGGTGATCTACGCACGCTGCCTGAAGGGCCACTTCAATCCCGATCACCACTTCGCCTTCGAAGGCGTGGCCTGGTACTGGCACTTCGTGGACGTGGTGTGGCTGGGGCTGTTCGTCTTCGTGTACTGGCTGTAAGGCAGGCAGGCGACGATCCAGGCATCGTCGCGGGGTCGTTTGCCTTTCAAACCATCTCGTGTTTTTTGGCCGGAAGATTCACGCGGCCAAAAAACACGAGACCATGGAAGATCAAACCCAGGCTCCGACGCGTTCCCGTCGCCGGCGCCCGACGTCTACAGCCGCGCCGGAACGAATCCGAAGTAGTACGCAACCATCAGCAACACGAACAGTCCTACCGACAGGCCGACGCGCAGCGCGAGGGCCTTGACCGCGCGCTTCGAATCGCCGCGGTCGTGGAACACGAAGTACAGCCCCGACGCCAGGCTGAAGATGATCAGCGCGAATACGGCAAGCACCAGATAACGCATGATTTCAGGATACTCTTTCCGGCCGCGCGCCTGGGCCTTCGCCCTCGCCGCGGCCGGCTGCGTCGCGGGGTTCGTCCTCGGTAACTGGCAAGCGGGCCGCGCCGCCGAGAAGCGCGCCGCCGCGGCGGCGGAAAAGCGCCTCGCGCTGCGCGGCGAGTTTCTCGAGCGCTACACGGTGCTCCTCGACAACAAGGTGAACCGCGGCCGCCCGGGCTATCACGTCGTGCAGCCGCTCAAGCTCGCCGACGGCCGCCACGTGCTCGTCAACCGCGGCTGGGTGGCGGCGCCCGCGCACCGCGAGCAGCTGCCGCAGTTGCGCACGCCGCCCGGCGTGCACGAGGTCGCGGGCCGCGTGCTCGAGCATTTTCCGCGCGCCTACGACCCGTCCGGCGCGCGTCCCGAGGGGCGGGTGTGGCAGAACGTCGAAGTGCCGACCTTCGCCGCCTGGTCGGGACTCAAGCTCGAGCCCTACGTGCTCGAGCAGCATTCGCCGTTTCCGGACGGCCTGGCGCGCAACTGGCCGCCGCCGGACACGGGTGCGGACATGCACCAGAGCTACGCGCTGCTGTGGTACGCGCTGGCCGCGCTGTCGGTGGCGCTGTTCCTCGTGCTGAGCATGCGCCGTGAGCGTCCTGCCCGCTGACCCGGTGAAGCGCGGCCGCGCGCAGCTTGGGCTGCTCGCGCTGTTCTTCGCCGCGCCGTTCGCGCTCGCCTGGCTCGCCTGGCGGCTCGACTGGGCGCCGGGCGCGGCCTCCAATTACGGCGAGCTCGTCACGCCGCCGCGCCCGCTCGCCGGGCCGCCGCTCGAGGCGCTGCGCGGCAAATGGGTGCTCGTCGCTTTCGACGCCGCGGCTTGCGACGCGTACTGCGAGAGAAAGCTCTACTTCATGCGCCAGCTGCGGCGCGCCCAGGGCAAGGACCAGGAGCGCGTGGCCCGGCTGTGGCTGCTGACCGACGCCGGACGTCCGCGCGCCGCGCTGCGCGCGGCGATCGACGGCACGCACGTGGAGCACGCTGGCGCCCTCGCCACGCGCTTTCCGGCCGCCGGCGCCGTGACCGACCACATCTACGTGCTCGATCCGCTCGGCAACCTGATGATGCGCTACCCGCGCGACCCGGATCCGAAACGGATGATCGAGGATCTGCAGCGCCTGCTACGGACGTCGCGGTTCGGCTGACCTCCGCGGCCATGCCTTGACTTCCGCTCGCCGTGAGGCAAGACTGGAAGCAGCCGGCGATTCAACCCGGGAGAGAGGTCGCATGAGAAGGCGCCTGTACTTCGTGCTGCCGGACCTCGGCAGCGCCGTCCGCACCAGCAACGACCTGCTGCTCGCGCGCATCGAGGACCGGTACATGCATTTTCTCGCGAAACGCGGCACGTCGCTCGGCGAACTGCACGAAGCGAATGTCTTCCAGAAATCGGACCTGCGGCACAGCATGCAGCTCGGCCTCTTGCTCGGCGGCTGCGCCGGTTTCGTGTGCGGCATCTACATCTACCTGACGCCGCCCGAGGGCGCGAGTCTGCAACTCGTCACCATCCTGATCGCCACCGTGGTCGGCGCCCTGTTCGGCGCCTGGGCGGCGACCATGATCGGCATTTCCACGCCGAACACCGCGCTCAAGCGCTTCGAGGCCGCGATCGGGGAGGGGCGCGTGCTGCTGATGGTCGACGTGCCCAAGGACAGGGTCGAGGAAATCCAGGAGTTGGTGCATCGCAGTCACCCGGAAGCGAGCGACCACGGCCTGGAACCGACGATCCCCGCATTTCCCTAGCGCGTTCGCCGCGACCCGCCGCGGAGGTATGCTAGTGTCCTGATCCAACCATGTCGGTTGGGCTACACCCGAGTCATAGCACTGCGCCGCCCCGCCCCCTGATTCGCAGGATGCGGGCGTTCTACGCGCTGACCAAGCCGCGGGTGGTGTCGTTGATCGTTTTCACCGCGGTGATCGGCATGTTCCTCGCCACGCCCGGCATGGTTCCAGTGCAGATCCTGCTCGCCGCAACGCTGGGAATCGCCCTGGTGGCGGGCGCCGCGGCTGCCGTGAATTGCCTGGTCGAGCAGAACGTCGATGCGCTCATGCTGCGCACGCGCTGGCGGCCGCTGCCGAGCGGCGAGCTGTCGTCGCTCCAGACCCTGCTGTTCGCGGGCATGCTGGGCGGCCTCGGCCTTTGGCTGCTGGTGCATTTCGTAAACCCGCTCACCATGTGGCTCACGCTCGCCACGTTCGTCGGCTATGCCATCGTCTATACGGTGATCCTGAAGCCGCTCACGCCGCAGAACATCGTCATCGGCGGAGCCTCGGGCGCCATGCCGCCGGTGCTGGGCTGGGCCGCGGTCACCGGGGAGGTGACGACCGAGGCGATGCTGCTGTTCCTGATCATCTTCGCCTGGACGCCGCCGCATTTCTGGGCGCTCGCGCTGTACCGCACCGAGGACTACGCGCGGGCGGGCGTGCCGATGCTCCCGGTCACGCACGGCAAGGAATACACGCGGCTGCAGGTGCTGCTCTACACGATCATTCTGTTCGCGGTGTCGCTGCTGCCGTTCGTGGTGCGCATGAGCGGGTGGCTCTACCTCGCCGCGGCGCTCGCGCTGGGCGCGGTCTACCTCGGCTACGCGGTGCGCCTCTACACCGCGTACAGCGATCGCCTCGCGCGGCGCTGCTTCCGCTATTCAATCGTATATCTCGCCGCGCTGTTCGCGGCGCTGCTCGTCGACCATTACCTGACGGTCTAGGCTCGCCGCGCCGTGCGCTCGGTCCAGGTTTCCAGAATGGCATTAATTTGATATCGTCACCGCTTTCGTAAGCTGCAGGTGGCGATCCGCTTGTAGATTTGCACTTGGGAGTCGAATCCGCCTATGGCCATGGCAATCGTATTGGTGATACTGATCGTCGGCTCGGTCCTGTTTCACTTCCTGAGCCCGTGGTATTTCACTCCGATCGCCTCGAACTGGGGGGCGATGGACGACACGATCACCATCACCTTCTGGATCACGGGCTTCGTCTTCGTCGCCGTCAACCTGTTCATGGCGTATTGCGTGGTCCGCTACCGCCAGCGCAAGGGCAGCAAGGCGGCGTACGAACCCGAGAACAAGAAACTGGAGGCGTGGCTGGTGGGATTGAGCTCGCTGGGCATCGCCGCCATGCTGGCCCCCGGCTTGTTCGTCTGGGCGAAGGTGGTCGACGTTCCGCAAGACGCGGCGGTGTTCGAGGCCGTGGGCCAGCAGTGGCACTGGAGCTATCGCTTCCCCGGG
This sequence comes from Burkholderiales bacterium, assembly GCA_040902335.1. Taxonomy (GTDB): domain Bacteria; phylum Pseudomonadota; class Gammaproteobacteria; order Burkholderiales; family SG8-39; genus JAABQT01. Next base: position 24,938 of record JBBDXL010000089.1, read on the forward strand.
AAGGACGGCGTGCTCGGCACCGTCGATGCCCGGCACGTCAGCGACCAGAACCCGTTCGGCATCAATCCCGACGATCCCGACGGGCAGGACGACGTCCTGATCTCGAGCCCCGAGGTGCATCTCCCCCTCGGCAAGCCGGTCAAGGCGCTGCTGCGCGCCAAAGACGTCCTGCACAACTTTGCGGTGCCGCAGTTCCGGGTCAAAATGGACCTGGTGCCGGGCCTGGTCACCTACATCTGGTTCACCCCCACGCGCGTCGGGAAGTTCGACCTCCTGTGCAACGAATTGTGCGGCGTCGGGCACTTCGTCATGCGCGGCAAGGTCGTCGTCGAGGAAGAGCAGGCGTTTCAGGCGTGGCTGAGCAGCCAGCCGACGTTCGCGCAGATGCAGGCACAAGCGGCCGGAGGCTCTGCCGGGGCAGGCAAAGCGCTCTATGCGGTGTGTGCCGGCTGCCACGGCGCGCAGGCGGAGGGCAATCCCGCGCTGCATGCGCCGAAACTGACCGGCCTGGGAGACTGGTACCTGAAGCGGCAACTTAAGAATTACAAGCTAGGTGCACGGGGCACGCACGACAAAGACGTGTTCGGCAAGACGATGGCGCCGATGGCGGCGACGCTGGCCGATGACGCCGCCATCGCCAATGTCGTCGCCTATATCGGGACGCTGCCGGACAGGCCGGCCCCGGCCACGGTGGCGGGAAGAACGAACAAGGGCCAGGGGAGCTATGTGACCTGCGCAGCCTGTCACGGCCCCGGCGGGCGGGGCCTGCAGGCGACGAACGCCCCCGCCCTGGCGGGCATGAGCGACTGGTACCTGGTCACTCAATTGAAGAACTTCAGGCAAGGCATTCGCGGCACCCACGCAAAGGACATGTACGGTCCGCAGATGGCATCCATGGCCGGAATGCTGACCAGCGACCAGGCCATCGATGACGTCGTTGCCTACATCAATAGCTTGCGCTGATAATCCTGATACTCAGGCGAGCAGGAGATTTCCATGAGTTACGTCGCGCACGATGCAAGCACGCTAGTCCCGCCCGCGGAAGTCGAAGAGGTAGAGCTCTACCATCCGAAGACTTTCGTCGGCAAGTACATCTGGAGCCAGGACGCCAAGATCATCGCCATCCAGTACGCGGTCACCGCGATCGGGATAGGGTTGGTGGCTCTCGTGTTGTCGTGGCTGATGCGGCTGCAGCTGGGGTACCCCGACACCTTCTCCTTCATCGACCCGAGCAACTACCTCCAGTTCGTCAGCATGCACGGCATGATCATGGTGATCTACCTGCTCACCGCGCTGTTCCTGGGGGGATTCGGCAACTACCTCATCCCGCTCATGGTCGGGGCCCGCGACATGGTGTTCCCCTATGTCAACATGGTGAGCTACTGGGTCTATCTGTTCGCCGTGCTGCTGCTGACCGCGAGCTTCTTCGTGCCGGGCGGGCCGACCGGCGCGGGCTGGACCCTGTACCCGCCGCAGGCGATCCTCGCGGGCACGCCCGGCGCCACCTGGGGCATCATCCTGATGCTCGTTTCCCTGGCTTTCTTCATCATCGGCTTCACCATGGGCGGCCTGAACTACGTGGTCACGGTGCTGCAGGCGCGCACCCGAGGCATGACGCTGATGAGAATGCCGCTGACGGTGTGGGGCATTTTCACGGCCACCATCCTGGCGCTGCTGGCCTTCCCCGCCTTGTTCGTCAGCGCCATCATGATGCTGCTGGACCTGTTGCTGGGCACGAGCTTCTTCATGCCCGCCATCGTCTCGATGGGTCAGCAGGTCGAGCACTCGGGAGGCAGTCCGGTGCTGTTTCAGCACCTGTTCTGGTTCTTCGGCCATCCCGAGGTCTACATCGTAGCGCTGCCGGCCTTCGGCATCGTCTCCGACCTGATCAGCGTGCATGCGCGCAAGAACATCTTCGGCTATCGGATGATGGTGTGGGCGATCGTGATCATCGGCGCCCTGAGCTTCGTGGTGTGGGCGCACCACATGTACGTCAGCGGCATGAACCCGTACTTCGGCTTCTTTTTCGCCACCACCACGCTGATCATCGCGATCCCCACGGCGCTCAAGGTCTACAACTGGGTGCTGACGCTGTGGCGCGGCAACATCCAGTTCACCGTCCCCATGCTGTTCGCCATCGGGTTCGTCTTCACCTTCATCAACGGCGGGCTGACGGGCCTGTTCCTCGGCAATCCGACCGTGAGCATGCCGCTGTCGGACACCATGTTCGTGGTCGCCCACTTCCACATGGTGATGGCCATTGCGCCCATCCTGGTCGTGTTCGGGGCGATCTATCACTGGTACCCCAAGATCACCGGGCGGATGCTGCACGACGGCATGGGCAAATTCCACTTCTGGATCACCTTCGTCGGCAGCTACGCCATCTACTACCCCATGCACTACCTGGGCATGATGGGCGTGCCGCGCCGCTATTACGCGATCGGCGGCACGGACTTCATTACCGAATCGGCGCATTCCGTGAACGTCGCCATCACCCTCGCGGCGTTGGTCGTCGGCGCCGTCCAGGTGGTATTCCTGTACAACCTGGTCTGGAGCTATTTCAGGGGCAAGCCCTCGGGGGGCAACCCCTGGAACGCCACCACGCTGGAGTGGCAGACCCCCGACACCCCGCCCAGGCACGGCAACTTCGGCCCGACGCTGCCGTTGGTCTACCGCTGGGCCTACGACTACAGCGTGCCGGGCGCCGAGCAGGACTTCATTCCGCAGAACGTCCCGCCGCGGGAAGCCGCGGGTAAGACATGAGCATGTTCCAGCAACTGATGGCCAGGCCCTGGGAGGCGACCGAAGCCGTGGTCGGGGATCTTCGCCACCCGGACGAAGCCCACCGCGCCGCGAAGAAACTCGCTCTGCGGGTGTTTCTTGCCGTGGTCGCGGTGCTGTTCATGCTGCTGCTGACCGCTTATGGCAGCCGGATGACGTATGAAGACTGGCGTCCCGCGCCTCAACTGGCGCTGTTGTGGGCGAATACGTTCGTGCTGATACTGAGCAGCGTCGCGCTGCAATGGGCGCAGCATTCGGTACGCCGCGGGCGGATGGACGCCATGCGGCTCGGCCTGCTTGCGGCCGGCGCTTTCACCGTGGTTTTCCTGTTCGGGCAGCTCCTCGCCTGGCGGCAACTGGGCACGATGGTCTATTTCGACGTCACGAACCCTGCAGTCGCGTTTTTCTATCTGATCACTGGAATTCACGGGCTGCATCTGCTGGGCGGTCTGGTGGCCTGGGGCAGGACCGTCGCCAGGGTGTGGGGCGATTTCGAGGTGGCGAGGGTGAGGCAGAGCGTGGAGCTGTGTACCCTTTACTGGCACTTCCTGCTTGGGGTCTGGCTGGTTCTTTTCGGTCTGCTGTTCACGGGGAACAATCTGGACCTCCTATTGAAGCTCTGCGGGATCAGGTAAACGGGCCCAAAACTCATGGCGCAAGCGAATCCGACAGATACCTTAGAACTGCCTGAAGGCGTGCAAGGCATCGTCTCCGACTGGTCTTCCGACCAGCGCGCTTTCAAGAATGTGCCCTGGGGCAAGGCCATGATGTGGATCTTCCTCCTCAGCGACACCTTCATCTTCAGCTCGTTCCTGATCTCGTACATGACGGTGCGCATGTCCACCACCGAGCCCTGGCCGAACGTCAGCGAGGTTTTCGCTCTGACGCTCTTCGGCAAGAAGATCCCCCTCATCCTGATCGCGATCATGACTTTCGTCCTGATCAGCAGCAGCGGGACGATGGCGATGGCCGTCAAGTTCGGCTATGAAAAAAACAAGAGGATGACCTTCATCCTGCTGCTGATCACCGCGGCATTGGGCGCGACCTTCGTCGGCATGCAGGCCTTCGAGTGGACCAAGCTGATCGTGGATGAGGGCATACGCCCGTGGGGCAATCCCCTGGGGGCGGCGCAGTTCGGCTCGAGCTTCTTCATGATCACGGGTTTCCATGGCACGCACGTGTCGATCGGCGTGATCTTCCTGCTCATCGTCGCCATAAAGGTTATTCGAGGAGATCTGGACCATGAGCGACCGGGCTTCCTGACCGGCAGGAAGGGGAAGTACGAAATGGTCGAAATCATGGGCCTGTACTGGCACTTCGTCGATCTGGTGTGGGTGTTCATCTTCGCGGTTTTCTACCTCTGGTAAGGCAGACCATGGCACACGTGGAAGGGCAGCAGCATCCAATCGGCATTTATCTCAAGATCTGGGGATTGCTCTTCGTTCTCAGTGCCATGTCGTATGCCGTCGACTACTTCCACATCCAGGGCTACCTCAGGTGGTTCCTGATCATCGTGTTCATGTTGCTGAAGGCAGGGCTGATCGTCGCCGTCTTCATGCACATGATGTGGGAGCGGCT
>JBBDXL010000090.1:0-29257 GCA_040902335.1 Burkholderiales bacterium
GCCTTCGTCGATGTTGACCGCCATGAGGCGCGGCGCGGGTTCGGCGGCGACCAGGCGCCACTTGCGCCCCGCCGGGAAGCCGGCGCCGCCCAGGCCTCTGAGGCCCGAGTCCTCCATGATCCTGGTGATCTCGTCGCGCGTGCGCTTGCCCGCGAGGCAGTCGGCGATGAGCCGGTAGCCGCCGAACTTGCGGTACCTCGCGTAGTCGACGTACCTCGGCTCCGGGCATGCGAAGGATTTCTTCTGCACCGCCGCGCGCACCTTGTCCACGGTAGCGTTGCCCACCGGATTTTGGTGCACGACGGCGCAGGGCGCGACTTCGCAGCGCCCCACGCAGGGCGCGTGGATCACGCGCACGTCCTTGCCCAGAACGCCGGGAAGGTTCTCCAGCAATTCCTTCGCGCCCGCCATCTCGCAGGCGATGGAATCGCATACGCGCACCGTCAACGCGGGCGGCGCCTGCTCACCCTCTTTCACCACGTCGAAGTGGTGATAGAACGTCGCCACCTCGAACACCTCGGTAAGCGACAGCTTGAGCTCTTCGGCGAGCGCGGCGAGATGCGCCGCCGACAGATGGCCGTATCGGTCCTGGATGCGGTGCAGGTACTCGATCAGGAGATCGCGCCGGCGCGCGTCGGCGCCGAGCAGCGCCTGCACTTCGGCGCGCGCCGCGGGATCGACGCCGCGGCCCTTCGGCTTGCCGCGCGCCCTGCGCGCTGAAGCTCGATCGTCCATCGGCCCCATTCTACGGTGCGCCGCGGCGTCGAGCGCCTTGACAGGGGTCAAGATTCCGCTCGCGACCGCTCGCGCGGTAGACTCGCGCCATGAAAACCAAACCTCTGGGCCGCACCGGCGTGCAGGTTTCCGAGCTGTGCTTCGGCACCATGTCCTTCGGCGGCGACGCCGACGAGGCGATGTCGGGGCAGATGTACAAGGCCTGCCGCGACGCCGGCATCAACTTCTACGACTGCGCGGACCAGTACAACAAGGGCAAGTCCGAGGAGATCCTCGGCCGGCTGATGAAAGGCCACCGCGAGGACCTGGTCATCACCACCAAGTGCTACAACCCGGTGACCGAGGACGTCAACGACCGCGGCACCTCGCGCCGGCACGTCACGCGCGCGGTGGAAGCGAGCCTGAAGCGCCTGCAGACCGACCGCGTGGAGGTGTTCTTCCTGCACCAGTTCGACAAGCTGACCCCGCTCGAGGAGTCGGTGCGCGCGCTGGAAGACCTGGTGCGCTCGGGCAAGGTGCTCTATCCCGCGGTGAGCAACTGGTCCGCCTGGCAGACGCAGCGCGCCGTGGATTTGCAGGATCGCCACAATTGGGCGCGGCTGCAGATGACCCAGCCGATGTACAACCTGGTCAAGCGCCAGGCCGAGGTCGAGATCCTGCCGATGGCGCAGGCGAACGGCATCGGCGTCATTCCCTACAGCCCGGGCGCCGCGGGCCTGCTCTCGGGCAAGTACAGCGGGCAGGCGAGCGGGCGCCTGAAGACCAACAAGATGTACGAGGCGCGCTATGGCGAAGCGTGGATGTTCGAGGTCGCGGAAAAATTCGTCGCCTTCTGCAAAGGCAAGGGCCTGCACCCGGTCAGCACCGCGGTCGCCTGGGTCGGGGCGCATCCCGCGATCACCGCGCCGATCATCGGCGCGCGCAACCTCGAGCAATTGAAGGATTCGCTCAACGCGGCGAAGGTCGACATGACGCCGGCTTTGCGGGCGGAGATCGCCGCGCTGTCGCGCACGCCACCGCCCGCCACGGACCGGCTCGAGGAGATCAAGCCGCCGAAGGCCTAGCTGTTTTCCGCCTGATACAATGCGAGCATGAGTTCGAAGCTCTCCTCCGCCAATCGATACCTGCGCGACCCTGTGATGCGCGAGCGCGCCGTAGTCCGGAATGTCGCGACCTCGTCGGCTATCGAGGGCATCCGTGCGCCGTTTAAGCGCGATGCGCGCAGCGGCGCGTTTTCCCTCAGGAAGGGTTCCGCGTCGAAGAAGCGGTAGCCTGCGCCCGCAGCGTGCGGGCGATCACGCCACGGAATATCCCGGACATCGGCTGGTAGTCGCGGTCCAGCGCGGCATGCACCGCCGCGATGTAGCGCCGCTTCGTTTCCCCCCGAATTCCGCCAAAGTCGAGCGTCGGCAATCCGGCTTGCAGCCCCATCAGCGTCGCCAGCAGGCGGGCGCAACGCCCGTTGCCCTCCCGGAACGGATGAATCAGGATCAGTTCGGCGTGCACGGCCGCGAGGGCCCGCGCCTGCTCCTCGGCGTCCGCGAAACGACACGGCGTGAACTCCCTCAGCGCTCCGCGCTCCAACTGGCGCATCAGTCTCGGGACCTGGCCGGCGGCCGCGAACATGAAATCGCCCTTCCCCATGTTCACCTGGCGGTACTCTCCGGCCCAGACGTAGATCTCTCCCAGCCAAAGACGGTGCATGCGCCGCACGTCATCCGCAGTGAACCGCTGGTCCATCCGCGTATCGTCGATCGTCTGTTGCGTTGCCGCGATCAGCGCCGCCGACTCCCGCGCCGCCATCTCGCGCACCGAGCGGATTCCGGGCCGGTTGCGCAGCACCCGGCCGTGGGATCCCGGTTCGTACTCCGCTTCCGGACCTTCGGCTCTGTACCGGTCGCCGCGCATGGTTCATCGCCTCGCTGGTTTCGCAGTCGTCAATACCCGGCCAACAGCACTATCATCGCGCACATGTGCCGCGCCCTGCTCTACCTCGGGCAACCCGTGCTGCTGGACGATTTTCTCTTCCGGCCGGATTCGGCGCTGGTCAAGCAGAGCTACATGCCGAAGATGCTGCACCTGCTGAATCTCGCCGGCTTCGGCATGCGCGCTTGGGATTCGGCTTCGCGCGAGCCGGATAAGCCCTTCGCCTACGCCTCCGACTCTATCCCGGTCTTCGACCGCAACCTGAAGGGGCTCGCGGAGAAGATCCGGGCGAGCTGCCTGCTCGCCCACGTGCGCGGCGTGCCCTACAACACGAAGGTCGAGATCGCCACGCAGAACGTCCACCCCTTCCAGTTCGACCGCGTCCCCCTGGTGCTCGCGCACAACGGCGATTTGGCCCGGTTCGCGGAGACCAAGCCGCTGCTCGTGCCCCACGTGAAACCGGAGTTTGCGGCGCAGATTCGCGGAACGACCGACAGCGAATGGGTCTACGCCCTCGTCGTCTCGGCGCTGAAAAATCCCTACGCCCGCCCCAGCGGCGACGAGCTGCACGACGCCGTCGCGCAAGCACTCAAGGTATTGCGGGATGCGCGCGCCAAGCTCGGCATCGCCGTCTCCTCGATGCTCAACCTCTTCATCACCGACGGCACCCAGCTCGCCGCCGCGCGCTACTGCTTCGACTTCGGCTGCTATCCCACCGAGCCCGAGCAGTTCATTCCCGGACACCTGAGCTACTACAGCCTCTGGTACACCGCCGGCCGCGATTACGGCCTGCACGACGGCGAGTGGAAGATGATTGGCGGGAGCGAGGCCGCGGACTCGATCCTGGTTGCGTCCGAGCCGCTGACTCGGGATACGTCGGCTTGGGTGGAGGTGCCGGAGTATTCGATCCTTCATGCGACGATCAGGAAGGATCGCCCGGCGATCACGATTCGCGATCTGGACTAGCGAAAATAAAGAGGACGTTGCGCGGGCTCGAAGGCGCTCCAGGCCTCATACTGTCGCATGACCAAAGAAGCGATGTTGACGATGGACGGTGTGGTCCAGGAAATTCTTCCCAGCACCCAGTTCCGGGTCGAGCTGACGAACGGCGCGATGGTGCTCGCCTACGCGGGCGGCAAGGTGCGCAAGCGCCGCATTCGCATCGCCACCGGCGACAAGGTGCAGCTCGAGATGTCGCCCTACGACCTCACCCGCGGGCGCATCAGCTACCGGCACCGCGACGAGAGCGTGCCCGTGGCGCCGCAGCGCCGCCCGGTGTACCGCGGCAAGAAGCGCTAGCCGCCTTCCGCGGCGACGATCTGGCCGCCGAGCGCGGTTTCGAGCCGGTCGCCCACTTTCTCCGCGCCGCGCAGCCGCGCGAGGCTGATGAGGCGCGTGAGGTGGCGGTTGGTCTGTCCAAGCGACGTGAGCAGGCTGCGCTGGATCGCCCGGTGCAGCTTCGTGGAGGCCGGGCTGGTGCCGAAGTAAAGCGCCTCGAAAGCCGCTCGCGGAGTTTCGAGTAGCAGAGCCTGCTCGCGCACGCGCGCGGTGGAGCCGTGCGCACCGCGCTCGAGCAGGCTCATGTAGCCGAGCAGCTGTCCCGGCCCGAGCACGGCCATGCGCCGCTCGCGCCGGGCGTGGCCGGCGATGATCTCGACCGCGCCGCGCAGCACGAGATGCACGGCCTCGGACTTCTGCCCGGGGTGGAAGATCGCGCGGCCGCGTTCCAGCTCGAGCAGTTGCGAGCGATCGAGCACCTCGGCGATCTCGCCCTCTTCGAAGCCTTCGAACAGCGGCAGCAGCGGCAGGAAAGGCTTGAAGTCGTAGGCGGCTTTCTTCAGGCGCTTCGCGCCCTCGAGCGGATCGGCGCCGGGCGCCTTCGCCGCGGGCCGGTCTTCGGGCGAGGGCACCTCGAGCACCCTGGCGTTCAACGCGCGCAGCTTCGCCGACAGAATCAGGGTGAGGGTGTGCTGCAGGGCGAGCGCCGCCGGATCTCGCTGCGCCACCAGCGCGCGGAAATCGTCGCGCTCCACGAACCAGCCGTCGACGTTCGCCGCGGCGGTGACGGTGGCGGTGCACGTGCCGCGCTCGATCAACGCCATCTCGCCGACCACGCTCCCCGCGCCGAGCTTCGCCACGACGAGCCGCTCGCCGCCCGGCAGCACCACGCTCGCTTCCGCTGCGCCTTCGCGCAGCACATATGCGCCGCGCGATGCTTCGCCCGCGCGCACCAGGCATGCACCGCGCATGAACGACACGGGCCGCGCGACCTGCAGCAATATATTGCGCGCCGCATCATCCAGGCGCTCGAGGAACGGCCTTGGCGCATCGCCGGTCGGCATGGCTTGCGAGTGTACACTCGGCCGAAGATGAACCAGGCCGACGGCCCGATCGACGCGGGCAAGGTGCTCGCCGTGGTGCAGACGGTGGCGCGCGAGGCGCGCCCGCACCTCGAGCATCACGTGACGCTGGACAGCTCGCTGGAAAAGGAACTGGGTCTCGACAGCCTCGCGCGCGTCGAGCTGGTGCTGCGCCTGGAGCGCGAATTCGCCGCCCGCCTGCCCGAGCGGGCGCTCGCCGACGCCGAGACGCCGCGCGACCTGCTGCGCTTTCTCCTCTCCAGCGCCGGGCAGGCGCCGCGCGCCGCCGAGACCAGCGTGGCGAGCCTGGCGCAGTCCACCGACGTGCGCCCGCCGCGCGAGGCGCAGACCCTCACCGAGGCGCTCGAGTACCACGTCGAGCGCCAGCCCGACCGCCTCACCGTGCACCTGTACGAGGAAGGGCGCGAAATCCCGATCACCTATCGCGAGCTCTACGCGGGCGCGCTCGGCTACGCCGCGCGCCTCGCCGACGCCGGGCTGCAGCGGGGCCAGATGGCGGCCATCATGCTGCCCACCTGCAAGGAGTACCTGTTCTCGTTCTACGGCGTGCTGCTCGCGGGCGGCGTGCCTGTGCCGCTCTACCCGCCCGCGCGCCTCACCACCATCGAGGATCACATGACGCGGCACGTCGGCATCCTGAAGAACGCCGGCGCGACGCTGATGATCACCATTCCAGAAGCCAAAGCTCTGGCCTACCTGCTGCGCGCGCAGGTCGAGTCGCTCAACGCGGTGCTCGTCCCCGCAGACTTCCGCGGCGGCGGCGGCGCGTTCGCGCCCGTGCGCGGCAAGCCGGGCGACATCGGCTTCCTGCAGTACACCTCGGGCAGCACCGGCAGTCCGAAGGGCGTGGTGCTGACGCACGCCAACCTGCTCAATAACGTGCGCGTGATGGGCAAGGCGGCGCGCGCCGGTGCCGACGACGTGTTCGTGAGCTGGCTGCCGCTCTATCACGACATGGGCCTGATCGGCGGCTGCTTCGCCACCATGGTCCTCGGCTTCCCGGTGGTGCTGATGTCGCCCCTCGCCTTCCTTTCGCGCCCCGGGAGCTGGATGCGCGCCATCCACCGCCACCGCGGCACCATCTCGGGCGGGCCGAATTTCTCCTACGAGCTGTGCCTGCGCCGCATCGCCGACGAGGAAATGCAGGGAATCGACCTGTCCTCGTGGCGCTTCGCGTTCAACGGCGCCGAGCCGGTCAGCCCCGAGACCATGGCGGCGTTCACGGAGAAATTCGCGCGCTGGGGCTTGCGCTCGAACGCGATGGCCCCGGTGTACGGCCTCGCCGAATGCACGGTCGGGCTCGCCTTCACCCCGCCGGGCGAGCCCTGGCGCGTCGACGAGCTCGATCGCGAGCGCATGGCCGCGACCGGCGAGGCGGTGCCGGCAAGTCCCGGCGACCCGGCGCCGCTCAAGGTGGTCGGCTGCGGGCGCGCGCTCGAGGAGCACGACCTGCGCGTGGTCGACGCCGCGGGCTTCGAGCTGCCCGAGAACCAGGAAGGCGCGCTGCAGTTCCGCGGCCCCTCGGCGACCTCGGGCTACTACCGCAGTCCCGCGGCGACGAAAGAGCTGTTCCAGGGCGAGTGGCTGAACACGGGCGACCGCGCCTACCTGCGCGAGGGCGTGCTCTACCTCACCGGGCGCGAGAAGGACATCATCATCCGCGGCGGGCGCAACCTGAGCCCCTACGAGCTGGAGCAGGCGGTGGGCGATCTCGCCGGCGTGCGCCGCGGCTGCGTGGCGGTGTTCGGCAGCCGCGACCCGGCCTCCGGCACCGAGCGCGTGGTGGTGCTCGCGGAGATGAAGGAGCGCGACCCCGCGCGCCAGGACGACGTGAAGCGCATGATCAACGAGCTGGCGGTGGACCTGCTCGGCGCGCCCGCCGACGACATCGTGCTGGCGCCGCCCGCCACCGTGCCCAAGACCTCGAGCGGCAAGATCCGGCGCGTCGCCGCGCGCGAGTTCTACGAGCGCGGCCCGTCCGCGGTGAAGCCGAAGGCGGTGTGGCTGCAGTTCGTGCGGCTCGTCCTGGCGGGCGCTGCGCCGCAGCTGCGCCGCAGCTGGCGCGCGGCGCGTGGCCTCGCCTTCTCGCTGCGCGCGTACGCCGCCTTCGGCCTCGTGTTCCCGTTCGTGCTGCTCGCCGCCCTGCCCGGCCGCGCGCGCCTCGGCTGGCGCGTGGGCGGCGCCGCGGCGCGGCTGTTCTTTCGCGCCGCCGGCATCCCGCTCGTGGTGCGCGGCGTCCAGAGCATCCCGGCCGGTCCGGTGGTGGTGGCGGCCAATCACACCAGCTATCTCGACGCCGTGGCGCTGCTCGCGGCGCTCGGGCCGCGCGTGCATGCGTTCGTGGCCAAGCGCGAGTTCGAGGCCAATCCCCTGATGCGGCTGCTGCTCGGGGGCTTCGGCACCCTCTACGTCGAGCGCTTCGACGTGCAGAAGAGCGCCGAGCATGCCGACGTGCTGGCGGCGGCGGCGCGCGCGGGCCGCTCGCTGATCGTCTTTCCCGAGGGCACGCTCACGCGCAACACCGGGCTGATGGAGTTTCGTGCCGGCGCCTTCCAGGTGGCGGCGCAGGCGGGCGTGCCGGTGGTGCCGGTCGCGCTGCGCGGCGTGCGCTCGGTGCTGCGCGACGGCACCTGGTACGCGCGGCGCGCGCCGATCGCGGTGACGGCGTGCGCGCCCATCGACCCCGACGGCAATGACTGGGCGGCAAGCTTGCGGCTGCGCGACCGCGCGCGCGCCGCGATCCTCAAACATTGCGGCGAGCCCGACCTCGCGCGCGCGGTGCCCGCGGGCGACGTTACTTCCTGACCGCGTCCTCGAGAAAGCGCTCCAGGGCGCGCACCGGTTCCGCGTCGCCGTAGAGGCGTCCGCGCGCGGCGATCATGCGCTCGCGCACGTCGCCCCAGTAGGCGGCGTCCTGCGCGAGCTTCACCACTGTCTGCACGTAATCGGCCTCGGTGCCCGCCGCCAGCTCGTCGAGGCCCATGCGGCGCAGGATGCCGCTCGCCAGCCGCCCGCGCAGGAACTGCCCCTCCCAGGCGGCGACCGGCAGCGCGCATTCGATCGCCTGCAGAGCGCTGTTGAAGCCGGAAAATCCCATGGTGTCGAGATACACGTCGGCCTGCGACATCAGCCCGTAGAAGGACGCCCGGTCCTGCCAGGGCACCCACGTCACGCAGGCGGCAAAGTCCAGCCCCGCGCCGGCGAATGCACGCTCGAGGCGGCGGCGCAGCCGCTGCGCCAGCTCCGGAGGCTGCGGCGTGAAGAATACGAACTGGCATTCGCCCAGGCGCCGGGCGATCTCGACCAGCGCGGCGTCGTGGCGCGGCGTGTACTTGAAGGGCGTGCCGGCGCACAGCAGCAGGGGTACGCCGTCGCGAATGCCCAGCGCCGCGATATCCACTTCGCGCGGCACGACCTTGTGCGGCTCGAGGCACACGCCCAGACCCGGCAGGCGCACCAGCCGCTCCGAATAGTGGCGCTCGGCCTGCGGCGGCTCGAGCGCCGCGGCGGACAGAAAGTAATCCATCGTCGGCAGACCCGTGGTATGCGGATGGCCCCACGAGGCTGCCTGCACCGGCGCCAGCCGCAGGCTCGCCAGCTTGGCCGTGATCGGGTCGATGCCGATTTCCGGGTAGATCAGCACGTCGAGCTGCTGGCCGAGAATTTGCTGCGTCCACTCGACGATGTCGCTCTTGCCGTAGGTGTAGTGCGTAGTCAGGGTCTTGGCGAGCGCGGTTTCCACGTCGTTGGCGTTGCCCAGGTGGAAAAGGCGCACATCGAAGCGCGCGCGGTCCAGATGCTTCAGCCAGCCCTTGACGATCGCGTTCCAGACCGAATGATCTCTGACGTGCGCGGACACGATGCCGACGCGGATCTGCGCGCGCGTGACGCGGGCGGGCATCGGCAGGCCGGTGGCGTGTTGCCACGTCCCCATCAGCCCGGCGCACAGCGCCCCATAGCGCATCATGAGCGCGCGATGGTCCGCTTCCTGGTAAGCGAGGTAGAACGGCTGCTGCGTACCGACGGCACGCGCCGTCTTCTCGGCGCCACGTGCGTTGCACCAGCGCTCGAGCGCCTCGAGATCGGCGGCGAAAGCCGCGCGGCTGCGCAAGAGCTCGGCGTCGTCCTCGGCCACGAGCGGCTGCATCGACATGGCGATCGCCCAGCGCGCCTCTGCATAGTCGGGGTCGAGCTCGAGCGCCTTGGCGTAGCAGGCGAGCGCCTCGCGCACATGGCCCAAGCCTTTCAGGGCATTGCCCAGATCCAGGTGCGCTTCGGCAATGTCGGGCCGCATCTCGAGCAGGAGCCGATAGGCGTTCGCCGCTTCGGTGAGGCGCAGGTTCTCGCGCAGCAGCTGTGCCGCATTCAGCAGCGCCTCCGCGAAATCCGGCTTCGCGATGAGCGAGCGCTCGTAGCAGGCGAGCGCCTCGTCGATACGCCCCCGGTGCCGCAACATGTTTCCGAGATTGTTGTGCGCCTGCGCGAGGCGCGGGTCGCGCTCGAGCGCCGCGCGGTAGGCGGCCTCCGCCTCGTCGAGAAAACCCTTCTCGCGCAGCAAGTCGCCCACGTTCAGATGAAACGCCGCGGACGCGGGATCGAGCGCCAAGGCGCGCTGGCCGGAAGCGAGCGCCTCGTCGAGCTCGCCCGCGTCGCGCAATGCCGCGCCCAGCCCGGCATGCGCGTCGGCGAACCCCGCATTGAGCTGCACCGCGCGCCGGTAGGCTGCTATGGCTTCGCCGCCGCGCCCCAGCTCCCGCAACACGCCGCCCAGATTGAAGTGCGTCTCGGCCAGCTGGGCGTCGAGCACCAGCGCATGGCGCAGTGTGGCCTGCGCCTCCTCCAGCCGCCCCAGGCGGCGATACGATTCGCCCAGGCTGTTGTGCGCCCCGGCGCTCCGCGGGGAAATCTCGACCGCGCGCTGGAAACGGCGCACCGCGTCCGCCGGGCGGGCGCGCTGCAACGCGATCACTCCCAGCATTTGCTCGGCATCGCCGTTGCGGGGATCGGCCGCCAGCACGGCCTCGTAGCCGGCCTGCGCCTGATCCAGGCGCCCCGCCTGGTGGTGCGCGTAGGACTGCGCCAACAGCGCCTGCGCGTCGGGGGCCTGCGCCGCGACTCGCCGCCTGTCGAACAGCCAGCCCAGCATCGGCGGGTTTCAGCCGCTCCTGGCGCCGGCGCGCCGCGAGGCGAGGGTCGCTACGGTCACCAATTCGTAGCTGAGCGCGTCGGTGAACTCCGGCGCGTATCCGGCTTCGCGCAGCGCCCAGCGCACGCGATTGCCGAGCCGCGCCTTCTTGTAGATATTGAGCTTGCGCGAGAGGGCGAATTGCTCCAGGCGCGCGAAGATCACGTCGTGCGTCTTTCGCAGCCGGTCGGCGGTCTTGCGCGTATGCGGGCCCGGCGCGGGCGGCAGTCGCTTGACCAGGTCGGCGACGATGGCGTCGGCCACCTCGTCGACCTCTTTGACGTCGAACCAGTTACCGAACATGGTTGCAGGCCTCGTGTTGTGGACGGCGCATTCTACGACACCGGCTGCGCGCACCAGTCGCGCCACATGGCGCGGACCACCGCCTCCATGTCGCGCGCGAAACGTGCTTCGTCCATGAGCGGGGAATCGCGCAGCCGGCGCCGCAGCGAGCTGCGCAGTTCGGCAACGCGCGCGCGCTGCGACGCATGCTCGAGCGCGAGGCGCACGTAGTCCTGCGCCGAGGCGGCGACCCAGTCGTCGAGGCCGAGGGTGCCGAGAATGCTTGCGGCGCTGCGCGCGGCGGAGCGCTCGCCCGCCAGCGTCAGCACCGGCACGCCCATCCAGAGGGCCTCGAGCGTCGTCGTCCCGCCGCCATAGGGCGTCGTATCGAGCGCGATGTCCACCTCGTCGTATTGCCGCAGGTAGGCCTCGAGCGCCAGGCGCGGCACGATCGTGAGACGCGACGGCTCGATGCCGGCGGCGCCGAAATCGCGCAGCAGGTCGTCGCGCGTGCGCCCGTCGGGAATGCCGACGAGCCGCAGGCGCGCCTGCGGCGCCGCCCGCAGGATTTCCGCCCACAGGCGGCGCACGGTCGGCGAAAGCTTGGGCGCGTGCTGGAAGGATCCGAACGTGACATGGCCGCTGCGCGCACAAGGCGGCGCCGCGGCGTGCTCGAGCGCGAGGGGCGCGCGGTAGCACCACATGCTGTGCGGGAGGTAGGCGAGCCGCTCCGTGTGCAGCTGCTCGCTCGATCCGCGGGGGTCGGCGCGCGCGTCGGTGATGCGATACTGCATGCGCGTCAAGCCGGTGCTGTGCAGGTAGCCGAGCCACGAGGCCTGGACCGGCGCCGGCTGCTGCGCGAAAACACCGAGCCGCGCGATGCCCGCATGGCCGATGAGGTCGACCAGGATGTCGATCGCGTCGGCATGGATGAGGTCGGCCAGTTCCGCGTCCCCCAGCGCGTTGCCCTCGCGCCATGCGTCCGCCGCGGCACGCACCTGCGCCGTGACCTCGTCGGCCTGCGCGCCGACCGAGTAGCCGTAGACCTCGCAACGCGCGCGGTCCAGATGCTCGAACAGCGGCAGCGTGAACCACGCGACCGGGTGCCGGTTGAAATCGCATGAAACGAAGCCGATGCGCAGGCGGCGCTCGGGTTCGCGCTCGCCGCGCCAGGCGCGAAAGCGCTGCGCCACGTGCGCCTCGAGGCGCGCACCGTAGTCCCGGTGCCGCTCGAACAGCGTCCGCGCGGACACGTCGTCGGCAAGCGTCAGCACCAGCAGCACCGAGGGCTCGTAGTCGAAGCGCTGCGGCGCGAGGCGCACCGCCACGGCAAGCGCCTCCAGCGATTCCGCGATGCGCGCCATGCCGCGCAGCGTCAGGCCGAGCAGGTACCACGCCTCCGCCTTCGTTGCGTCCAGCGCCAGCGCCCGGCGCAGCGTTTGCTCGGCCCGGTCGAGCAGCGCGAGCTTCATCAGCACTTCGCCCTGCAGAAACAGGGCATCCATGAAATCCGGCGCCTGGCGCAGCGCGTTGTCCAGCAGACTCGCGGCGCCGGCCAGATCGCCCCGCGAGTGCTTGAGGCGCGCGACGTGGAAACTGGCATGCGCATGGCGCGGGTCGGCCTCGAGAGCGCGCAGCAGCGCCGCCTCGGCCTCGGCGGGCCGGCGCAGCTTCCACAGCAGTTCGGCGTAGTTGTACCAGGTGCCGGCGTGGCGCGGCCGCTGCTCGAGCGCCGATTCCAGGCTCGCGGCGGCGTCCGCCAGGGCGCCGCGCGCCTCCTGCGCGTTGGCGAGCGCCACCCGCGCATCCGCGAAGTCGGGCTTGCCCTGCAGCGCGCGCCGCAGCATTTGCTCGGCCTCGGCAAATTCGCCGTGTGCGAAGCGCACGCGCCCCAGGTTGTAGCTTGCGTACGGATTGCCGGGTTCGATGTCGAGCGCGGATTCATAGGCGCGCAAAGCGGCCGGCACATCGCCCGCCGACTCGAGCGCGGCGCCCAGATTGAGATGCGCAGGGGCGTAACCGGGCGCCACCACCGCGGCCGCGCGGTAACGCCGGCAGGCGACGCCGAGCCGGCCGCCGCGTTCCGCGCGCGCGCCGCTCGCGATCAGCGCACGCGCGAGCAGTCGGCGCAACACTCTACTTGAGGACCGACTTCAGCAGCCGGCCCATCTCCGCCGGGTTGCGCGTCACCTTCATGCCGCAGGCCTGCATCACGGCGAGCTTCTCCTGCGCCGTGCCCTTGCCGCCGGAGATGATGGCGCCGGCGTGGCCCATGCGCTTGCCGGGCGGCGCGGTGACGCCGGCGATGAACCCGACCACCGGCTTGTGCATGTTCTGCTTCACCCACTCGGCCGCGGTTTCCTCGTCCGAGCCGCCGATCTCGCCGATCATGACCACGGCGTCGGTGCCGGGGTCGTCGTTGAACAGCCTGAGCACATCGACGTGCTTCAGGCCGTTGACCGGGTCGCCGCCGATGCCGACCGCGCTCGACTGGCCGATGCCGAGCTCGGTGAGCTGCGCCACCGCCTCGTAGGTGAGCGTGCCGGAGCGCGACACGACGCCGACGCGCCCCTTCTTGTGGATGTGCCCCGGCATGATGCCGATCTTCAGCTCGCCGGGCGTGATCACGCCGGGGCAGTTGGGCCCGAGCAGCAGCGTCCTGCGGTTCTGCTTTCTCATGCGGTCGCGCACCTCGATCATGTCGCGCACCGGGATGCCCTCGGTGATGCAGATGGCGAGGTCGAGGTCGGCTTGCACCGCCTCCCAGATCGCCGCCGCGGCGGCGGGCGGCGGCACGTAGATCACCGAGACCGTGGCGCCGGTTTTTTCTCTCGCGTCGCGCACCGTGCCGAAGATCGGGATGCCCTCGAAGTCCTCGCCCGCTTTCTTCGGATTGACGCCCGCCACGTAGCACTCGCGCCCTTTGGCGTAGGCGCGGCTGGTCTGCGTGTGGAACATGCCGGTCTTGCCGGTGATGCCCTGGGTCATCACCCGCGTGTTCTTGTCGACGAGGATGCTCATTGCTTCTTCTTTCTCCTCGCTGCTTTCTTCTTCTTGATCGCGGCGACCACCTTCTGCCCGGCCTGCGCCATGTTGTCGGCGGAGATGATCGGTAGCCCCGAGTCCTTGAGGATCTTCTTGCCGAGCTCCTCGTTGGTGCCCTTCATGCGCACGACGAGCGGCACCGCGAGCTGCACTTCGCGCGCCGCCGCCACCACGCCCGCGGCGATGGTGTCGCATTTCATGATGCCGCCGAAGATGTTGACGAGGATCGCCTTCACCCTCGGGTTGGAGAGCATGATCTTGAACGCGGCGGTGACCTTCTCCGCGGTGGCGCCGCCGCCGACGTCGAGGAAATTCGCCGGCGCGCCGCCGTAGAGCTTGATGGTGTCCATGGTCGCCATGGCGAGGCCGGCGCCGTTCACCATGCAGCCGATGTTGCCCTCCAGCGAGATGTAGGACAGGTCGTGCTTCGAGGCCTCGATCTCCAGCGGGTCCTCCTCGTCGAGGTCGCGAAGCTGCACGATGTCCGCGTGCCGGTAGAGCGCGTTGTCGTCGAAAGTGAGCTTCGCGTCGAGCGCCACCACGCGGCCGTCGCCCGTGACGACGAGCGGGTTGACCTCCACGAGCGAAGCGTCGGTCTCCCAGTAGCAGCGGTAGAGGTTGCGAAGCAGCTCGGCCGCCTGCCCGAGCGAAGCCTCCGGAATGCCGATTTTCCTCGCCACGTCGCGCGCCTCGCCCTCGGCGAGCCCCGCGGCCGGGTCTACGAACACCTTGTGGATCTTGTGCGGCGTCTTCGCCGCCACTTCCTCGATGTCCATGCCGCCCTCGGAGGAGGCCATCAGCACGACGCGCTGCGTGCCGCGATCGGCCACCATGCCTACGTAGAGCTCCTTGGCGATATCGGCGCCCTCTTCGACGAGCAGCCGCCGCACCTTCTGCCCCTGCGGCCCGGTCTGGTGGGTGACGAGCTGCATGCCGAGAATCTGCTTCGCGCGCGCCTTTACTTCGTCCATCGATTTCGCCACCTTCACCCCGCCGCCCTTGCCGCGGCCGCCGGCGTGGATCTGCGCCTTCACCACCCAGACCTTGCCGCCGAGCTTCTGCGCCGCCGCGACCGCCTCGTCGACGCTGAACGCGGGTATGCCGCGCGGCGTGGGCACGCCGTACTTGCGGAAGATCTCCTTGCCCTGGTACTCGTGGATCTTCATGCGCCCGACTTTTGCGCCTTCGCCATGTACCACTCGGGATACCACTTCTTCACCGTCTCGCCGCTCGTATCCATGGCGAGGCAGTGATCGAGCTGGAACGGCTTCCTGCCGCCCGGGCGGTCCTCGCGCATCTCGCCGGCGAAGGTCTGGATCGCGGCCGTCGGCAGCGCGGCCAGCATCTCGGTGATGTGCGTGCAGCCCTGCACCCCGCCCAGGCGCTCCTTCAGGCCGTCGCGGAACTTCTTCAGCAGGTTCAGGCCGACGAGCTTCGCGTACTCGGGCGCCGCGGCCTCGCAGCCGCCCGGATACGGCACGGCGTCGGACACCGCGATAGCGTCCACCACGTTGAACTTGCGGTCGATGGTGACGCGCACGGTCATGTCGTGCACCGGAAGGCCCGCGCGCCGCACGCCGGTTTTCAGCGTGAAATCGTGGTTCTTCACGTCGGTGAGGTGGGCCTCGATGTCCCAGAGGCCGTCGGCGCGCTTGTAGCCTTCGTAGCGCACGCGCCGCGTGTGGGTGAGCTCGCGCTCGACTTCGGCAATGGGCAGTGGCATGGCGCCGCGAAGTTTAGCATCGGCGCCTTGCTAGAATCGCCGCCGTGCAGCCCGCGCGCGAAGAGCTGGTCGAGCGGCTCGCGCGCTCCCCGGCGCTCGACCTGGCGGTGATCGGCGGCGGCGCCACGGGCCTGGGCGTCGCGCTCGACGCCGCCGCGCGCGGCCTCAAGGTGGCGCTGGTCGAGGCCGAAGACTTCGCCAAGGGCACCTCCTCGCGCGCGACGAAGCTGGTGCACGGCGGCGTGCGCTACCTCGCGCAGGGCAATGTCGCGCTGGTGCGCGAGGCGCTGCGCGAGCGCGCGAACCTGCTGCGCAACGCGCCGCACCTGGTGCAGCCGCTGTCGTTCGTTTTGCCGCTCTATGGCGCGCGCGGGCGCTGGCTCGAGAGCTGGTTCTACGGCGCCGGCCTGATCCTGTACGACCTGCTTGCCGGCGGCGGCCGGCTCGGGAGCACGCAGTTTCTCGGCCGTGCCGCGGCCCTGGAGCGGGCGCCGGGCCTGCGCGCCGACGACCTGGCCGGAGCGCTCCAGTACCAGGACGGGCAGTTCGACGACGCGCGGCTTGCGGTCGCGCTCGCGCGCACGGCGATCGCGCGCGGCGCGCTCGTCGTCAATCACTGCGCCGCCATCGGCCTCACCCATCGCGAAGGCAAAGTGAGCGGCGTGCTGGTGGAGGATCGCGCCAGCGGCCGGCGGCACACGCTTCAAGCGCCCTGCGTCGTAAACGCCGCCGGCGTCTGGGTCGACGCCGTGCGGCGCATGGATCGCGCCGAACGCAACGAGCTGCTGGCGCCGAGCCAGGGCGTGCACCTCGTCGTCGACCGGGCGTTCCTCCCCGGCCGCAGCGCCGTCCTGGTGCCGAAGACCCGGGATGGGCGCGTCCTGTTCGCGGTGCCCTGGCTCGGCAAGACCATCCTCGGCACCACGGACACGCCGCGCGCCGACCTGCCCCTCGAGCCCGAGCCGTTCCGCGAGGAGATCGAGTTCATCCTCGGCGAGTCCGCGCGCATCCTGGCGCGCGCACCCACGCGCGCCGACGTGCGCTCCGTGTGGGTCGGCATGCGGCCCCTGGTGCGGCCGCCCAACGAAGACCCGGGCGACACCAAGGCGCTGTCGCGCGAGCACGCGGTGCTCGTGGAGCGCTCGGGCCTGGTGACCGTCACGGGCGGCAAATGGACCACCTACCGCGCCATGGCCGAGGATGTGCTCGCGCATTGCATGGCGGGCGGGCTCCTGCCCTCGCGCCCGGCCGGCGCCACGGTTGCGTTGCCGCTCGCAGGCGCGCCGCAGACGAGCACGCATGCGCTGAGCGAGGCGCCCGGACTGCATCTCTACGGCACCGAGGCGCCGCTCGTGCAGTCGCTGCCCGGCGCGCAGCGCGAGCTCGCGCCCGGGTTCTCGGAAGCCATGGTGCGCTTCGCCGCGCGCTACGAGTACGCGCGCAGCGTGGAGGACGTGCTGGCGCGCCGCTCGCGCCTCTTGTTTCTCGACGCGCGCCTCGCGGCGGAGGTCGCGCCGCGCGTCGCCGCGCTGCTCGAGGAGGAGCTGGGGAATGGTTTCGACGCCGCGCGCTCGCTGCGCGATTTCACGCAGCTCGCCGCGCGCTACGCCTCCGTAGAATAGCCGCATGCGCACCATCCTCGCGCTCGACCAGGGCACCACCAGCTCGCGCGCCATCGTCTTCGACGAGCAGGGGATGCCGGTGAGCGTGGCGCAGCAGGAGTTCGCTCAGGTCTATCCGCAGCCGGGCTGGGTCGAGCACGATGCAGGGGAAATCCTCGCCACGCAGCGCGCCGTGGCGCGCGACGCGCTGGCGCGCGCCGGGGTGCCGGTGAAGAGCGTGATGGCGATCGGCATCACCAACCAGCGCGAGACCACGCTGCTGTGGGACCGGCAGAGCGGCGAGCCGATCGCCAACGCCATCGTCTGGCAGGACCGGCGCACCTCGGCGGCCTGCCGCGAGCTGAAGGAAGCGGGCGCCGAAAGTCTCGTGCGCAAGCGGACCGGCCTGGTGATCGATCCCTACTTCAGCGCCACCAAGATCGGCTGGCTGCTCGACAACATTCCAGGGGCGCGCGGGCGCGCCGAGCGCGGCGAGCTCGCCTTCGGCACCATCGACACCTGGCTGGTTTGGCAGCTCACCGGCAACCGCACGCACGTCACCGACGTCTCGAACGCTTCGCGCACCATGCTCTTCAACGTCCACACGCAGGACTGGGACGAGGAGCTGCTGCGCCTGTTGCGCGTGCCGCGCGCGATATTGCCCGACGTGCATCCTTCGGCGCACGCCTTCGGCATGGTGCCGAAGTCTGTGTTTGGCGAGCCGCTCATCATCGGCGGCGTCGCCGGCGACCAGCAGGCGGCGATGTTCGGCCAGGCCTGCCACTTGCCGGGCATGGCGAAGAACACCTACGGCACCGGCTGCTTCATGCTCTTGCATACCGGTGGGGAGATGGTGCAGTCGGCGCACGGGCTGGTGTCCACGCCTTGCGCGCATTTGAAGGAGAAGGAATTCGCTTTGGAAGGGAGCGTGTTTATTGGCGGAGCGGTGGTGCAGTGGCTGCGGGACGGGCTGGGGTTTTTCAGTTCGTCTTCAGAAATTGAAGCGCTGGCGAACAGCGTGCTCGATTCGGGCGGCGTGTACATCGTGCCGGCTTTTACCGGATTGGGGGCGCCGCACTGGGATCCCGAGGCGCGGGGGTCGATTTTTGGCTTGACGCGCGGGACTACGCGCGCGCATCTCGCGCGCGCGGCTCTCGAGTCGATTGCTTTTCAGAGCGCGGATGTTCTGGAGGCGATGCAGAAGGACTCGGGGAAGACGTTGAAGGAATTGCGGGTGGACGGCGGGGCCACGGCGAATGATTTGCTGATGCAATTCCAGGCTGATTTGCTGGGCGTGCCGGTGGTGCGGCCGAAGGTGCTGGAGACGACGGCTTTGGGCGCGGCTTACTTGGCTGGGTTGACTGTGAACATGTGGAAGTCGCGCGACGAGATCGCGGCGCAGTGGCAGGCGCAGAAGCGGTTTGAGCCAAGGATGGAGGCGGGAAGGCGCGCGGAGCTGATGGCGAGGTGGCGGGAGGCGGTGGGGCGATCGCTCAGGTGGGCGCAGGGGACTTAGCGCTTGAGCTCTGCTGCGTCGATTTGTTCGCTCTGCCTAGGCCGCCGCTTCCGGGTACAGGCGCGGGAAATAGAACGCGAGCGCGTCGAGCGGCAGTCCGACGCGCACGGGGCCTTTCGGCGTGTCCGACACCAGAAGCTCCTTTTTCAGCATCGCCGCGATCGCCTTGTCCGCGGTGCGCGCCCCCAGGCCGGTCATCTGCTTGAACTCCCCCCGCTTCACCGATCCGGCCAGGAACACATGGTAAAGCGCCGGCTCCGCTTCCGGCCGGATATCGCTCGCGGTTTCCGCGAGGAGCCTGAGGTACGCCCGCATGCGCGGCCGCAGATCCTTCAGTTGCAGCAGCTCCGACATGAACTTCACCTGATCCAGGCAGGTTTCGAGAAAGTACTTCGCGAATGCGGTAAGGCCTTTCTCCGACAGGTTGCCGCGCCCGTCCAGGTCGCCCTGGCGCGGCTGGTCGGCATCGGATAGCCGTGCATAGTAGGCCTGCACGTCGCGCGCGAGGCCGCGCGACACCGCCCACAATCCGCTCCCCGCGCCCTGCCTGATCAGCGCCGCCTGCGATTGCAGACGCATCACGCGGCCGTTGCCGTCGCGGAACGGGTGCACCCAGGCAAGCCTGTGGTGCGCGCAAGCGAGCGCGATCAGCTGTCTTGAAGCGCCTTTCTCCGCCGAATAGACCTGCTCCACGCGCTTGAGAAAATCCGGTACCGCCTTCCAGGCAGGTGCGACGTGTTCCCCCACATCGACATCCTTCTTGCGCCATTCGCCGGGAATGACTTCATCGCCTTCTTTCGTGATCCGCTCTTTAGCCGGCAGCTTGCCGTAGAAGCTCTTGTGCAGGCGCGCGACGAAGTCCGGGGAGTACACCGACAGCGCTGGATCCGCGGTCAGCCAGGACTCCATCTCCTTCTGCGTGTCGATATGCGCGATCGCCAATCGCTGCAGGCGCGCCTTGTCGGGCGCCTTGTCGAAATCCTTATGCAGCGCGCGCTCGATCTCGCGTGGATGCGTGTGCTGCCCCTCGATGCGGTTGGAGTAGTACGAATTCAGCCCACGCAGCAGCTCTGCGATCTGGGCCGCCGTCGCCGGGTGCACCAGTCCCTTCAGCGCCAACGCCCTGGCAGACAAATCTTCGGCCAAGGCATCCAGCTCCGGATGCGTCAGCGTCGGCAGCAGCGGTTCGAATTGGTGTATAGCTCCGTACACAAATATGCGAATCTTTATGCGAATAAATGTAAATCATAACTTACTGATTATAATAATGTCATAATAATATGTGGCCTATATTTTGCGAATCATTTCGCGCATCTTTGTAGAGCCGTTCACTTGTCCAATCAACCCCTTACCTGCCGTCAGGCCGTGGCGGGCTGCCCCAGACGCGCCGGGCGAACGCGGGATAGTTCTCCGAGATAACAGGAGCTATCGGCCCGCGCAGCAGCTCCAGATCTTCACTGGTAGGTGCAGGCGTCGGCGGGACAGTCACGAGCACGTCAAACTCGAATCCGGTAGTAGCCCGCACGTCCTCGGTGTTCGACCAAGGGTGCGCACTCTCCAATAGAAAACGCCGTTTGTCCTTCTGCCAGCGGAACAGCGCTTTCCCGGTCAGCAAGGCAGCGGGTCCGCCCCGCCGTTGCACCCCCGGCGGGCTCCAACCCGGCGCCGACACGTAGTCCACTTTCTTCACCAGCACCCGCGGCGAATGCTCCTCCCTGAACAAGATGGTTTTCCCGGCCGTGAAGTACATGAACGCGGAGCCGAACGAGCCTGGAAACCTCTTGCCTTCCGCCTCGACGAGGTTGATGTTCGCCTCGCCGTCGATCTGCGCCCCGCCCAGAAAAAACACGTCGATCCGCCCCTGCCCCGCCAGATCGAACAGCTCGCGCGAACCTTCAGTGAAAGGATTACCGCTCCGCTTCTGCAGCAAAGAGATGCGCAGCGACTGATTCTGCTGTTTGCGCAGGAAAGCTCCAGCGGCCGGAATCGGCGAGGCCGCGCCCACCGCCACGTGCCGCGCGCCGCCGATCAGGCGCGCTATGACACAGGCAAGGAGCTCTTCTCGCCGGTACGGTGCCACACGAACTCGTCGAGATACTTCGCGAAGCCTTCCGCCGTCTTCGCCAGCCGCGCGTACTGCTGCACATGCGCATCGTCGATGCCGTACATCCCCGGCACGCCGAGCGGCCAGGCGCCGCGCGGCGCCGGCGCCACGGCCGTCACATACACCGAGCCGATGCAACCCGGCGCCAACAGCTCGTCCTCCAGCATGTCTCCGGGCTTCAATTCCTCATAAGTGACGTAGCAACTATTCGACGCGTGCGCAATGGTGGCGAGCTCGCGCCGGCGTCCGACCCAGACGTTCCCCGCCTCGTCGGCCCAGCGCGCGTGGAACAGCGCCACATCCGGCGCGATCGCTTTCGCGAGCAGGATAGGATCGCCCTTCCCGTAGGGATTGTCGATGATCTTCCAGTCCGGATGGTGCTTGACGAGGTCCGAGCCCAGTACGCCGCGCAAAGGCATGAACGGCACGCCCTTCTCGGTCGCCTGCAGACCGGTGTGGATCATCGGGCAGGTGGCGTCGACGATCTTCAACGACCCCGTCTCCGCCGCCGCAGTGAAGCGCGGCGCTAGGCCCGCCTCGCCGAGCGTCACGGCGCTCGTCTCGAGCTCGCGCACGCAGCCCGCACCAATAAGTATGTCGGCACACAGGCCCAGCACCGGCACGCCGATCAGCTTCAGGTCCTTCGCCTTCCGGCGCACCAGGGCACGCACCACCGCCATCGCCACCGGCGAATAATCGGGCGGCAGGCCAATCGAACACCCGTCCGGAATCAGCGCGGCGATCGCGTCGGCGTCCTTCACGCCGTGCCCCCGACCGTCAGGCCGTCGATGCGCAGCGTCGGCTGCCCGACGCCCACCGGCACGCTCTGCCCCTCCTTGCCGCAGGTGCCGATGCCGGGATCGAGCTTGAGGTCGTTGCCGATCATCGATACGCGCGTGAGCACGTCCGGGCCGTTGCCGATCAGCGTCGCGCCCTTCACCGGCACCGTCACCCGCCCGTCCTCGATCAAATACGACTCCGCCGCCGAAAACACGAACTTCCCGCTCGTGATGTCGACCTGCCCGCCGCCGAAGTTCACCGCGTAGAGCCCCTTCTTAACGCTGCGGATGATCTCCGCCGGGTCATGCGCCCCGCCCAGCATGAAGGTGTTGGTCATGCGCGGCAGCGTCAAATGCGCGTAGGACTCGCGCCGGCCGTTGCCGGTGAGCGGCATTTTCATCAGGCGCGCGTTCAGGCTGTCCTGCAGCAGCCCGCGCAGCACGCCGTCCTCGATCAGCACCGTGCGCCGCGTAGGGTTGCCCTCGTCGTCCACGGTGAGCGAGCCGCGCCGGTCGGCGAGGGTGCCGTCGTCCACCACGGTAACGCCGGGCGCCGCGACGCGCTCGCCCATGCGCCCGGCAAACGCCGAGCTGCCCTTGCGGTTGAAGTCGCCCTCCAGGCCGTGGCCGATCGCCTCGTGCAGCAGGATGCCGGGCCAGCCCGGGCCCAGCACCACGGTCATGGTGCCCGCGGGCGCGGGCCGCGCCTCGAGGTTGACGAGCGCCTGGTCCACCGCCTGGCGCGCGTACTCTTCGATCACGTCGTCGGTGAACATGGCGTAGTCGGTGCGCCCGCCGCCGCCCGCGCTGCCGCTCTCGCGGCGCCCGTGCTGCTCGGCGATCACCTGCACCGAGAGGCGCACCAGCGGGCGCACGTCGGCCACGCGCCGGCCGTCGGCGCGCGCCACCAGCACCACCTCGTACTCGCCACCGAGTTGCGCCATGACCTGGCCGACGCGCGGGTCGCGCGCGCGGCACAGGCGCTCGAGCTTTTCCAGCAGCGCCACCTTGGCGCCGGAGTCGAGCGAGGCGAGCGGATCGAGCGGCTGGTAGCGGCGCGGCGCCGCGCGCCGACGCGCCAGGTGCGCCGGCCGGCCGCCGCCCTGGCGCGCGATGGCGCGCGTGGCGCGCGCCGCGTCCTCGAGCGCCGCGAAGCTGATCTCGTCCGAATAGGCGAAGGCGGTGCGCTCGCCCTGCAGGGCGCGCACGCCCACGCCCTGCTCGATGGCGAAGCTGCCCGCCTTGACGATGCCTTCCTCGAGGCTCCAGCCTTCCGCGCGCGTGTACTGGAAGTACAGGTCGGCGTCATCCATGCGCGGCGCGGCGAGCGCGCCGAATACGTCGTCCAGGCGGCGCGCCTCGAGATCGTAAGGCGCCAGCAGGCAGGCATCGGCGGTGGCGAGCAGGTTATCGATATCCATGACGCTCCTTCAGTCTTCCGCGGGCGGCTTCGGCGGGGCCGGCATGGGGGTCAGCTTCTCGACCTTCGGGTCGGCCCAGCTGCCGCTGATCCCGTACTCGAAGGCGAACATCTGGCCGAGCGGGTTCTGCAGCAGCTTCTGCGCCAGTAGCGTCGTCAGGCCCACCACGGGATTGATCGCCACGGTCGCCGCGGTCGACGCCGTGCTGTCCAGCGCGGGCACCACGCGCACGCGCAGGTCCTGCGTCTCCCGGGCCAGGTCGACCGTGCCCGCCATGCGCACCTGGGCCGCGCCGCCGCTCATCCTGAAATCCCGCGTCTCCAGCGACCCTTGCGCGATCTGCGCGCTCGCATCGATATTGTCCCACTGGAAGCCCTTGGAGAACACGTCGCGGAAGTCGAGCGTGATGCGCCGCGGCAGCATCTGCAGGCTCATGAGAGATACGAGCTTGCCGATGCCCGGCTCGATCTCGAGAAAGCGTCCGTCCTCGGCGTGCAGCTGCAGGTTCCCGGTCAGGCTGGGGTAGTCGATCACCGCCGGCTCGCCGTCCCAGGCGAGCTCGGCCTTGGCGCTCGCTCTTCCGCCGCGCACCAGGCCGGCGTAGCCGACGCGATCGAGAAAGCGCCCGATGTCGCTCGACTGCATCTCGAAGCTGAACGTGGTGCGCGGCTCGGGCGCGGTGCGCCACAGCCCGGTGCCGGAGAGCGACCCCTCGGGGTTCTGCATCTGCAGGCGCTCCACGCGCCAGTCGGCGCCTTCGCGGCGCGCGACGATCTCCACGCGCCCGAAGCGCTTGCCGCGAAAGCCGAAATCGTCGGCGACCACGTCGAGCGCCGGCAGCTCGCGGGAAGCGCGCGCCCGCACGCCCCCCGGCACGTCGGGCGGGACGTCGAAGCGCGCCATGCGCGCCTGCAGCTTCGCCTCGTCGCCGGTGGTGTAAGCCACATCGCCCGCGATGTCGTTCGAGTTCAGGTTCGCCGTCCAGCCGCCTTCGCCCAGCTGCGCCTTCACCGAGATATCCCGCATGCGCTTGCCGAACGCATCGAGCGTGCCGAAACTCATGTCGACTTCGGTGCGGGCCTCGCTTCCGCCCGCGGTCTCGCCGAGCAGCGCGCGCCAGCGGTCCAGATCCAGCTCTTGCAGGGAGCCGTATAGCAGCGTACGCGCGGGCCGCTCGGGAAACCGCAACCGCGCCCCGGGTGCGGGATGGAACACGACGGCCGCGCGTTCGACGCGCTCGTCGCCGTCGCGCTGCCGCAGGACTTCGGCGCGCAGCAGGCGGCCGAGCGAGACGCTGACGCGCCCGCCGCTCTCGCCCTGCAGGATGGCGACGCGCAGCAGCTGGATGCGATCGGCCTCCTTGGCGAGCGGCGGCGGCAGGTCGCTAGAGACGCCGGCGAGATTCGATTCCAGCACGATCTGGGGCGCCACGCCGCGCCCCAGGCGCACCGAGCCGGCGTAGGTGGACGAACCCTGCAGGCGGCTGCGCCACGGCTCGGGCACCAGCGGCTCCAGCCCGTCCACGGTGAACGTGCCGCTCGCGGCGAGCACCACGCCGCCGTCGCGCTGCGTGCCGCCGATGACGCGCAGCGGCCCGCCGAGAAAGCGGCCGCCGGCGTTGCGCACCTGGACCGACGATTCGGTGAACGCCAGCGTCCCCGCGGCGCGCTCGATCGGCGGCAGCGTTGCACCGATGCGCAGCGTATTCCCCGCGAACTCGTACTGGCCGGACACCGTCGTCTTCTCCCTGTCGGCGAGCGGCAGCTGCAAGCCGAGGCGCAGCCGGCCGCGCCCCGCGACGCTCACGCCGTCGCCCGCCTCGCCGAGCAGGCCGCGCAAGGGACTGCGCCGGATGAATTCCAGAAAATCGGCGCTCGGTCCCTCGGCCTGGCCCGAGATCTCCAGCACCGAGGGCGCGCGCAGGCTCATGCCGGCGCGCAGGTCGCTCAGCGTCGCGCCGAACACGCGCGCGCGGCGCGCGAACATCTCCACCCGCGCGCGCTCGAAGCGCAACTCGCCGTCGATGCGCTCGATCTCCGGCCAACCCTCGGCGTAGACGAGCACGCCGTCGCGCACCTGGGCGACGACCTCGAACTGGCCGAGCCGCGGATCGGTGAACGGAAAGTGGCGCAGGTCGCCCAGCAGCCGCAGGCGCACGTCCGCCGAGCGCCCGCCGCGGATCGCGCGCACCAGCCAGTCCCGCGTCTTCACGCCCGTGGCGTGGGGCAGGTAGCGCGCCAGCGCGCTCGCATCCGCGCGCTGCAGCTGGGCGCTGAGGTCGATCGTCCCGGGCCCCTCGCCCGTGTAGGCGTAGCTGCCCGATGCGCTGCCCGCGACGTCCGCGTTGGCGAACTGCAGCCCGGCGATGCGTACGCTGACGCCGCCCGGCGCGCGCCGCTCCCAGCTCACCGCGCCGCTGAGCGACGCCAGGCCGATGCGCGGCTCGGGAAACAGGCGCGGCAGGGCCACCTCGGCGTTCTGCGCGGCCAGGGCGAGCACGCCTTTCGACTCCGTCGCGTCGATGCGCCCGGAAAGATTGGCGAAGCCCGGAATGGCGCGCCAGGCGCTCATGCTGATGCCGTCGAAGCGCGCGCGGCCCTTGAAGCGGGCGTCGTCGGGGAGCTTCCCGTGCCACTCGAAGCTCGCGTCGCTGACCCTGCCCCGCGGCGCCAGTTCGGCGAGCAGCGCCCTGAGGTCGGCCGGGAACGGCAGGTACTCGGCGAGCTGCGCGAGCGGTTCCAGCTCGAGCAGGTCCGCGCTGAGCGTGCCGCGCGCCGGTTCGGTCGCCTCCCAGCTGGCGCGGAACGTGGTGCCGTGCATCGGCTGCCCGTCCACCGGCACGAGCGCCAGGTGCCGCGTGCCGAATTCATAGCCGCGCTCGATGCCGCGGCCCTGCACCCGCCCGGCAACGCTCGCCAGGCGCAGCTCGGGGAGGTCGCGCCCCAGGCGCGCCGCCACGCCGGAGAGCGCGAGATCCGCCGTGGCATCCACCAGCTTGCCCGCGCCGAACGTCGCCCACAGCCGCAGCGCGCCCTGGCCGCTCCTCACTTCCACGGGGTAGTCGAACCATGCGCGCCAGCCGGCCAGGTCCGTAGTGCCGAGCTCCGCGTACACGCGCCCGTTCCAGGCCGCGGGCACCGCCACGCTGCGCCCGACGAGCGAGCCGCGCAGCTCCACCCCCGCGCCGAGCGCGGGCGGCGGACGCGCCGACAGGCCGAACTGGTGCACCTCGCCGCGGTTGCGCAGGCGGAACTGCAGGCTGCGCAGCGCGAGCGGCGGCGCGCCGCGCAGCTCGTCGACCCATTCGATCTCGGCGTTGCGGATGATGATCTCGCGCTGGCCGAGGATCCAGTCGGTGAGGCGCCCGTCGCCGCCGCCGCCGCCGGCGCGCGCCCCGAGCGAAATGCCGGCCACCGAGAGCACGCCGTCCGTGCCGCGACGCACGCTGAGGCGCGGGCCGTCGATGGTGAGCGAGTGAAGGCGCAGGTCGCGCGCGAGCAGGCTCGCCCAGCCGACGACCGGCTCCACCGAGGGCAGCACCAGCGCCTCGCGCCCGTCGCGGTCGTAGATGCGCAGGTCGGTCGCCGCCAGGCGCGGGTGCAGCCCGTCCCAGTCCGCGCGCAGCGCGCCGATCGTCACCGGCAGGCCCACCGCGCGCGTCAGCGCCGCCGCCACCCGGTCCTGATAGCGATCGACCTGGGGCAGCAGCCAAAAGCGCAGCGCGAGGAATACCGCGGCGAAGGCGAAGAAGGCCGTCCATGCCAGGAATTCCAGTACGCGCAGCAGCGTGCCCGCGGCTGAGCGCTGCTTCGCAGATTGCATTGCGCTTCGCGTTGCCCCTATAGTCGTAGCCGAATTACGCCCGGCCTATTGATTTGGGGCGGCGCGGCGCGAAAAGTTCTCGCGCGGGTGTCGTTCCCACGCGTCATTCTAACCGCAGATGCCCGCCCTCAACGGCAAGATCTCCCTCTCGCGCTTCGCCGAGCGCAGCCTCGCCGCGCGCCCGGAGCTCGCCGCGCTGCTGCGCGCGCCGGCGCGCTGCGTGCGCGAGGAAATAGCCGCGGCGCTGCAGGGCGCCGCCGGCGACGACGAGCGCGCGCTCAAGCGCCGGCTGCGCCGCCAGCGCCAGGAGGTGCTGCTGCGCGTCATGGCGCGCGACCTCGACGGCAGCGCCGATCTGGCGGAGGTGTGCGCCACGATGAGCGATCTCGCCGAGCTGCAGATCGCGGCGGCGCTCGACTGGACGCGCGCCCGCGACCTGGTGGTGGTGGCGATGGGCAAGCTCGGCGGGCGCGAGCTGAACGTGTCCTCGGACGTCGACCTGATCTTCGTCTATCCCCCGGGCCTGGACCCCGAGCCGCTGGAGCGCGCGGGGAGGAAGCTCATCGCGCTGCTCTCGGAAGCGACCGAGGACGGCTTCGCGTTCCGCGTCGACATGCGGCTGCGCCCTTACGGCGACTCGGGACCGCTCGCCTCCAGCTACGAGGCGCTCGAGGCCTATTTCGTGGCGCAGGGCCGGGAATGGGAGCGCTACGCGTGGATCAAGGCGCGGCCGATCACCGGCTCGCGGCACGGCGAGCTCGATGCCATCGTGCGCCCTTTCGTGTACCGGAAGTATCTCGACTACCCGACGCTGGCGGCGATGCGCCGGCTGCACGCCGAAGTGCGGCGCGACGTGGCGCGGCGCGAGCTCGCCGGGCACGTGAAGCTCGGCCCGGGCGGCATCCGCGAGATCGAGTTCATCGTGCAGGCGCTGCAGCTGGTGCGCGGCGGGCGCGATCCCGCGCTCGCGGTGCGCCCGACGCTGGAGGCGCTGGCGCGCCTCGGCGAGCGAGCGCTGCTGCCCGCCGACTCGGTGCGCGAGCTCGCCGCGGCCTACGTGTTCCTGCGCAATACGGAGCACCGCCTGCAATACCTGGAGGACCAGCAGACGCACACGCTGCCGCAGCAGGACGAGGACCGCGAGCGCATCGCGCGCATGTCGGGCTGCGCATCCTGGGACCAGTTCAGCGCGCGGCTGCAGGCGCACCGCGACGCGGTGCAGCGGCATTTCCAGGACGTGTTCGCCGAGTCGGCCGCGGTGGACGCGCCCGATCTGTGGCAGGACGACCGCGCGGCGATGGCGCTGGCGCTGGCGGGCCGCGGCTTCGGCAATCCGGACATGAGCGCCGATCGCCTCATCGCCGCGCGCCGCGGCCAGCGCTACGCGCTGCTGCCCACGGATTCGCGGCGGCGCTTCGACGCGCTGGTGCCCGCGCTCGCCGCCGCGGCCGCGCAGACCGCCAATCCCGACGCGACGCTCTCGCGCGGCCTCGAGCTGATCGAGACCATCGCGCGCCGCGCCGCCTACCTGGCGCTCCTCGCGGAGCATCCCGAGGCGCTCGAGCGCGTCACCAAGATGATCGCCGCCTCGAGCTGGGCGGCGGACTTCGTCACGCGCCACCCGCTGCTGCTCGACGAGCTGCTCGACGACCGCATGCTGTACGCGCCGCCCGACTGGCCGGGCTTCGAGCGCGCGCTGGCCGCGCTGCTCGCGGACGCCGCGGGCGACGTCGAGCGGCAGATGAACGTGCTGCGCGAGCACCATCAGGCGCAGGTGTTCCGCCTGCTCGCGCAGGACCTCGCCGGCCTGCTGACGGTGGAGCGCCTCGCCGATCACCTGTCGCAGCTCGCCGATCTCGTGCTCGGCGCCGCGCTCGGCGTGGTCTGGGCGCAGCTCGACGCACGCCACCGCGAGCAGCCGCAGTTCGCGCTGATCGCCTACGGCAAGCTCGGCGGCAAGGAGCTCGGCTACGCCTCCGACCTCGACCTCATCTTCCTCTACGACGACGCCGACGAGCGCGCGCCCGAGAACTACGCGCGCCTCGCGCAACGCCTGAACCACTGGCTCACCACGCGCACCTCGAGCGGGGTCCTGTTCGAGACCGACCTGCGGCTGCGCCCCTCCGGCGAGGCGGGGCTGCTGGTGATCTCGGTCGACGCCTTCCGCGAGTACCAGGAGCGCTCGGCCTGGGTGTGGGAGCACCAGGCGCTGACGCGCGCGCGCTTTTCGGCCGGCGACGCCCGGGTGGGCGCGGCGTTCGAGGCGCTGCGCACGGCGATCCTCGAGCGAGCGCGCGACGCGGCGGAGCTGGCGCACGAGGTGATCCGCATGCGCGAGCGAATGCGCGAGGCGCACCCGAACCGCTCCGGCCTGTTCGACGTGAAGCACGACCGCGGCGGCATGATCGACGTCGAGTTCGTCGTGCAGTACCTGGTGCTCGCGCACGCGCACCGCTGCCGCGACCTGACGGGCAACCTGGGCAACATCGCCCTGCTCGGCATGGCGGCCGGCCACGCGCTGGTGGCGCCGGCGCTGGCGCGCGAATGCCAGGACGCCTACCGCGAGTTCCGCCGCCTGCAGCACGCGCTACGGCTGAACGGTGCGCAGTTCGCGCGCGTGCCGGCGGAGCGCGTGGCGGCGCAGGTGCGCGCGGTGCGCGCGCTGTGGGCGCGCGTGTTCGGCTAGTGTCCCGAGTCAGAAATGCGTGATCGTTTTTCTTCGATCTCGGGACTGGGC
>JBBDXL010000091.1:0-29120 GCA_040902335.1 Burkholderiales bacterium
AGGGCTGCGTCACCAGCTCGACCGTCACCACCTGGCCCGCCTTCGCGCGCCCGGCATCGGCCGGCGGCACCAGGATGTCCTGGGCGATGCGCCGGTCCTCGGGCACGAGGAACGTCACGCCGCGCTCGCTGTGCAGCCGCCCGACGATGCGCCGGTTGGCACGCTCCAGCACCTCGAGGATCTCGCCCGACGGGCGGTCGCGGTGATCGGCGCCCGCGACGCGCACCACGGCGCGGTCGCCGTGCATCACCTGGCGCATTTCAGCGGCCGAGAGAAAGATGCGCGGCTCGCCGCCGTCGGGCAGGAGAAAGCCGTGCCCGTCGGCGTGGCCTTCGACGCGGCCGGTGAATTTGCCGAGCGCCGGCGGCGCGGCGCGCGCGCGCTCGGAACGATGAATGCGCTTTTCAGCGCGGCGTTTCTTTGACACGAAAAACCTCAGACACTAGAATTCGCCTCCCCTGCCGAGGTGGCGGAATTGGTAGACGCACTAGGTTCAGGTCCTAGCGGTGGCAACACTGTGGGGGTTCGAATCCCTTCCTCGGCACCACGCTCAAGCAAACGGATGGCGCCTGACGATGGTCTCGTCGCGCTCCGGGCCGGTGGAGATGAGATCGATCGGCACGCCGGCGAGCGCCTCGATGCGCTTGAGATAGTCGCGCGCCGCCTTCGGTAGCGCGTCGTAGGCCTTGATGCCGACGGTGCTTTCCTTCCAGCCGGGCAGCTCCTCGTAGACCGGCTCGCAGCGCTCGAGCTCCTCGGCGCCCACCGGCAGGATCTCGGAGAGCTCGCCCTCGATGCGGTAGCCGATGCAGATCTTCACCGCCTCGACGCCATCGAGCACGTCGAGCTTGGTGATGCACAGGCCCGATACGCCGTTCAGCTGGATCGAGCGCTTGAGCGCCGCGGCGTCGAACCAGCCGGTGCGCCGCGGCCGCCCGGTGGTGGCGCCGAACTCCTGCCCGCGCTGCCGGAGCTGCTCGCCGACATCGTCGGAAAGCTCGGTCGGGAACGGCCCGCTGCCCACGCGCGTGGTGTAGGCCTTGGTGATCCCCAATACGTAGTGCAGCTGGTGCGGGCCGATGCCCGCGCCGGCCGCCGCAGCGCCCGCCACGCAGTTGGACGAAGTGACGTACGGGTAGGTACCGTGGTCGATGTCGAGCAGCGAGCCTTGCGCGCCCTCGAACAGCAGGTTCTTGCCGGCGCGGTTGGCGTGATAGAGCGCGCGCGGCACGTCGGCCACCAGCGGCGCGAAACGCGGCGCGAGCGCGAGCGCCTCGTCGAGCGTCTTCTGGAAATCCACCGCCGGCTGGCCGTGATATTGGGTGAGAACGAAGTTGTGGTACTCGAGCAGCTCTTTCAGCTTCTCGGCGAAGCGCACCGGCTTGAACAGGTCCTGCACGCGGATCGCGCGCCGCGCCACCTTGTCCTCGTAGGCCGGACCGATGCCCCGGCCCGTGGTGCCGATCTTGCCGGCGCCGCGCGCCGCTTCGCGCGCCGCGTCGAGGGCGGCGTGGTAAGGCATGATCAGCGGACAGGCTTCAGAGATCAGCAGCCGTGCCACCACCCCGCGCACGCCTGCGAGCTCCAGTTCGTCCATCTCCTCGACCAGCGCCTGCGGCGAGACCACCACACCGTTGCCGATAAAGCAGTCGACGTTGCCGCGCAGGATGCCGGACGGGATGAGGTGCAGCACCGTCTTCTTGCCGCCGATCACCAGCGTGTGCCCGGCGTTGTGCCCGCCCTGGAAGCGCACCACGCCCTGCGCGTGGTCGGTGAGCCAGTCGACGATCTTGCCCTTGCCCTCGTCGCCCCACTGCGTGCCGATGACGACGACGTTGCGTGCGGTCTTGGTCACTTGCGCTTCGCCTTGCCGCCCGCCGCCGAGGCGAGGCTCCGAAGATCGATGGAAAACCCGGTCGCCGGGCGCGCGCGGCCGAAGGCCTTGCCGACCTCGTCGTAGCGGCCGCCGCGCGCCACCGCGCCGGCGACGCCTTCGCAGTAGGCGTCGAACACGACGCCCGAGTGATAGTGGTAGCCGCGCAGCTCGGCGAGGTCGAAGCTCGCCGGCACCGGGCAGGCGCGGGCGAGCGCGCGCAGCGTGGCGAGCGCGCGCTTCACCGGCGCGAGCGCGGGCAGCTTGCGCTCGGCAAGCGCCAGCACCTGCGCGCCGCCGTAGAGCTCGGGCAGCAGCAGCAGCGCGGCGCGCGATTTCGCGTCCAGGCCGCGCGTCAGGCCGCGCAGCGCGGGCAGGTCCTTCTTCTGCAGCGCCGCGAACAGTTCCGCCTCCAGCGCCGCGCCCGTTCTTGCGGCGTGCACGATGGCGCGGAACACCGCCACGTGGCCGATGTCCAGGCGCGGCTTGTGCACGCGCGCCAGGGCGAGCGCGCGGCACAGCAGCCGCTGCACCTCGAGGTCGCTCTCGACGCCGGCGTGGCCGAAGATCTCGGCGCCGATCTGGATCGGCTCGCGCGTCGCCGCCGGCCCGGCGGGCCGCGTGTGCAGCACGCTGCCGCAGTAGCACAGCCGCGTCACGCCCTTGCGGTTGAGCAGATGCGCGTCGATGCGCGCCACCTGCGGCGTGATGTCGGCCCTGAGGCCCATCATGCGTCCCGAGAGCTGGTCCACCACCTTGAAGGTGCGCACGTCGAGGTCGTGGCCGGTGCCGGTGAGCAGCGAATCCACGTACTCGATGAGCGGCGGCATCACCAGCTCGTAGCGCGCGGCGGCGAACAGATCCAGGATCGCGCGGCGCAGGCGCTCGATGCGCGCCGCCTCGGCGGGCAGGATGTCCTCGATGTACTCGGGCAGGAGCCAGCGCATCAGGCGGCGAGGGCGAGCAGCAGCAGCCCGATCAGCATCGAAGTGAGGCCGAAGAAGCGGATCTGGCCGTCGGAGAGCTGCGTGACGCGCCGGAACGTGTCGCGCCAGAGGCTAGGCGCGAGGAAGGGGAGCACCCCTTCGATGATCAGCATCAGGGCGAAGGCAAGGAGGAACGTGGTCAGCATGGCGCGTCATTTCTTGCCACCGGCCCCGCCGCCCGGATCCTTGAGGTAGCGGAAAAAGTCCGAATTCGGTTCCAGCAGCAGCAGATCGCTGCGGCCCTGGAACGTCGAGCGGTAGGCTTCCATGCTGCGGTAGAAGGAATAGAACTCCGCGTCCTGGCGGAAGGCCTGCGCATAGGTCGCGGCGGCGCGCGCGTCGCCCTCGCCCTTCACGCGCTGCGCGTCGCGGTAGGCCTCGGCCAGAATCACCTCGCGCTGCCGGTCGGCGTCGGCGCGGATGCGCTCGGACTCGGCCGCGCCGGTCGAGCGCTGCTCGTTGGCGATCCGCTTTCTTTCGGCCTCCATGCGCCGGTATACCGACTCGCTCACTTCCTGCGGCAGGTCGACGCGCTTCAGCCGCACGTCCACGATCTCGACGCCGATGCGGCGCAGATCCTGGTCGGCCTTCTCGCGCACGCGGCCCATAACCGCGTCGCGCTCGCCGGACACCACGTCGTGCACGGTGCGCGCGCCGAACTCGTCGCGCAGCGCGCCGGAGATGGTCTGGCGCAGGCGCCGCGTCGCCTCGCTCTCGTTGCCCTGCACGGAGACGAAGTACTGGCGTACGTCGACGATGCGCCAGCGGATGAAGGAGTCCACCAGCACCGGCTTGTTGCCCTGCGTGAGGAAGCGCAGCGGCTCGGCGTCGTCGTAAGCGAGGATGCGCATGTCGAACAGGCGCACGTTCTGGATCATGGGCCACTTGAATTTCAGGCCCGGCGCGGTGATCACTTCCTTCACCTCGCCGAACTGGAACACGATGGCGTTCTGGCGCTGGTCGACGGTGAACATCACGCTCGAGGCCACCAGCACCAGCGCGACGAGGACGGCGAGGACCGGACCGAAGGCTCGCATGTCAGCGCTCTCCCCGCTCGCGGTTGCGCAGGGTGTCGCGCGAGCGCGGGCCCGGATCCATCGGCAGCGCCGTATCCGGCGCGCGCTGCGAGGCCTGGGACTCGGTGAGCCCCGCGACGCCCGCCTGCTGCATCAGCTTGTCGAGCGGCAGGTACAGCAGATTGCCGCTCGCCCGCGTGTCGATCAGGATCTTGGACGTCGACGAGAGCACGCTCTGCAGGGTCTCGATGTAGATGCGCTCGCGCGTGATGGCCGGCGCCTTGGAGTACTCGGTAAGCACCTGGCGGAAGCGCGATGCCTCGCCCTCGGCGTTGGCGACGACGCGCGCCCTGTAGCCCTGGGCTTCCTCGCTGAGCCGCGCGGCCGCGCCGCGCGCGCGCGGGATGACGTCATTGGCGTAGGCCTGGCCCTCGTTCTTCTGGCGCTCGCGGTCCTGGCCGGCCTTGACCGCGTCGTCGAACGCCGCCTGCACCTGCTCGGGCGGCTGCGCGTTCTGGATGGTCACGCGGCTCAGGCTGATCCCGGTCTTGTAGCTGTCGAGGATCTGCTGCATCAGCACCTGCGCCTGGTTGGCGATGTTGTCCTGGCCCTCGTACAGAATCGAATCCATCTTGCTCTTGCCGATCACCTCGCGCATCGACGCCTCGGCGGTCTGCATCGCCACGTCCTCCGGCCGCCGGTTGTTGAACAGCCAGGCCTGGGCGTCCGTCACCACGTACTGCA
This sequence comes from Burkholderiales bacterium, assembly GCA_040902335.1. Lineage (GTDB taxonomy): Bacteria > Pseudomonadota > Gammaproteobacteria > Burkholderiales > SG8-39 > JAABQT01. Next base: position 4,620 of record JBBDXL010000091.1, read on the forward strand.
CCGCGAACTGCAGGTCGACGATGTTCTCGTCGTCGGTCAGCATGAGCGACTCTTTCAGCACCTTCGTCTTGACAATGTTGCGGTAGCCGACCTCGATGGTCCGCACCTGCGACAGGTTGACGATCTCGTGCGACTGGACCGGGAACGGCATGCGCCAGCGCAGGCCGGGGTCGGTCTGCTCGGTGTACCGGCCGAAGGTGAGCACCACGCCTTTGGAGGCGGCGTCCACGATGTAGAAGCCGCTCGCCAGCCAGATCGCGAGCACCAGCGCCAGCAGCACGCCGGCGCCGCCGCCCAGCATGCGCCCGGAGGGCGACGCCGGCGGCATGTCGCCGCCGCCGCCGCGCCGGCCGCCGAACAGGTCGTTCAGCTTGCGGTTGAAGCTGCGCCAGAGCTCGTCGAGGTCGGGCGGGCCCTGATTGCCGCCGGGGCCGCGGGAGCCACGCCCCCAGTTCGGGTCGTTCAATGACATTACTGTGAGATCGGTTCCGGAGAAGGGGTGCGGGGCTGCCGCATTCTGGCGGCCTCGGCGATCGCGCCCCGCAGATCGGCGAGGCCGGCGCCGCTGCGCGCGCTCACGAATACGCGGGCAATCCTACCACACTCGTCGCGCTCGACGCCCGGCTGCAGCCCGGACAGGTCCGTCTTGTTCCACACCTGGATCTGCGGGATCTCGCCGGCGTTGATCTCGGCCAGCACCTGGTTCACTGCGGCAGCCTGCTGCCCGCGAGCGGGCGATGCGCTGTCCACCACGTGCAGCAGCAGGTCGGCGCGCACCGTTTCTTCAAGCGTCGCGCGGAACGCCGCCACCAGCCCGTGCGGCAGGTCGCGGATGAAGCCGACCGTGTCCGCGATGACGACCGTGCCCGCAGCGGGCAGCCAGACGCGGCGCGTGGTGGTGTCCAGCGTCGCGAACAGCTGGTCCGCCTCGCGCGCCCTGGCGCGCGCCAGCGCGTTGAACAGCGTCGACTTGCCGGCGTTGGTGTAGCCCACCAGCGATACCGAGAGCACATCGCCGCGCGCGCGCGCGCGGCGCTGGACGGCGCGGCGATCGCGGAACTGCTCCAGCTTGCCCTTGAGCATGCGCACGCGGTCCGCGATCATGCGCCGGTCGAGCTCGATCTGCTTCTCGCCGGGGCCGCCGGTCTTGCCCAGCCCGCCGCGCTGGCGCTCGAGGTGGGTCCAGCCGCGCACCAGACGCGTCTGCAGGTGCTGCAGCCGCGCCAGCTCGACCTGCAGCTTGCCCTCGTGGGTCTGCGCGCGCTGCGCGAAAATCGTGAGGATCAGCTCGGTGCGGTCGAGCACCTCCCGGTCGAGCGCCTGCTCGAGGTTGCGCTGCTGCGCGGGCGACAGGGCGTGGTTGAAGATCACCGTCGCGGCGTTCAGGTCCTGCGCCGCCCGCGAGATTTCCTCCACCTTGCCGCTGCCGACGAAGAACTTGGGGTCGGGGCGCTGGCGCCGGCCGCGCACCTCGGCGTGGCGCCGGATGCCGGCGCTTTCGGCCAGCCGCAGCAGCTCTTCGGCAGCGTCCTCGGGGGCCACCCCGCCGAGGTCCAGGCTCACGAGCACCGCGGCCTGATTGTCGGGCGCGACCGCGGGGATCAAGCGTCCTTTTCGGGCTCGGCGCCGAGGCTGATGGCGCGCGCGGGCACGACCGTGGAAATGGCGTGCTTGTAGACCATCTGCGTCACGGAATTGCGCAGCAGCACCACGTACTGGTCGAACGATTCGATTTGCCCCTGGAGCTTGATGCCGTTCACCAGATAGATCGAGACGGGAACGTGTTCCTTGCGCAGGGTGTTCAGGAACGGGTCTTGTAGCAGCTGCCCCTTGCTACTCATGTTATTGCCTCACTCGCGTGGGGTGGAGCGATACTGTAATGGATTCCAATCGGCTTTTCTATACCGGCGGCGTCGGCGGCGTCACGTCGCCGCACTGCGCGCGATGCCGCAGCGCGTGATCCATCAGAACGCAGGCGAGCATCGCTTCGGCGATCGGCGTGGCGCGGATGCCGACGCAGGGATCGTGGCGGCCACTGGTCGACACCGTGGCGGCCGCACCGCGCACGTCGATCGTGCGTCGCGACAGACGAATGCTCGAGGTGGGCTTGAGCGCGACCGAGACGAGCACGTCCTGGCCCGTGGAGATGCCGCCGAGCACGCCGCCGTTGTTATTGGCGAGAAACCCCTGCGGCGACATCTCGTCGCCGTGCTCGCTGCCTTTCTGCTCCACCGACGCGAAGCCGGCGCCGATCTCGACGCCCTTCACGGCGTTGATCGACATCATGGCCGCGGCGATGTCGGCGTCGAGGCGCCCGTACACCGGCTCGCCCCAGCCCACCGGCACCTTGCGCGCCACGACGTTGACGCGCGCGCCGCAGGAATCGCCGCTTGCGCGCAGCTGGTCCATGAATTTCTCGAGCTCCGCGACGACGCCCACATCGGGCGCGAAGAACGGGTTGGCGTTGACCGCGTCCCAATCGCGAAACGCGATGCGGTGCGGCCCGAGCTGCGCGAGGTAGCCGCGCACCTCGACGCCGTAGCGCGTGGCCAGCCACTTCTTGGCGATGGCGCCGGCCGCCACGCGCACCACGGTCTCGCGCGCCGACGCGCGGCCGCCGCCGCGCGGGTCGCGCACGCCGTATTTCTGCCAGTAGGTGTAGTCGGCGTGGCCCGGGCGGAATGTTTGTGCGATGGCCGCGTAGTCCTTCGGGCGCGCATCCTCGTTACGCACCAGAAAGCCGATCGGCGTGCCGGTGGTCCTGCCTTCGTACAGCCCGGAAAGGATTTCCACGGCGTCGCTTTCGCGCCGCTGCGTGACGTGGCGCGAGCTGCCGGGCTTGCGCCGGTCGAGCTCGCCCTGCAGGTCGGCGGCCGACAGCTCCAGCCCCGGCGGGCAGCCGTCGACGACGCCGCCGTAGGCCGGACCGTGCGATTCGCCGAACGAGGTCACGCAATACAGCGTGCCGAAGCTGTTGCCGGACATGCGCAAATTCTACACGGCGCCTTCGAAGAAGCGCCGCGTCTCGAACACGCTGGCGGCGAAGGCCCTGCCGTTCGCGCGCAGGCTGCGCTTGAGCACGAAGTCGAACAGCAGCGGGTTGTGCGCGCGGATCTCCGAGAGCACCGGCGCCGCCGCCGGCTCCAGCAGGCCGAGCGAGACGAGGTACTCCACCGAGAACATCGGCATCAGCCCGGGCAGCGGGTAGTCCGAGCCGTTCAGCAGCCGCGGGTGCCACTCTGCGCGCTCGAGCACGCGGGCGAGCGATCCGCCGGCGCGATTCACCTGCGTCATCGCGGAAATGTCGCCGTAAACGCGCCCGGCGTAGCGCGGCTCCTGCATCAGGCGCGCGAACAGCTCGAAGCTGTCCACGTGGGGACCGCCCGGCCCCTGGTCGAGATCGCGGTCCTGGCCGAGCGAAGCGCAGTGCGCGACCACGACGCGCACTCCGGCGTCCAGCGCGCGGCGCAGCTTGAGCGGGTTGCCGTAGTCCTGCGTGTCGGTTCCCATCACCGCGCGCTCCAGCCCCGCGTGCGAGATGATCGGCAGCGCGAGGCGCGCCGCCGCCGCGTAGAAGCGGTCGCAGAGCGGCGATGCCGGATCCATGCCCATCGCCGCCGGCAGCCACTTCACGGCGCGCGCGCCTTCGGCCTTCGCGCGCTCGAGGGCCTCGACACAGTCGGCGCGGTACGGGTGGACCGAGGCGGCCCACTCGAACACCTGCGGGTGGGCGCGCGCCGCGTCGCGCGCGTAGGCGTTCGGAACGTAGAAGCCGGTGCGTTCCCACTGCACCGCGCCGCGCTCGTCGTGCACGCGGTCGAAGGCGAACAGCAGAAGCTTCGCGCCCGCGCGCATGCCGTCCATGAGATTCAGCATCCGCTCGACATAAGCGCGATCGACGCTGCCCGGCGCATCGTGCGCGCAGCCCGCGTTGAGGAAGAACAGGCGCCGCGCGTATGCGGCGGGATTGAGCAGGCTCTGCATGCGCGGATTGACGACCACGCCGCTGCCCGAATCGCCCGTGCCGACGAGGTGCGCATGCGCGTCCCAGACCTGGGCGGGGTCGAGCCCCTGCCAGGCCGAGCGCACCAGCTCGTGATCGGCCAGGCGGCGCGGCAGGCGCGCCAGGCAGGGATTCCACAGGCCCTGCTCGGGCCACCAGCGCCAGACGGCGCCGGCCGCGGCGAGCGCTAGCGCCGAAGTGCCGAGGAGGAACTTCCTACGCGGGCCAATTCTTGATGTATCCCTTCAGCATCTTGTTCTCGAAGTCCTGCTCCTCGAGCACCGCCTTGGCGACGTCGCGGAACGAGATCACCCCGAGGAGCTTCCCGTCCTGCACCACCGGCAGGTAGCGCGCGCCCGAATCGAGCATGGTGCGCCGCAGATCGTTCACTTCCATGTCGGGGGTTGCGGTCACCGGGTCGCGCACCAAGACGTCGGCGACGCGCAGGTCGCCGAGGGTGCCGTTGCGCTGCGCCAGCGCCTGCAGGATCTCGCGGAACGTCAGCACGCCGGCCATGCGCCCCTGGTCGAGCACGATGAGCGAGCCCAGGTTCTGCTCCGACATGGTCTTCACCGCGTCCGTCGCGCGGCCCGACGGCTCGATGGTGAGCAGCCGGTTGCCCTTGACCCTCAGGATCTCCTTGACTTGCATGCCGACCTCCCTTGGCCGCGCCGCCCGTCAAAATGGTAGTCCAAAGCAATCGATAGGGACAGACCCAAATTTTCCGAGGCCCGAGGCGGTGCGGGTTCGGATCTTCATATATCTCGTGACTTTGCCCGATGAATCTCCGGGCAAAGTCACGAGACCATGAAACCCCGACCGGAGGCACCGCGATGCGGAAAATCAGATCAACAGCGCCGCCAGCCCCAGCAGCATGCCCATGCTCACCACGTCGGTGGCGGTGGTAAGGAAGATGCTGGAGGCGGTGGCGGGGTCGAAGCCCAGGCGCTTCAGCGTCAGGGGCACCATGGCCCCCGAGAGCCCGCTCGCCACGCACGAGCCGACCATGGCCATGAACACGACGAAGGCGAGCAGGATCGGATGCTCGGACTCCTGGCTGCTCGCCGTGACGTACATGCCGATCGCCGCCACCAGGCCGACGCCCGCGCCATTCAGGAGGCCGAGGGCCGCCTCCTTGGTGATCAGCGTGCGCTCGGAGCCGGGCTTGAGCTCGCCGATGGTCATGCCGCGCAGCGTCACCGCGAGCGCCTGGCAGCCGGTGTTGCCGGACTGGCCGGCGAGCACGGGCAGGAACAGCGCCAGGATCACCAGGCGATCGAGGGTGTCCTGGAAGATGCCGACCACCGCCGCGGCGAGAAAAGCCGTGAGCAGGTTCAGCTGCAGCCACGGGTGGCGCATGAAGAGGCTGCGCTGCCAGGGCGTGCCCATGCGTTCCTCCTTCTCCACGCCGACCATGCTGCCGGGCTGCGCCGCGATGTCGAAGGCGCGCGCCTCGAACATGCTCTGGCCGCGCACCAGGCCGCGGATGCGGTTCTCGGCGTCGACCACCGGATACACGGGGTAGTGCCGGTCGAGCACCTGCCGCATCGCTTCGTCGAGCGGCGTCGGGGCGTGCAGCGCGAACACATCGGTGAGCATCACGTCGCGCAGCGCCTGCGCGCGCTCGTTGAACAGGAGGTCCCTCATGGTGACGATGCCGAGCAACCGCTCGTCCTCGTCGACGACATAGATGTAGGTGATGAACGCATGCTTCACCAGCTCGTGCAGCGCCTCGATCGCCTGCCCGACGGTGGCCTGCGGCGGAAATGCCGCGTACAGCGGCTCCATCATGCGGCCGATGGTGCCCTCCTCGTAGAGGGCGTTGCGCTGCCACTGGCGCGCGATCTCGACGGGCGCGGCGGCGAGGGCGCGCTCGCGCGTATCGGCGGGAAGGTAGGTCAGGACATCCTGCGCGAAGCCGGGCGAGAGCTTGAGCAGCGCCGCGGCGACCTCGGCGCCGCCATAGTGCGCGAGCTTCTCGGCCGCGGCCTGCGGCGCGCGCAGCTTGACGTCGTCGGCGAGGTCGATGGCCGAGCGCTGGATGGTGGGGCGATCGATCGATTCCAAGGCAGCCTCCCTGATTCTGCGCGGCGCGCGCGCAGCGCCGCAAGTCTAAGCGAGGCGACCGCGAGTGCGTAATTTTTCCCGGCTTTTCCGCCGGGAGTTCCGTATGCTGCGCTTGCAGTTCCTGACAGGGAAGGAGGCGGTCATGGCAACCACGCAACCGCAAGTCTCGGTGCCGCAATGGCTCGGCCAGCAGCTCCTCGGGTCGCTGGACGATGCTGCCGGGCTGGTGCGGCGCTATCGCGAGCTGGACGCCTTCCGCGACTACCTCGCGGCCCGGCTGCGGCTGGTGGTGCCGGCTTTCCTGCTGGTCGTGGTCACTGCGCTCGCCTGCGCCTTGACGCCCATCGTGGCGTTCGTGGGAACGAACGCTGTGGCGGCGCTGGTCGGCCTGCTGCTCGCGCCCGTGACGCTGATCGGCAGCCTGTTCGTGCTGAGCCTGGTGCTGTTCTCGTGGCTGGAGGAACGCTCGCTCTCTCGCGCGCTCGGGCACCGCACCGGCCCCGCGCCGGGCAAGCTCGCCCGCTGGCTGAAGCGCAAGCTCGGCGCGGACCTCGGTCGCGTCCCGCGGGTGCCGTGGCTCCTGGGGGCGGTGTTCGTCGCCGCGCCGCTGGCGCTCCTCGCCCTGCGGGCGCCGGCGACGGTCGCGCTGCTCGTGGCGCTGCTCGTGCTGGCGCCCGCCCTGTTCGCGCGCCTGGATCGCTGAGCGGGGCGGCCGCGCGCGGCATGCGAGCCGGCGCCGCTCTCCTGATTCTGCTCGCCGCGCATATTCCCGCGGCGGCCGGCCAGTCGCCTCCCCGCCTCGAGCCCGGCGTGTCGCTGGAGCTCGCGCGCTGGCGCGCGCAGCACTACCGCGATCCCGCGTATGCGCTGGACCTGCGAATCGACATGCGCCGCAGGCGCGCGAGCGGCAGTCTCGAGCTGCAGGTGACGCTCGCTAGCCGCGTCCCGCTGGTGCTCGACTGGCGCGGCCCGCCGGTGCGCGGCCTGCGCGTGAACGGCAAGCCGGTGCGGGCGCGGATGCAACAGCAGCACCTGGTCGTGCCGCGCGCGGCGTTGAAGCGCGGCCGCAACCGTGTCGAGCTCGCGTTCAGCGCGCCGATCGCCGTCGCGGGCAGCGCGCTCACGCTGTACCGCGACCGCGAGGACGGCTCGAGCTACGTGTATACGCTGTTCGTCCCGGCGGACGCGAGCAGCGTGTTTCCCTGCTTCGACCAGCCCGACCTGAAGGCGCGCTTTCGCCTCGCGCTGCGCCTGCCGCGGGACTGGCGCGCGATTTCCAACGCGCCGGCGATCGAGGAAGCCCCGGGCAGCGTGCGCTTTGCCGCAACCGAGCCGATCTCGACTTACCTGTTCGCCTTCGCCGCCGGGCCGTTCGACGTCCTGACGCAGGAGGGCGAGCCGGTGCGGCTGTACGTGCGCCGCTCGCAGCTCGCGCGCGCGCGCGAGCACGCCGACGAGGTGCTGCGGCTCAACCGCCTGGCGCTCGCCTACTTCGAGGCGGAGTTCGGGCGGCGCTTCCCGTTCGCCAAGTACGACCTGGTGCTCGTGCCCGAGCTCGCCTACGGCGGCATGGAGCACGCGGGCGCCACTTTCCTCAACGAGCAGTCGATCCTGTTTCCCGACCCGCCGAGCCGTCCCGACCTGCTGCGGCGCGCGCAGCTCATCTTCCACGAGACCTCGCACCAGTGGTTCGGCAACCTCGTCACCATGCGCTGGTTCGACGACCTGTGGCTGAAGGAGGGCTTCGCCAACTTCATGGCGGCGAAGGCGGCCGCCGCGATCGTGCCGGAGCTCGAGCCCTGGAGCGCGTTTCACGCACTGAAGACGGGCGCGTACCGCACCGACGCCACCGCGGGCACGACGGCGCTGCGCCAGCCGCTCGCCAATCTCTCGGCGGCCAAGTCCGCCTACGGCTCGATCGTGTACGCGAAAGGGCCCGCCGTGCTGCGCCAGGCCGAGTTCTATCTTGGCGATCACGTGTTCCGGCGCGCGATGCGCGACTTCCTGCAGCGGCACGCCTATGGCGCCGCGGACTGGAGCGACCTGGTGCGCGCTTTCGAGCGGGTCGAGCAGCGCGACCTGCAGGCCTGGGCCGCGGCCTGGGTGCAGCGGCGGGGACTGCCCACCGTGACGCTGCGCGAGACAGCAGGCGGCGTGCAGCTCGTCCAGGAAGACACGCTGGGCGCGAACGGCGTATGGCCGCAGAAGCTGGTCGTGGCCGCGGCGGCGGCCGACGGCAGCGTCGTCACCTCCGAAGTGCGGCTCGAGCACGCGGCCGCGGCGGTCACCGGGCCCGCCGGCCGGCGCGTGGTGCGCTGGCGCTACCCCAACGCCGGCGACTTCGGCTACGGGCGTTTTCTCCTCGACGCCGCGAGCCGCGACGCGCTGCTTGCCGAGCCGCGCGCGCTGCCCGACGGCCTGCTGCGCGCGCAGCTCGTCGAGGCGCTGTGGGAGAGCGTGCGCGACGCCGAGCTCGACCCCGCGGCCTTCATCGACTTCGCGCTCGCGCTCGTGCCCGAGGAAAGCGACGACGTGATCCTCGCCGGCCTGCTGGTGCGCGTGGAGACGGCGTTCCGGCGTTACCTCTCGGAGGCGCGGCGCGATCGCCTCGCGCCGCGGCTCGAGCGCGCGCTGCTCGGCGCGGCGCTGGGCGAAGGCCCGGAAAGCCGCCGGCGGCTGATGCTGCGCGCCTTCGTGGCGCTTGCCTGGTCGGGCGCGGCGCTCGCCGACCTGAAGCGCCTGCTCGAGGGCTCGCTCGCCGCGCCCGGCCTCGAGCTGGGCGAGCGCGACCGCTACCGCCTCATCGCGCGGCTGCTGGTGCGTGCCGATCCCGACGGGCCGCGGCTGCTCGCCGAGGCCGCCGCCGCGGAGCGCGGCGACAACGCGCGCCGCTACGCCTTTGCCGCATCCGCCGCGCTCGCCGATGCCGAGGCCAAGCGCGCCATGTTCCGGCGCATCACGCGCGACGCCGAACTGCCCGAGAGCTGGATCGAGGAGGCGCTCGCGCCGTTCAACGCGCCCGAGCATGCGGCGTACACCGCCCCTCTGCTCGGCGCGGCACTGGCGCGCCTGCCCGAGCTCAAGCGCCGGCGCAAGATCTTCTTCGTCGAGCACTGGCTGGGGGCCTTTCTCGGCGGCCAGGCGGACCCGGGGGCGCTCGCCGCGGTGCAGCGCTTTCTGCGCGGCGACCTGGATGCGGACCTGCGGCTGAAGGTGCTCGAAGCCGCGGACGGGCTGGAGCGCGCGGTTCGCATCCGCGAACGCTTCGCCAGCGCGGCCGACCGATGACAATGTGCCGGAATTGCGATTAGACTTCCCGCATGAACGCGCACGCCATTTCGGTCAGGCTCGCCGGGCAGCGCGACGCACAGGCGATCGCGCTCATGTCGCGCGACCTGGTGGAATCGGGACTGGGCTGGAAGTACGACGCCGCGCGCGTGCTGAAGGCGATCCGCGACCGCGAGACGCTGACGCCGGTGGCCTGCGACCGCGGCCGCATCGCCGGCTTCGCCATCATGGAATTCGGCGACGAGCGCGCGCACCTCGTGCTGCTCGCCGTGCGGCCCACGCAGCGGCGCATGGGCATCGGCCGGCGCCTGGTCGACTGGCTGATGACATCGGCGCGCACCGCCGGCATCGCCAGCGTGCACCTGGAGCTGCGCGCCGGCAACGAGGCGGCGCGCGGTTTCTATCGTGCCATGGGCTTCGACGAGACCATCGTCGTGCCGGGCTACTACCGGGGGCGCGAAGCGGCGATGCGCATGATCCGCGTGCTGCGCTCGACCAGCCCCGTGCCCTACACCTGGCGGCCTTCCACGACCTGAGCGCGCACTGCTAGGGCACGATGGCGAAGCCCAGGCGCAACTGCGACTTGGAGCGGTGGTTGTAGTCGAGGATGTCCTCGCCGTAGCCGGCGAAGAACTGCACGTGGACGTAGCCCGACACCGGGCCGAAGCCGAGCACGCGCGTGCGCTCGAACCAGTCCAGCGTCAGGCTGCCCTTGCCCGCCGTGCCGAGCCGCGCCATCGCCGACCAGCTGCGTACCTCGTCGCCGTAGCGCAGCCGCCAGTCGACGTAGCCGCGAAAGCGCTCGATGTCCGGGTTGTCCTCCTTTGCGAGGTAGCCGTAGATCCTCGGCATGAATTCCAGCCGCTTGCCGTTGTCCAGCTCCCAGCGCCATTCGGGCCGCACGAACAGGATGTTGATCTTGCGCGACTGCACGCCGTCCCTGCCGTTCGATTCGTGCTCGAAGCCCGCGCGCAGCGCGTCGACCCAGGTCTTGTCGTCGGTGCGCTCCCAGGCCCAGAACAGCGAAGGCCGGAAGCTCGTGTCGCGGAACGGTCTGGAATCGCCCTGCAGGTTCCAGATCGTGGTCTGCGTGTAGCCGAGGTAGAAGGCGCTCAGCCACGGCTGATCGCGGCCCCACCCCAGGCTGCGGTCGAACAGGCGGTACTTGAAGGAGAGCTGGAAGCGCGCGTTGGTGCCGCCGCGCGTGCCCATCACGAAGTACACGGGTTCGTTCTCGGTGAGCGGCGGCTCGATCCCGCCTTGCGCCTGGTTCACCGTGAAGCTTTGCAGCGCGCCGGAGGCCGGCGCCTCCTGCGCCGCGGCGGGCAGCGCGGCCAGCGCGCACAACAGGGCAAGCGGAAGTCTCATGGTTTCTGGGAGAATCGGTGCATATGACACAGTCTAGCGTGCCGCTGCCCGCTGTCTTCATTTCGCACGGCTCGCCGATGCACGCGCTCGAGGCCGGTGCCACCGCGACCGGCCGAGCCTGGAAGGCGCTCGGTGGGCGGCTGCCCCGCCCGCGCGCGATTCTCATCGCTTCGGCACACTGGGAAACCGGGCAGCCCGCGCTTACCGGTACCGCGCGTCCCGAGACGATTCACGATTTCAGCGGTTTCCCGCGGCCTTTGTACGAGATCCGCTATCCGGCCCCGGGCGCGCCCGATATTGCCCGGCGCGCAGAGCAGCTGCTCGCCGCCGCGGGCTTTGAGGTTTCCGTCGATCCGCAACGCGGCCTCGACCATGGCGCCTGGACGCCGCTGCTCTACGCCTATCCGCGGGCCGACGTGCCCGTAGTGCAGGTTTCGGTGCAGCCGGCGCTCGGGCCGCGCCACCACCTCGCGCTCGGGGCAGCGCTCGCGCCGTTCTCGCGCGAGGGCGTATTGATCGTCGGCTCCGGGCACCTGACGCACAACCTGGGCGAGCTGCGCAGCGTGCGCGACACGGGCGTCGGGCGCGCCGAGCCTTACGTGGCCGAATTCCAGGAATGGGTGCGCCGGTGCATCGAAGCGCACGACTACGACCGGCTGGCCGACTACCGCAAGCTGTCGCCGGCGGGCGTGCGCGCGCATCCGAGCGAGGAGCATTTCCTGCCGCTGTTCGTGGCGCTCGGCGCAGCGGGAGAAAAAGCGCGCGCCGAGCGCTTCGTCGAGCACGTCGAGGGCGGCGTGCTCGCCATGGACGCCTATCTGCTGCGCCCCGCGGCTTAGGATCCTCTAGCCGCCCAGCGCCCGGTACAGATCCGCCACCGCCGCGCGCTGCGCGCGCAACGCCTCGATGCGCGCGGTCTGCGCAGCGAGCAGCCCGCGCTCCGGCGTGGTGCGCGGCCACACCCAGGTGAACGCCAGCCTGCGGTTCGGCACCACCTCCCGGTAGACGCCCTGCACCTCGTGTTCGGTTCCCGCGGCGCCGCCGAACAGCACGCGGAAGCGCCCGCCGACGCGCACGTCGAGCTCGGCGAGCGCCACCGGCTGCGGGCCGCCCGGCCCGAACCAGCGGCTCAGCGCTTGCGGCTCGGTCCAGGCGCGCCAGACTTTTTCCGGGGCGACGGGGTAGAAGCGCTCGAGGGTGAGCGAGGGCTTTTCGGCGAGCCTGGCTTCGTCCATGTCTGCAATTCCTCTTGTTGATACAGGTAGCGCGCGAGCGAGTCGAGCTTCTCGGTCCAGAACTTCTCGTAGCGCTGCATCCAGGTCGCGGCCTGTTTCATCGGCGCCGCCGAGAGCTCGCAGCTCACCACGCGCCCCTCCTTGGTGCGCGCGATCAGCCCGGCCTCCTCCAGCACGCGCAGGTGCTTCATGAACCCGGGCAGCGACATGCCGTGCGGCTCGGCGAGCTCGGACACGGCGAGGTTGCCCTGCCCGAGCGACTCGAGGACGTGGCGGCGCGTCGGGTCCGCCAGGGCGGAGAACACGCGGTCGAGGACGGCGTCCTGATACTGAACCATAAGGTTAAGTATCCCTCCAAGCGCCGGGCCATGTCAAGATGCGCCCCCATGACGGCCAGGCGGCGGAGCGCGCGGCGCGAGGACCTCGGACTCAGCAAGGCCGAGTTCGCCGTGCTCAGGCGCCTGGATACCCCGCGCAAGATCCAGGCCTTCCTGTACGACCTGAAGCAGAACTTCGAGCCGCACGGCGACACCTGCAACAGCGTGCGCGAGGTGCTGCGCACGCGGCGCGCGCACTGCATCGAGGGCGCGATGCTCGCCGCCGCGGCGCTCTGGGTGCACGGCGAGCCGCCGCTGCTGCTCGACATGCGCGCGGTGCGCGACTTCGACCACGTAGTGGCGCTGTTCCGGCGCGGGGGCCGCTGGGGCGCGATCTCCAAGACCAACGGCTTCGCGCTGCGCTGGCGCGACCCGGTGTACCGCAGCCTGCGCGAGCTGGCGATGTCGTACCTGCACGAGTATTCCAACCGGCGCGAGCACAAGACGCTGCGCGAGTTCTCGCGGCCGTTCGACCTGCGCGCGATGCGCCCCGCCGAGTGGGTCACGGCGCCCAAGGGCGCCTGGGCGGTGGCCGAACGGCTGGACGCCCTGCCCCACTCCCGGCTGCTGTCCTGGCGCGAACAGCGCGCCCTCGTCCGCCGCGACCCCTTCGAGCGCCGCATCGGCGCCCTCCTCCAGTATCGCGCGCCGGCGCGCCTCGCGCGCCCGCTGCACAAGCACAAGACATAGTGCCTCCCCGCCGTTACGCGGGTAACACACCGTTACACACGTTACCGCCCCGCGGGACAACCATGGCTGCGTGCCGGCGACATTGCAGATGCCGGACCCACAACGAAAGGAGTCGGCCATGAACATGAAGAAGATCACGCTCGCCACGCTCGCAGGTACCGTGCTGCTCGCCACCGCCCCCGCCTACGCGGACAATTACCGGGGCGACCGCCACGCTCAGCGGGGCGACCGCTTCCAGAGCCGCGTGGTCGTGGTGCAAAGGCACGTGCCCTACCATGCGCAACGCCGGGTGGTCGTGCATCGGCCCGTCTACGTTCAGCCCCGGACGGTGGTGCATCGCCCGGTCATCGTCCGGCACCAGCCGACGGTGGTCTATCGCACGAGCAGCTCGCACGACGTGCTCGGCGGCCTGATCGTCGGCGCCGTGCTCGGCGCGGTCATCGCCAGCCACGGCGGCTACTAGAACTCGCCGGCAGGCGGGCAGTCCAACGGCCAGCAAGCGCTGGCCGTTGCCGTTTGTCAGGAACCGCGGCGGCATTCGACTAAACTGCGCAAGGAGGCCCCATGGATCGACGCGGACTACTGAAAGCGCTGCTGGCCGTCCCCCTGGCGGGGGCGTCCTGGCTGGCACACGCGCAGAAGAAAGGAATGGCGATGGTCGAAGAGCTGCAGCAGAACTGGAAGACCTTCCTCGCCGCCGGGGCACCCGTGCCCGCCGCCGCGGACGCGGTGAAGCTGTCCAAGGACGAGTGGCGCAAGCGCCTGTCGCCCGCCGCCTACAACGTGCTGCGCGAGGACGGCACCGAGCGCGCCGGCTCGAGCCCGCTCGATCGCGAGAAGCGCCAGGGCGTGTTCGCGTGCGCGGGCTGCGACCTGCCGCTGTTCACGTCGGCGATGAAGTTCGACAGCGGCACCGGCTGGCCGAGCTTCTTCACCACCATCCCGGACGTGTTCACGACCAAGACGGACTACTACCTGATCTACCCGCGCACCGAGTATCACTGCCGGCGCTGCGGCGGCCACCACGGGCACATCTTCAAGGACGGGCCGGCGCCCACTGGCCTGCGCTATTGCAACAACGGCGTGGCGCTGAAGTTCATCCCCAAGGACGCCAAAGCGTAGCCCGGGCCGGCGGCCCGGGTCATTCCAGCCGCAGCTCGGCCGGCAGCGGCGCCGCCGGGTAGTGGAACCTGACCGGGCCGTCGGGCTCCATGTGCAGGAACTGGTGGATGCGCGCGTCCTTCGAGTCGCGCAGCTCGGCGGGCGCGCCCTCGCCGATCACGACACCCTCGGACATCACGTACAGGTAGTCGGCGACCTTGAGCGACTCGTGCACGTCGTAGGTCACGATGATGGAGGTCGCGCCGAGCGCGTCGTTCAGCGTGCGGATGAGGCTCGCGATGACGTTGAGCGAGATGGGATCCAGGCCCGCGAAAGGCTCGTCGTACATGGTGAGCATCGGATCCATGGCGATGGCGCGCGCGAGCGCCACGCGCCGCGTCATGCCGCCCGAAAGATCGCCGACGCGCAGCGCGTGCGCCCCGCGCAAGCCCACGGCGTGCAGCTTCATGAGCACCAGGCTGCGGATCAGTTCCTCGGGCAGCGCGGTGTGCTCGCGGATCGGGAAGGCGACGTTCTCGAACACGCTGAGATCCGTGAATAACCCGCTGGTCTGGAACATCATCCCCATCTTGCGCCGCAGGGCGTAGAGCGGCCCGCCGTCGAGCTCGTGCACCGGCTGGCCGTCGACGTGGATCGTGCCGCGGCGGGGGCGCAGTTGGCCGCCGATCAGCCTCAGCAGCGTGGACTTGCCGCAGCCGCTGGTGCCGAGGATGCCGACCACCTTGCCGCGCGGCACGGCCAGGGACAGGCCGCGAAACAGCACATGCTGGTTGTAGGCGAAATGCAGGTCGCGGATCTCGACGACGTTCTCGGCCGAAGCTTTCATGCGCGGTGATAGTCTAGCCGATCGCATGACTGCGCCCGCGCCCTACGCCGGACTGACGCCGGAGACCGTGCTCGACGCGCTGGAAAGCGCAGGCATGCGCGGCGACGGCCGCCTGTTCGCGTTGAACAGCTACGAGAACCGCGTCTACCAGGCGTGGCTGGAAGACGGCGGCAGCGTCGTGGCGAAGTTCTATCGCCCCGGGCGCTGGAGCGACGCGCAGATTCTCGAGGAGCACGCCTTCGTGCAGGCGCTCGCCGCGCGCGAGATCCCGGCGGTGGCGCCGCTCGACCTGGGCGGCGGCACGCTCGAGGCGCACGCGGGCTTTCGCTTCGCCGTGTTTCCGCGGCGCGGCGGCCGCACGCCGGAGCTCGAGGACGAGGACACCCTGCGCTGGCTCGGGCGCTTCATCGGCCGCATCCACGCCGTGGGCGCGACGCGCGCCTTTGCCGTGCGCCCGGCGCTCGACGCGGAGAGCTTCGGCCGCGAGCCGCGCGACTGGCTGCTCGCGCACGGCTTCCTGCCGCCCGACCTCGCCGAGGCGTGGCGGAGCGCCGCGGACCAGGCGCTCGAAGGCGTCGCGCGCTGCTACGAGCGGGCCGGGCCCCTGCGTTCGCTGCGGCTGCACGGCGACTGCCATGCCGGCAACGTCCTGTGGACCGACGCCGGCCCGCACTTCGTGGACTTCGACGACGCGCGCAGCGGCCCCGCGATGCAGGACCTGTGGATGCTGTTGTCCGGTGATCGCGCGTCGATGATGCAGCAGCTCGGCGTCGTGCTCGCGGGCTACCGGCAGTTTCACGATTTCGACCTGCAGGAGCTGCACCTCGTGGAGGCCCTGCGCACCCTGCGCCTGCTGCACTACTCGGCGTGGATCGCGCGCCGCTGGGACGACCCCGCGTTTCCCGCGGCCTTTCCCTGGTTCAACACGCAGCGCTACTGGCAGGACCGCATCCTCGAGCTGCGCGAGCAGATCGCGCTCCTCGACGAGCCTCCGCTCGAGCTGTCCTAGCCCGGCAGGTCGTCGAGCGCGCGCTCGAGGTGCGCCACCTGCGCCCACGACTGCACGCGCCAGGCCTGCGGGCCGATCTCGATCCAGTTGAGGGCGGCGTTCGGGATCTCGAAGTCGCGCGGCGCGGAAATTCCCGTGCCGTGCGCGTGCCGGTGCACCATCTCCAGCACCCCGCCGTGCGTGAAGACGAGCACCGCTTCGCCGGCATGGCGCGCGGCGATGCCGGCGACGCAGGCCACCGCGCGCGCGTAGAAGCTGCGCAGGCTCTCGCCGCTGCCGAAGTCGTATTCGGGATCCTTCGCCCTGAAGCGCGCGTAGTCCTCGGGCAGGCGCGCGCGCGCCTCCACGTAGGTGAGGGTCTCGAACTTGCCGTAGTGGCGCTCGCGCAGCCGCGGCTCGAGGCGCACCGGCAGGCCGAGCAGCGCCGCCGCCGGGGCCGCGGTCTGGCGCACGCGCGCCAGGTCGCTCGCGTACAGCGCGGCGAAGCGCATCCCCGCGAGCGCCGCGCGCACCGCGCGCGCCTGCGACTCGCCCGCGGGCGAGAGCGGCACGTCGGTCTGGCCCTGCACGCGCCCTTCCGCGTTCCAGGCGGTCTCGCCGTGGCGGATCATGCAAATTCGTGACGTACTCATTTAGCTCCTGCGCCGAAGGCGGCTATGATAGCGGCGCCATGCCCGATTCGCCCCTCGAGCAGCGCAGGACGCTCCCCAGCGTGGAGCAGGAGGAGCTGCGCGGCATCTCGCGCACGGTCGCCGAAATCGAGTGGCTGCTGCTGGTCCTGGTGCTGGTGTACGTGCTGTTCGGCCGACCGATCCCCGATATCGAGCCCGCGCTGTCGATGGCGCTGTTCTTCTACGCCGCGTTCGTGATGAGCTTTCGCTACACGAACTTCTACAAGCGCGAGACGCGCTGGAAAGTCGCGGTGGAGACGCTGGCGATGATCGCCTTCATCACCTGGGCGCTGTGGTTCACCGGCGGACTGGCGAGCCCCCTGCTCAACGCGTACCTGCTCGTGGTGATCACCGCCGCGCTCACCCTCGGCAAGGCGATGACGCTCGCCGAAGTGGCGCTGATCGGCGCCTGCTACCTGTTTCTCGACTGGCAGGTGGGCGGCAAGGACTTGCTGCGGCTTGCCTATCTGGGCGGATTCGCGGCGCAGCTGGCGCCGGTGGTGCTGGTGGCCTACATCACCACCATGTTCTCGGCCGACATCCGCTACGGCCTGAACCGCGCCAAGCTGCTCTCGGAAACCGACGATCTCAGCGGACTGTACAACATGCGCGGCTTCGTGGCGATCGCCAACCGGCTGTTCGCGCAGGCGCAGCGCTACGCGCGCGCGGCTAGCTTCCTGATGGTGGATTCGGACAGCTTGAAGCAGGTGAACGACAGTTACGGCCATGAGGCGGGCAATCGCCTCCTGCAGCACGTGGTGAAGGCGATGCAGGGACAGCTGCGCGCGACCGACGTCCCGGCGCGCTACGGCGGCGACGAGTTCGTCGTCATGCTGCCGGACACGCCGGCGCGCGGTGCGCTGGAAGTGGCGGAGCGCATCCGCAACGCGGTCGAATCGACGCCTTTCGCCACCGAGGCCGGGCGCGTGCCCTGCACGGTGAGCATCGGCGTCGCCAGCTACCCGCAGGACGGGCGCAGCCTCGAGGCGCTGCTCGCGCACGCCGATCGCGCGCTGTACGAGGCGAAGGCCGCGGGCCGCAATCGCGTGGCGCAGCACGACGCCGCCATGGGGCGCGGCACGCCGCCGGCCGCCGACGCTCAAATGCCGACTTCGACGTAGGTGTAAATGTAGTTCGAGCCGCCGTCGACGTTGCCGAGCAGCCGCGACAGGCCGAAGATGCCCGAGCGGTGCGACACGCCGAGGCCGACGAAGGTGTTCTTCAGCGCGCGGCTGCCGATCAGGTCGCCCAAGCTGAAATCGATGGTCGGGTCGAGGTAGGTGATCAGCTTGTTGGTGTTCTCGCCGCGGCGCGCCTGGTCGCGCGCCTCGATGGTGGGAATGCGCTCCGCGTACGACAGCCCCGAGCCGATGCCGATGCGCGTCTTCACGCGGTCGCGCCACGGCAAGCCGTACCAGAACGGCTTGAAGTAGGCGTTGACCTGCCAGTGGTCGGGCTGGAAGCCGTTCTCGTCGTGGCGCAGCAGCCCGATGTAGCCCGCGATATCCATGTTCCAGTCGTTCAGGCGCTCGATCAGCGTGCGGCCGAACTCGATCGACGTCACGCGCGTGCCTTCGGGCGTGTTCGTCGACGTGCAGTTGAGCAGCACCACCTGCAGCACGTCGCATTCGCTCGCCTTGCCGTGGTAGAGCTTCACCCACAGCGGGCGCGACGCGCTCCAGGCGTCGGGCTGCGGCGAGTGCTCGTAGAGCAGGCCGAGCGTCGCCGCGGCCTGCACCCGGTTTTCGACGATCGGGCTCCGGCGCACGGTGCTCGCCCACTGCGTGGCCGAGATCCCGCCGAGCAGCTGCCAGTGCCTGCCGAGCGGATAGCTCGCGTACAGCGCGAGCTCCAGGTTGAGGCCCGAGCGCGCGACATAGGCCGGACGCGCGGGGAGGTCCGCCTCGGCCGCGCGCACCCCGTAGTAGTAGTCGTTCAGCTTCGTGTCGCGCCACGACAGCATGGCCTGCGGCCACAGGCGCAGCTCGCCGCGCCGGACTTCCTCCACCAAGCGCAGGCGCACCTCGCTGCCGCGCGATGCGTCGTCGACGTTGTGCAGGAACTCCACGCCCAGCGTGCCCCACGCCATGCGCTCGCGGTAGCCGAAGCCGAGGTCCGTGCCCTGCTCGCGCAGCGCCATGCCGGCGAGCACCGCCGGCGGCCGCTGTAGCGGCGTGCCCTCGTAGCGATGCGCGAGAAAGACGTCGACGCGCCGGTCCATGTCCAGATCCAGCTTCAGTCCCACGCGGTCGGAATGCAGGTAGGCGTGCTCGCCGGCGTACACGTTCACCGGCAGATAGTCGTAGCGCACGCCGTCGCCGAGATACGGCGAGCGCTCCGCGCGCACCGCGCCGCCCGAGCCCGCGCCGCCGGCGTCGAGCGCCGCGTCGAACTTGTCGCCGTAGGCCGACGCCGCGAGCGGCGTCAGCGCGAGCTGCGACAGCAGGATAAGTCGGGCGATTCGCAATTTCGCTTTCCTCTCCCGGAGAACGCGCGAGCTTACATGGAATCACGCTAGCATTAGGGCGCCGTTGCGCTCGTCCCGGGAGAATTCATGCCACGATCTCGCTTCGCCCCCCTCGCGCTCGCTCTCGCCGCACTGTGCGCCGCACCCGCGGGCGCCGTGGAACCCTGGACCCTCCTCGCGCAATCGCGCAAGCAGACGCCGCAGCCGCCGTGGCCCGCCGGCGACGAGCGCGGCACGGCCAACCAGATCGGGCCCGCGACCTGGGCGCGCTGCGCCTGGCACGTCGGGCAGCGCGGGGCGAAATCGTATGAGCTGTCCTACACGCGCTCGAACACCATGCCGCTGTCGCCTTTCACGGGGCCGTACGTGCAAACGCCCAAGCCCACCGCAGGCCTTCCGGGAACCGGCCACGGGTTCAATGGCGAGTCCCTGAACGAAGGCGCCGAACCCGGCGCGCAAGGCACGCAGATGGACGCGCTCGGCCATTTCGCCTTCATGGCGCAACCGTGGGACGGCAAGCCGCCTTACCCCGCGCAGAACCTGCGCTACTACGGCGGTTTCACCCAAGCCCACGTCAAGCCGGGGAACGATTCGCCGCTGCTCAGGCTCGGCATGGAAAAGGCGCCGCCGATCGTGACCAGCGCGGTTCTGCTCGACGCAAGAGCGCACCTCGGCGGCGGCGCGCCGATGAAGGCGGGCGAGCTCGTGACGCGCAAGGACATCGAGGCGATGCTGAAGGCCCAGGGCCTCGCCAAGCGCGGCATCCAGTACGGCGACGTGGTGTACGTGCGCACCGGCTGGGGCGATCACTGGCGCGATCCGGACACCGAGAAGACCTACTACACGAAGGCGCCGGGCCTGGCTTACGACGCGGCGCAGTACCTCGGCGAGCGGCGCGTGGTCGCCATCGGGCTCGATACGCCGTTCGTGGATCCGGTGCCCGAGGGCATGCTGATGGGCAAAGCCGGTCCCGCGGCGGGCACGCCCGAGGGCCTGCCCTTCGCCGTGCACCACCACATGCTCACGCAGATGGGCATCCACCATGTCGAGAACGCAAAGCTCGACGAGCTGGCGAACGACAAGGTGTGGACCTCGTGCACGATGATTCTGCCGCTGCGCGAAAAGGGGGCGGCGGGCTCGCCGGTGCGGCCGGTGGCCATCGGCGTGCCCAATCAATAGGAGTCCGCGATCGTGCACGCTTACTTCATCCGCGCCGGCGACGGCCAGGCGATTGTCGAACCGCGCGACGCCGCGATGCCGGAGCCCGGCCCGCAGCAGATGCTGGTGCGCGTGCGCGCCGCGGGACTGAACCGCGGCGAGTTCATGGGCGCGGGCGCGGCGGCAAAGCCCGCGGGTACCGATGCCGCCGGCATTGTCGAAAAGCTCGGTACCGGCGTGACCCAGTTCAAGCCCGGCGCGCGCGTCATGGGCCGCTGCCCGGGCGCCTTCGCGGAGTACGCGCTGATGGACGCGCGCGAGACGATGGCCGTGCCGGAGAAGCTTTGCTGGGAGGACGCCGCGGCCGTGCCGATCGTGTTCCTCGTCGTCTACGACATGCTCCTCGCGCAGGGACGCCTCAAGGCGGGCGAGTGGCTGCTCGTCACCGGCGTCACTTCCGGCGTCGGCGTCGCCGCGCTGCAGACGGCGAAGGCCCTCGGCGCCAAGGTGATCGGCACCTCCGGCTCGAAGGACAAGCTGGCGAAGCTCGCGCCGCTCGGGCTCGACGTCGCGCTCGCCACGCGCCGGCCCGACTTCTGCGACGCCATCCTCGAGGCGACCGGCGGCAAGGGAGCGAACTTGTGCGTGAACAACGTCGGCGGCACGGTGTTCGCCGAATGCGTGCGCGCGCTCGCCTTCGAGGGGCGCCTCGCGGTCGTCGGCTACATGGACGGTGTGCTGAAGGCCGAGATCGACCTCGACGCGCTGCACGCCAAGCGCCTGACGCTGTTCGGCGTCTCCAACAAGCTCAGGAACATCGAGCAGCGCGGCGCCACGGGGCGCGGCTTCGCGGAAAAGCTGCTGCCGCTCATCGCCGAGGGCCGCATCAAGCCCCTGATCGATCACGTCTACCCGTTCGACGAGCTGCCCGCAGCCGCCGAGCGCCTGCAAGCCAACGCCCACGTCGGCAAGATCGTGGTAACGCTTAGATAGGGACAGTCCCCATTCAGATGGCCCTTGCCGCGCGCAGTTGCGCGATGTCTTCCTTGCCGTAGCCCAGCTCCGCCAGGATCTCGTCGGTGTGCTCGCCGACCTCCGGCGCGGCGCTCGCCACGCGCGCCGGCGTGCGCGCGAGCTTCACCGCCTGGTTGACGACGCGGAACCTGCCCAGCGAGCGGCTCTCGACCTCGACCGCAGCGCCAAGGTGGCGCACCTGCGGGTCGGCGAACACCTGGTCCATGGTGTAGATCGGGCCGCAGGGAACGCCGGCCGCGTTCAGGGCTTCGATCCACTCGGCGCTCTTCCTCTTCGCGAGCGCGGCATTGATCTCGGCGTTGAGCTGCGCGCGGTTCTTGGCGCGCGCTGGCTGGCCTTTGAACTCGGGCCGCTCGAGCAGGTCCTCGCGGCCGATGGTGCCGCACAGGCGCGTCCACATGCCTTCGCCCGAGGCCGCGACGTTGATGTGGCCATCCGCCGTCCGGTACGCCGAGGTCGGCATGCTCGTCGGGTGATCGTTGCCGACCTGCGGCGCCACCTCGCCTTCCTTGAGGTAGCGCGCCGCCTGGAAGTCGGTCAGCGTGATGCCGGCTTGCAGGAGCGATGACTGCACCCACTGGCCCTTGCCCGAGCGCTCGCGCTCGAGCAGTGCCGTCATGATGCCGAGCGCGGCGAACAGGCCCGCCGACACGTCGGCCACCGCCGCGCCCACGCGCACCGGCCCCTGTCCCGGCAGTCCGGTAATCGACATCAAACCGCTCATGCCCTGCGCGATCTGGTCGAAGCCGGGCCGGTCGCGGTAGGGCCCGTCCTGGCCGAAGCCCGAGATGCTGGCGAGGACGACGCGCGGGTTGATCGCGGCGAGCGAGTCGTAGTCGATGCCCAGGCGAAACTTCACGTCGGGCCGGTAGTTCTCCACCACCACGTCCGCGGTCTTCACCAGACGCGCGAACACCTCCTTCGCCTGCGGCTGCTTCAGGTTGAGCGTGAGCGAGCGCTTGTTGCGCTGCAGGTTCTGGAAATCGGAGCCCGAGCGCGCCCCGCCCATGCCCTCGTTCGGGTCGAGCCCCGGCGGCGACTCGATCCTGATCACGTCGGCGCCGAAGTCGGCGAACTGGCGCACGCAGGTGGGGCCGGCGCGCACGCGCGACAGGTCGAGGATGCGCAGGTGCTGCAGCGCGCCGGAGCCGCCAGGTTTGGGCATGGCGCGCATCTTAGCCTGAGCGCGGCTACGCCGGCGCGCTACGCTGCTGCCAGGCGGCGCGCCGGTAGCCCGAGCGCCGGGCGACCGGGCGCGCGGCGTATTCCCGGATCCGCGCCAGCGCTTCGCGGCGCACGTCCGCCGGCAGCCCACCGCCGGCGCGCTCGAAGCGCTGCAGCAGCGCCTGCAGATCGGGCGCGGCGCCGGGCGCGCCGTCGTGGAACAGGCGCTCGCCGCCCAGCCAGACCA
The DNA here is from genome assembly GCA_040902335.1 of Burkholderiales bacterium. Taxonomy (GTDB): domain Bacteria; phylum Pseudomonadota; class Gammaproteobacteria; order Burkholderiales; family SG8-39; genus JAABQT01. Next base: position 27,347 of record JBBDXL010000091.1, read on the forward strand.
GCGCGCGCTCGCTCGCGCCGGCGCCGTAGCACAGTTCGAAGCGCGCGAGCGCCCCGCCCGCGTCCTGCCAGACGAAGAGGTCGAAATACTCGTCGTGGAACCAGCGCCGGTTCAGCCGCGCCTCGTCACCCAAGCCCAGGATTTCGCGCATTGGCCGGTTCGACTCTCGCGCGGGGCGCCGGTTCCCGCCGCCTAACGCGCCGCGGTGAGGCGCGTATTGGCGAGCGCCAGGCGGTCGACCAGATTCCTGACCAGCGCGCGCGTCAGCTGCAACTGCGCGCCGACGCTCATCTTCGCCAGCGCCGCCGGGTCGAATTCGGCGAGCAGGAGCCTGGTCATCGACTCGACCGTGGCGTGGCGCGGCAGCTCGCCGCCCCAGATGTAGGCCATCTCGCCGAAGCACTCGCTGTGGTTGACCACGTTCAGGAGGCGCCCGCCCTTGGTGACCTTGACCTCGCCCTCGGCGAGGAAGAAGAAGCTCCTGCCCTTGTCGTTCTCGCGCACGATGGTCTTGCCCTTGTCGATGCGCGCCCACTTGCCGGCGCTCGCCAGCTCCCAGAGATCGGCGTCGTCGAGTCTGGCGAGCAGCTCCACGCGCTTCAGCGCGACGTACTTCTCGGTGTCGGGGATGGCGTTCGGCGGCACGCTCTGGCGCACCACCTTGGCGAGCTCGGCCGCGAACTCGGCCCAGGTCGGGTAGCGCGCCGCGGGGTTCTTGCGCAGCGCGCGCAGGATCACCGCGTCGAGCTCCTTCGGCAGGTCCTTGCGGATCTCGCTCGGCGGCAGCGGTTCGAGCTCGAGGATCTTCTTCAGCAGCGCGTCCAGGTTCTCGGCGCGCAGCGGCCGCTGCCCCGTGAGCAACTCGTAGAGCACCACGCCGAGGGCGTACATGTCGCTGTGGTGCGTGAGCTCGCGCCCGGCGATCTGCTCGGGCGAGAGGTAGTACGGCGAGCCCATCTCCGCGCTCTGCACCGCCTGGGTCTTGCGCAGGAAGGCGGCGCCGAAATCGGCGATCTTCACGTTGCTGCCGCCCGCGAGCATGAGGTTCGCCGGCTTGATGTCGCGATGCACGATGCCCTCGCGGAAGGCGTAGTCGAGCGCGCCGCAGCACTTGAAGCCGATCTGCAGCACGTCGGCCACCGGCAGGAGCTTGCCCGGCTGGGTATGGACGGACAGATCGCCTCCCGTGACCAGCTCCATGGCGATGTAGCCCGAGTCCTCGCCCACCACGGCGTCGAGGATGGAGACGATGTGCGGGTGCTTGAGCTTGCCGGCGAGCGAGGCCTCGTTCTGGAACTGCGAGCGGTAGAGGGTGCCGAACTCGGGGTCGCGGAATACCTCGGGCTCGATGGTCTTCAGCGCCACGTCGCCGCCGGAAAAGGTGTCACGCGCCAGGTACACGGTGCCGGTGGCGCCCTTGCCGAGCATCTTGTGCACGTCGTACTTGCCGACCTGCAGGCTCAGGCCGAGGTCGATGGTTTCCGGCACCGCCGCGCGATCGTCCGTTTTCATCCGGTCCGGCATGTTACTGCATGCCGCGCTTGCGGAGCGCGCGCGCAGGCACCAGAATCCGCTTCTCCGATTGTCCGGCCACCGCGCACGCATGGCATACAGGGAAGTTCCGGTCGAGTCGCTCGAGTTCGGCATGTTCGTCGCCAAGCTCGACCGGCCGTGGACCGAGACGCCGTTCGTCTACCAGGGCTTCGTGCTGAAGACCGGGCAGCAGCTCGACACGCTGAAGAAGTACTGCAAGGTCGTCTACGTCGACCCGGAG